>DFIZ01000009.1:7664-9989 GCA_002372855.1 Bacteroidales bacterium UBA3684
CCGCGGCAGAGGTCGGTGAAGGCACCGCTGTCGTAGAAGCTGATTTCGCCGTCGTTGAGTTCGCTGATGCGCTCCAGCTTGTACTCGTCACCTTTCTTGGTGAAGAAGTCGATGGCCTCGGCCTTGGTCACCTCGCGGCGCGTGATGGGGGTCTTGGCCTGCACCAGCTCCATCATCTTCTTCTCGATTTTCGGGAAGTCCTCACTGGAGACCTGGTAGTCCATGAAGTCGATGTCGTAGTAGAAGCCGTTCTCGATGGCGGGGCCGAAGCCGAATTTCACGCCAGGGTAGAGCAGCTCGATGGCCGAAGCCAGCAGGTGGGCCGAGGTGTGCCAGAAAGTCTCCTTGCCCTCCTCGTCGTTCCAGGTGAGCAGTTGCACGGTGGCATCCTCGTTGATGGGACGGTAGAGCTCCGTCACCTTATCGTTCACTTTGGCAGCAAGGACGTTGCGTGCAAGGCCCTCGCTGATGCTTTTTGCTATATCGAGAGGGGTGACACCAGCCTCGTGCTGATGTACCGAACCGTCAGGTAATGTGATATTTATCATCATTTATAGTCTATAATATGCGTTCTGTTTCAAACTGCAAAAATACAATTTTTTTAAATATTGACAAAAATATTTTTCTTCCGCCTCCCGAACAGGGCACAGAGGCATATCGAAAAAAGGAAAATTCAAACCTTGAATCCGCAAAAACGAAACTTCAGGAAACACACACCGGACTTTGTTAACAATCGTTAAAACGGCCGATTTTCTACCATTCAAAAACCTACCAAATCCTACCGTGGTGGGAGTTGGTAGGGAGTTGATAGGGAGTTGGTAGGGGGTTAACTGGGAGTTTGCACCCTTCGAACTTGAGGCAAACCATTCTACGAAACCGGTGCATTCGACAGAGGAAAAAGGAGAGGCTCGATAAAAAAATTTGCCGTATCCGAAAAAATGTATTACTTTTGCAATTAAAAGTATTTAAAGAAAATACACCATGGGAAACGTAATTGAAAGAAAACCAACCTCATTCCGCCTGAGAACAGACCTGATCGAACGTCTGAAACGCAACGCCACAAGCCAGAACCGGACGCTCAACAACTACGTTGAAAGTCTCCTTCTGGATGTCGTTTATCATGAACCCAACGAAGTGACTCGTGCCGCCATCGAAGAGGCCATGAACAGGAAAGACTATCCTGAGAACGAGGTGTACTCCAGTGTAGAAGAACTTTTCAAAGCACTTGATGCAGAATGAAAAAGATTTTTCCATCAAGTCAATACAAAAAGGACTACAAGCGGTATCGACATAATCCCCGGAAAGTGGCGGCATTAAGAGAAGTGATCGAGATGCTGGAAAACGAGCAACCCATTCCCAAACAATACCTGCCACACATGCTCACCGGGCGCTACAAGGGCTGCATGGAGTGCCACATCGAGGGCGATTTCCTGCTGATATGGATTGACGAGCAGAGGAATATCATCGAGCTGGTGCGCCTTGGGACACACTCCGAATTGTTCGGCTGACGACAAATAAAACCATAACAAGGGAAGAAACTTTTCTCTGAAAACATGAACCCGTGGAAAGAAAAGTTTTTGCATTTTAAATATTTTTACTATATTTGCACTTTAAAGTTAATGATTGATTAAACAATAAAGAACTGATAATGAGACCTGATTTTTCAAAAGTCGACTTCCGCGCCGTGGAAAAAGGGCGCGAATCGTTCGAGAAATGGGAAAAAGAAAACCATATTGAGAAGAACTGGAGGACTCCGGAGCAGATCGATGTGAAGCCCGCCTACGGCAAGAAAGACCTTGAGGGCATGGAGCACCTGAACTACGCCGCCGGCATTGCGCCGTTCCTGCGCGGCCCGTACAGCACGATGTACGTGATGCGTCCCTGGACCATCCGCCAGTACGCCGGCTTCTCCACCGCCGAAGAGAGCAACGCCTTCTACCGCCGCAACATCGCCGCCGGCCAGAAGGGCCTCTCCTGCGCCTTCGACCTGGCCACACACCGCGGCTACGACTCCGACCACGAGCGCGTGGTGGGCGACGTCGGCAAGGCCGGTGTGGCCATCGACAGCATCCTCGACATGAAGATTCTCTTCGACCAGATCGACCTCGGCAAGATGTCCGTCTCCATGACCATGAACGGCGCCGTGCTGCCCATCCTGGCCTTCTACATCATCGCCGCCGAAGAGCAGGGCGTGCCGCAGGAGCAGCTGCAGGGCACCATCCAGAACGACATCCTGAAGGAGTTCATGGTGCGCAACACCTACATCTATCCGCCCGCATTCTCGATGAAGATCATCGCCGACATCTTCGAGTACACCTCGCAGAA
>DFIZ01000009.1:10049-36636 GCA_002372855.1 Bacteroidales bacterium UBA3684
TCGCAGAAGATGCCTAAGTTCAACAGCATCTCCATCTCCGGCTACCACATGCAGGAGGCCGGTGCCTCGGCCGACATCGAGCTGGCCTACACGCTGGCCGACGGCCTCGAGTATCTACGCGCCGGTGTCAAGGCCGGCATGAGCGTTGACGACTTCGCCCCGCGTCTGAGCTTCTTCTGGGGCTCGGGCATGAACCACTTCATGGAGATTGCCAAGATGCGCGCCGCCCGTATGCTGTGGGCCAAGATTGTCAGCCAGTTCAACCCCAAGAACCCCAAGAGCCTGGCCCTGCGTACCCATACGCAGACCTCCGGCTGGAGCCTCACGGAGCAGGACCCCTTCAACAACGTGGCCCGCACCTGCATCGAGGCCCTCGGCGCCGCCCTGGGTCACACCCAGAGCCTCCACACCAACGCCCTCGACGAGGCCATCGCCCTGCCGACGGACTTCAGCGCCCGTATCGCCCGCAACACGCAGATCTACCTCCAGGAGGAGACCAACATTTGCCGCGTGGTCGACCCCTGGGCTGGTTCCTACTACATCGAGACCCTCACCCACGAGATAGCCCACAAGGCCTGGGCCCACATCCAGGAAGTGGAGAAACTCGGCGGCATGGCCAAGGCCATCGAGAGCGGCGTGCCCAAGATGCGCATCGAGGAGGCTTCGGCCCGCAAGCAGAGCCGTATCGACTCCAACGTGGATACCATCGTGGGCATCAACAAGTACCGCCTGGACCACGAGGATCCCATCGAGACCCTCGAAATCGACAACACCGCCGTGCGCAACGCCCAGATCGAGCGTCTGAAGAAGCTCCGCGCCGAGCGCGACACCGAGGCCGTCAATGCCGCCTTGGACCGCCTGACCGAGTGCGCCCGCACCGGCGAAGGCAACCTGCTGGAGCTCAGCATCGACGCCGCCCGCAAGCGCGCCTCCCTGGGCGAAATCAGCTACGCCCTGGAGAAAGTCTACGGCCGTTACAAAGCCAAAATCAACCTTATCAGCAACGTGTATAGCAGTCAGACCAAAGAGAGCGACGCCTTCAAGCGCGCACAGGAACTCACCGACAAGTTTGCCAAGATGGAAGGACGCCGTCCGCGCATAATGGTAGCCAAGATGGGCCAGGACGGCCATGACCGCGGTGCCAAAGTGGTGGCCACGGGCTACGCCGACATGGGCTTCGACGTGGACATGGGTCCGCTGTTCCAGACACCCGCCGAGGCCGCCAAGCAGGCCGTGGAGAACGACGTGCACATCTTCGGTGCCAGTTCGCTGGCCGCAGGCCATAAGACCCTGCTGCCGCAGGTCATCGAAGAGCTCAAGAAGCTGGGCCGAGAGGACATCATGGTCGTCGCCGGCGGTGTCATCCCGCCGCAGGACTACGACTTCCTCTTCAAGGCCGGTGTGGCCGCCGTTTTCGGCCCCGGCACACCCGTTAGCACTTCGGCCATCCGCATGATGGAACTGCTCTTCGCCGCCCGCGGCGTGGACATCGACAAATAAACCCTTTCGAGGATGAAAAAAATACTGATAATAGCAATGCTCCTCGCCGCCACCGCGGCGAGGGCATTCGATTTTAGGGCCCAGGCTCCCACGGGACAATGGGTCTACTACACCGTCATAGCCGGCACAACAAACGTCAAGGTGGTCAACCCCGACTGGGACATGCGCACGCCCCCTTCGGGCAGTCTCCAAATACCCTCCACGGTTTCCAACGACGAGGGTACAACCTACAACGTCACGGAAATTGACTCGCGCGCCTTCATGTTGTGCGACGCCCTGACGGCCGTGACAATTCCCGCAGGGGTGAAGAGCATCGGCACGATGGCCTTTGCTTTTTGCACCTCGCTGGCAAGTGTCGAGTTGCCCGACGGATTGACCCAGATAGGCCTCGCCGCCTTCAGCGACTGCGCCTTCTATGCCGACCCGACCAACTGGAGCGACGACGGCATCCTCTACCTGAACCACTATGCCATCCGCGCCCAACCCAGTCTCACCGGCATCCTGACGGTGGCCGAGGGCACCGTGGGCACCGCCAACGGCGCCTTCGAGAACTGCAACCAAGTGGTGCGCATCGTGCTGCCGTCGACCCTCACCATGATTGGCGGCACGGCATTCCAGAACTGCCTGTCGATGGACACCCTCGAGCTGCATTCTACAACTCCTCCCACCCTGGGTGTCAACGCCTTCCAGTCGCTCGAGGACTTCACCGTTTTAGTGCCCTGCCACACTGCCAACACCTATTCATCGGCCAACGGATGGTCCGGCAACGACATCGTGGAGCATTGCAACGAAGAGCCCCAAACGGGCATTGCCACGGCCGAAACGACGGCTGCAACCGTCAGCATCACCGAGGGAGGCATCATGATTGACGGCACCGAAGGGAAGCGTTTCATCGTGAACGATGCCATGGGTCGCCGTGTGGCCGAGAGCCGTGGAGGATACGTAGCACTGCCCTGCCACGGCATCTACGTGGTCAGCACGGAGGGCTTCTGGCCCGTCAAAATTGTATATTAGGAATTATTTATATTACTCGGCAGCAGGGAAGCTGTCAGCCACGCCGGCACTGTCGAGGAAAGAATCAGACACCATCGAATCGGGCAACAGCGTGATGTAGGCGGTGTCCGATTTTCTTGTTTCTATCTCGCTGGAGTCGCGGCGCATCAGGTCGTGTACTTTTTGCACAATACCGGTCTTCTGTATGTTCTGCGATGCTGCATCCTCGCCTTTAGTCTGGTAGACAATCATCGAAATGACGAGATAGAAGGAAAAGGCTATAAGAATCAATCCCGTAATCTTGTTGAAAATGTTCATAATGCGGGCCGTGAACCAATGCTGAAGCATGGCGGCGAGGCGGCATTTGAGCACGTCGGTGCCAAAGACAGCCAGAAGCATGCCGATGAAGAAATAGTATCGCTCGACGACACTGAGGTCCATCTCGGCCGAGAGGAATGTAATAATCGATACCCAATAGAGCCAAATGAGAGGATTGAGGATGTTGAGCAGGAAACCCTTCAACAAGAGTTCCCAGCGATGGGTCACCTGCTCGGTACTGAACTTTAGACGGCTGTCGGCACTGGCAGCGGATTTCACCTTGCTGCGATAGGTCAGGACACCGAAGATACAGGTGGCCAAACCGCCGATAATGGAGACGTAAACATTGTGCAAAAGGGCGTTCAAATCGAGATTTGAGAGCACTGTGAGCATCAGGAATACCACAATAACATCGCTTAGGCTGACTCCCGCGGCAAAGGACACAGCCTTGCGGAAACCGTGGTGTATGCTATTCTGTATCAGAGCAAAGAATGCCGGGCCCAAACTAAAGAAGAGCGACAGCAAAACGCCACATATGATACCAATTACAAACTCCATTTACAATTTATTTAATTTGCAAAGATACGAACTTTTTATGATATGGCAGAAAAAAAGAGGGCAAATGAAAGAAATTTATAGTCAAAGCAAGATTTTTTTTGCCAGTTTAAAAAAAGTTCGTATTTTTGCAAACTCAATAGGAGTGCGAATATGAGCCAGAAAGAAGATACAATAATAAGGTTTAGCGGTTTAAAACCAGGTAGATACACATATTCGTATAGCCTGACCGACGAGTTCTTTGAAGAATGGAAAAACGATGAAATCCGTGGAGGAAAGGTAGAAATCGAAGCAAAAATGGAACGCATGGAGCACATGCTGATGTTCACTTTCACCCTGAAGGGGGAGGTGACCACGATGTGTGACCGTTGCCTGGGGGACCTGGTGGTTCCCGTCGAAGGCGAGGAGCACCTGTGCGTCCGTTTCAGCGACACCGAGACAACCGACGACGAGGATGTTGTGGTGCTGCCGGAGAGCGCCTTCGAGATTGACCTTGCACAATGGCTGTACGAGTACGTGGCAGTACGCATACCCATGCAGCACATCCACCCCGACGGAGAATGCGACCCAGAGGTGACCAAATACATCGTCGACGAGGACGAGAACGAGAAGGAGAAGAACGACGACGAGATCGACCCCCGCTGGGAAGCCCTTAAGAAGCTGAAATAAAATAATTAAAAAAGTAATAATATGCCACATCCAAAACACAGATTCTCCCAGACCAGAACGGCCAAGAGAAGAACGCACGATGCGTTGGAGAGCGCTCAGCTGACCACTTGCAGCAATTGCGGCGCACAAGTAATGTACCACCACGTTTGTCCCGAATGCGGATACTACAGAGGCAAGCTTGCCATCGAAAAGAACGCTGAGGAGTAAACAAGCGGTTACATGAAACGAAAAAGCGGTCCATCGAAAGATGGACCGCTTTTTTTGTTTCAGTTTTAGTTTTTAGTTTTAGTGGCCAGCACCTGACGCAAATGCTAAAAACTAAAACTAATAACTAAAACTAAACACACCTCTACAGTTCTCTCAGCGCCTGCTCGGCGGCCTCCATGCCGGCCTCGGCGGCGACGGAGAGCCAGCGTTTGGCTTCCTTCTTGCTCTTCTTCACTCCCTCGCCGTTGGCGTAGAGCTGGCCGATGTAGTAGGCGCAGCGTACATCGCCGGCTTCGGCGCCCTTGAGGAACCACTGGGCGGCCTGTTCCATGTCCTCCTTCACGTATACGCCCTCAACGTAGCACATGGCCACGAGGAAGATGCCATAGGTGGAGCCGCGGTCGGCAGCCTGCATGTAGAGGTTGTAGGCCTTGCGGCTGTTGAGGATGACACCCTCGCCCTGCTCGTAGCAGAGGCCGAGGCGGCAGATGGCCTCGAGGTCGCCACGGTCGGCGGCCATCTGGTAGAGTTCGGCGGCGCGTTTCTTGTCCAGCGGTACCAGCTCGCCGCTCTGGTGGCTGCCGGCAAGGCGCTTCATGGCGGTGGTGGAGCCGACGGCGACGGCGCGGTTGTACCACTCGAGGGTCTTCACGGTGTCGCGCGGCACCAGTTCGCCGGCGGCGTAGTTGTTGCCGATTTCCATCATGGCGTCGGCGTAGCCCCTGGCGGCGGAGCTGTCGAGGTGCTGCAGGTAGAGGACGGTGTCGGCGTCGCAGCCCATGCCGTAGAGGCGTGCCTGCGAGAGGAAGTAGTAGCCCCTGCCCTCTTCGTCGAGCGGAGCCACATCGCTCAGCATCGAATAGCCCTTCGCGGGGTCGGCTTCGACTCCGGCGCCTACCATCAGGGCCAGGCCGCATTGCACGTAGGCCTCGATGCTGCCGTTGCTGGCGGCGCTGGAGAGGTAGCTCCAGGCCTGGGGATAGGCTTCCTGCGACCACAGGTAGCGGCCCATCATGTAGTCGCCGCGTGGGTCGTCGCCCTTCGAGGCCTCGAAGTAGTAGACCAGGGCGGTGTCGCCGCTGCGTTCGACGCCGGGCCAGCCGTAGTTGTAGTAGTCGCCGAGGACGGCCATGGAGCGGTAGGAGCCTGCCTTGATGGCGTCGCGGAAGTAGGGCAAGGCCAGGGCGGTATCTTTCTCGACACCGATGCCGCGGAGGTAGCAGTCGCCGACGTAGTAGAGTCCGGCGGCATTGTCGTACTCGATGGCGGCGGCCATCTGGTAGAGCTCGAAGGCGCGGGCGGAGTCGGCCTTGACGGTGGAGGTGCCGTTGCGATAGAAGTCGCCGAGGTAGGCGTAGCCGTCGCTGACGCCCGCCTCGCCGGCACGCTGGTAGTACTGCATGGCCATTGCCGTGTCGGGTTCGACGCCGCGGCCGTGCTCATAGGCTATGGCCAGCTGCATGAGGGAGAGGCCGTCGTTCTGGTCGGCCAGCTGGCGGAACCAGTAGAGGGCGCTGTCGAGGTTCTGCTCGCAGGCTATGCCCTGCTGGTAGCCGTATCCGAGGGCGTACATGCCGTCGCGGTTGCCGGCCTGCGCCGCGCGCAGGAAGAGCCGGTGGCCGCGGGCGAGGGTGGCAGGCAGGGTGTCGAGCGAGCCGTTGACGCAGAGGCGGCCCAGCTGGTAGTCGGCCTGCGGGTATTCGGCCTTCTCGTAGCATTGGGCGGCCTTGCGGAAGTTGGGTTCTTCGAGCGATTCATAGTAGGAGCCGAGGGTCAGCCAGCAGTCCGACGACCCTTTGCAGCCACCTTCCTCGAGGTATTTGACGGCCTGTTTCTCGTTGCCGTCAATCTGACGGGCCATGACCGAGAGGAAGACGTAGGCATCGTTGTTGCCGTTGGCCACAGCCATTTCAAAGCATTGGCGGGCGCTATCGATGTTGCCCATGTCAAAATAGGTGCGGCCGGCAGCCACGCGCAGCTCCTCGTCGCCCCAGGTAGCACCCTGCAGGGCATAGCGCAACGCCGCCTGGTAGTCCTCGGCTTCTGCAGCCTTCGTGGCATAATAACCGGCAGCCTGAGTGCTCTCCAGCTCGTAGGCCAGTTTGTTGTAGTATTCTATACTGTCGGCATTCCCTTTGATGGAGAAGTAGCGGCAAAGGTTGTCGATGGACGAAAGATCTTTCTTGCGCACACCCCGCAGCCAATAGCGGTAGGCCATAGCGGTGTCGACAGGCGTGAACTCACCATAGATGTACGAAGTGGCGATGAAGTCGTAGTTGTCATATCCCGGTTCGTCGCCCACCTCTTCCAGCAGGCGCAAGGCCATGGCCTTGTCGTGGAGGGTGGTGTCGGCGGCATAGGCCAGAACGCGGGCCTCATACATCTTGAACATGGCGTCGCCATGATACTTTTCTTTCAACCGGCGGAACTCCGCCAGGGCGGCCCGTTCGTCCTGGGGCATACCCCAGCCGTTGCCCTGGAAGCGGGCAAGGATGAGGGCAGAGATGGGCTCACCATACGAAACGCCCTTGCAGAGCATCTTCAAGGCGCTCTTTTCGTCGCCCATCAATTGATAATAGGAAGCCATCAGGCTGTATTTGGAGCTGTGGCAGGTGCCGCCCTTAACCTTCTTCAGGCATTGGAAAGCCTGTTGCACATCGTGCGGATAGGCCGTGCTGCCATATAAAAGAAGGCGTCCCTTGAGGGTCAAGGCCCCTTCATTGCCCATGGCGATGGCCTTCTCGTTCAGCTCTTTGAAACGTTTCAAGTCTTTCTGCACACCTATGCCATCCAGATAGCAGACACCCAGGCGGTAGGTGCCGTAGGGCGAGCCGGCGTCGGCCGATGCCTTGGCCAGGCGGTAGCACTCCGTGCTGTCATGCCCGAGGGCTGAATAGTAGAGCGTCAGGCGCGAGAGGTCACCCTTGGCGTCAATGTTGCCGGCGGCATCGGCCCGGCGGTAGAGGTCCAGAGCCTTCGCCGTGTCCACAGGCAGGCCGTAGCCCGCCTCATAGTGTGCTGCCAGCTCGCGCATGGCCTCGGTGTCGCCCTTGGCGACCTTCTTTTGCAGCTTCTCCACCTGCTGTCCGAAGCATGCCAGCGGGGCGAAAAGCATCAAAGCAATCAGAAATCTTTTCATAATATGTTTGTTTTTAGTAATTTGCCAATATCACCACTTTTGGTTAGCGTCCATTTTCAAGAATGGTTGTATCTTTGCATCCGAAATGGAACAGAAAATTCTTCTATAGCGTCATCATCCATTTTGTGTTTTAGGATTAATAACATGGAGGTCGCCCTAAGCCAGCGGCCTCTTTGTTTTATTTTATGTCCATTTCCAAAAGTCATATATACTATTATAACATGAAAAACGCCAAAGTTCTACAAGGGGCATCTGTTTTTAACACTATTTAACTAAAACATACAGTCTGCACACCCCGAAGGTCAGTTTCCGATGCTCTACCGTCCGGCCTCCGGCGGCCTTCAGTTTGTCCACCATGGCGGTTCCTTTGGGGAAACGCTCGATGCTGGACGGGAGGTAGGTATAGGCCTCGCGGTTGCCCGCTATACGACTGCCCAGCCAGGGGATGATGCGGCGGGTGTAGATGTTGTAGAAGAAGCGGATGAAGGGGTTGTCGGGCGTGGCCAGTTCCAGTATGGCCATCCGGCCACCGGGTTTCAACACGCGCACCATCTCGCCGAGGCCCTGCTCCAGGTGCACGAAGTTGCGCACGCCGAAGGCGCAGGTGACGGCGTCGAAACTCGCATCCCCGAACGGCAGGTGCTCAGCGTCAGCCAGCCTATATTCTGCCTGAGGAGCTTTCCGCTTGGCGATGGCCAACATCTCCTCGCTGAGGTCTACGCCCGTCACCTGTAGGGACGCGGCGTGCCGCGTCCGCAGCAGTTCCACCACCATATCGCCCGTGCCGCAGGCCACATCCAGCACCTTGCCATGCAAGCCTTGTACAGCGCGCTTCCGCCAACAGCGATCGAGGCCGGCCGTCATAAGGTGGTTCATGCGGTCATAGTCGCGCGCTATCTCGTCGAAATCATAGGCCATAGCGGCAGAGTGCGTATATAACCGACGTGGCAAAGGTGGTGAGCACCAGCAGCGGCAATGCGGGGTCGAGCTGGCGCCCCTCTCTGTGCCACACAATGTGGAGGTGCCACCCGAAGATGGCCGCGGTAGCCACAGGCCACCACGAGCCGCTACCCACCAGCATCAGCAGATAGCCACCCACCACAAGCACCGTTTGGTAGATGCGTGCATTGCGCACCCCGATGCGCAAAGGAACGGTGCGCCTGATACCTTCGTCGCTCTGCATGTCGCGGATGTTGTTGACATTCAGCACTGCTACACTCAACAGCCCTACACCCACAGCTGGCAGCAGCAGCCATAATTTGAGGTCGATGGTGTGTGCCACGACAAAGTAGCTGCCCAGCACACTCACCAGACCAAAGAAGACGAAGACGAACAGGTCGCCTAGGCCTATATAGCCGTATGGCTTTTTGCCGAGGGTGTAATGCGTGGCCGCCCAGATGGCAGCGACACCTAACAGCAGCACCCACCAGGGGCTGCCGGAAACGAGAACCATTGCAAGGCCTAACACACAGCACACCACCACCATACCGTTGATGGCATGCCACATCTGCTTGACCGTAAGGCCACCAGCGGTCATACTGTAGTTGGGGCCTTCGCGGCTCTCGCTATCGACTCCGCTCAGATGGTCACCCATCTCATTGCTGAGATTTGAGAGAATTTGCAGCGAACAAGCCGTAAGGGCTACCAGAAGCAGCTCCAGGGTATTGCCATTTGGCCGGAAGAACATGGCCAAAAGGCCGCCGCACACCACCCCTGCCAACGACAGGGGCAGCGTGCGGAGACGCATAGATCTTATCAAGGCTTTCATCTTATCCCTTTAGGTCAACCTTGATCTGCAACTCGTCGAGCTGCTCCTGGGCGATGGGGCTGGGGCTGCCGCTCATCACGTCGCGGCCGGCGTTGTTCTTCGGGAAAGCGATGAAGTCGCGGATGGAGTCGGCGCCGGCGAAGATGCTGCACAGGCGGTCGAAGCCGAAGGCCAAACCGGCGTGTGGCGGAGCACCATAGGTGAAGGCATCCATCAGGAAGCCGAACTGGGCGGCAGCGCTCTCGTCGGTGAAGCCCAGGGTGTGGAACATCTTGTTCTGGAGCGTGCGGTCGTGGATACGGATGCTGCCGCCACCCACCTCGGTGCCGTTCATGACGATGTCGTAGGCGTTGGCGCGGATGTCGCCCCACTTCGACGGGTCGTCCAGCAGGGCCTCGTCCTCGGGCTTGGGAGCCGTGAAAGGGTGGTGCATGGCGTAGAAGCGCTGCGTCTCCTCGTCCCACTCCAGCAGGGGAAAGTCGATAACCCACAGGGGGGCGAACTTCTGCGGGTCGCGCAGACCCAGCTGCGTGCCCATCTCCAGGCGCAGGGCGCAGAGCTGCACCCTCGTCTTCATGGCGGGACCGCAGAGGATCAGCATCAGGTCGCCGGGCTTGGCGCCCATCTTGTCGGCAACGGCCTTCAGGGCCTCGGCATCATAGAACTTGTCCACCGAGCTCTTGAACGTGCCGTCGGCATTGTATTTGATGTAGACCATGCCGCCGGCACCCACCTGCGGACGCTTGACGAAGTCGGTCAGCGCGTCGAGCTGCTTGCGCGTATATTCGGCGCAGCCTTCAGCCACAATGCCCACCACCAGCTCGGCGTTGTCGAAGAGGCCGAAGCCGTGGCCTTTGACCACGTCGGTCACCTCCTTGAACTCCATGCCGAAGCGCAGGTCGGGCTTGTCGCTGCCGTAGAGGCGCATGGCGTCGTGCCAGGTCATGCGGGGGAACTGGCCGAACTCAATGCCCTTCATCTCCTTGAAGAGGTGCTTGGCCAGGCCTTCGAACATGTTCAGCACATCCTCCTGGTGCACGAAGCTCATCTCGCAGTCAATCTGCGTGAACTCCGGCTGGCGGTCGGCGCGCAGGTCCTCGTCGCGGAAGCAACGCACAATCTGGAAGTAGCGGTCCATGCCAGCCACCATCAGCAGCTGCTTGTATTGCTGCGGGCTCTGCGGCAGGGCGTAGAACTCGCCGGGATTCATACGGCTGGGCACCACAAAGTCGCGGGCACCCTCGGGCGTGCTCTTGATGAGCATGGGGGTCTCAATCTCCAGGAAGTCTCTATCCGAGAGATAGTTTCTCACCAGCATGGCCATGCGGTGACGCATCTCGAGGTTCTTGCGCACCGGATTGCGGCGGATATCGAGGTAGCGGTATTTCATGCGCAGGTCGTCGCCGCCGTCGCTCTGGTCCTCGATGGTGAAGGGGGGCGTCTTGGCCTCGTTGAGGACATTCAGCTCCGTGACCTCAATCTCGATCTCTCCCGTGGGAATCTTCGTGTTCTTCGAGCTGCGCTCGATGACCTTGCCCGTGACCTGAAGCACATATTCGCGCCCCAGCTTGCGGGCCTTCTCGCAGAGGTCGGCATTGGTCTCCATGTTGAAGGCCAGCTGTGTGATGCCGTAGCGGTCGCGCAGGTCGATAAAAGTCATGCCGCCGAGGTCGCGGCTACGCTGCAGCCACCCGCAGAGGGTGACAGTCTGTCCCAGATTGGCAAGTCTCAGCTCGCCACAAGTATTTGTTCTATACATATCTATATTGTTTCCTTTCTTTTCTGTACAATTTGCAAAAATACACAAACTTCTGCAAAGAGCAAAATTATTTTGCACACACCAGTTTCAGCAGCAGCGGCAGGTGGTCGCTCAAGCCGCCTTCGTACAGGGGGCCGCGATGCGTGCGCTTGGGGCGCTGGCCAGTCTGGCCCTTGTCGTCGGTCAGCAGGTGGTCGAATTTCAGCAGCTTCAGCTTCTTCACCTCCCACGGGGCGTCGGCCAACAGGAACACCTGGTCGATGTATCGCCATTCGCCCTGGTACTTGTGGCTGCCCCAGTCGTTCGGCAACCGATGGATGAGGTTGCGAATGCCGTCGGCATTGACACTGTCGTCGCCGAAGCCCATGCCGTCGGCCACGGCCGGCTCGTCGGCGGTGGTGTTCATGTCGCCCACGGCAACAACGGCGGCCTCCGGATGCTTCTTCTTCAGGTCGAGCATCAGCGTCCGCAACGTCTGCGCTATCTCCAGCCGCCGCACGTCGGCCTCCTCGCCGCCCCTCTTCGACGGCCAATGGTTCACCAGCACACACAGCGTGTCGCCCTCGGCCGTGACGCCCTCCACCACGAGGATGTCCCTCGTGTAGAAACCCTCGGCGCTGTCGCTCACATGCACAGGGCGCGAGTCGGTGACCGTGAAGCGGTCCGAACGGTAGATGAGGGCCACGTCGATGCCGCGACGGTCGGGCGAGTCATAGTGCACGTAGCGGTAGTGGGCCTTGGCCAACGGCGTCCCCTGACACAGCTCGCGCAGCACGAACTTGTTCTCCACCTCGCCCAGACCCACCACGTCCGGCAGGTCCATCATCACCAGCGTCTTGTACAAGCCGTTCACCTTGTTGGACAGCCGGCGCCGCGTCCAATGCTTCTCACCCTCGGGCGTGAACTCGTCGTCGTTGGTTTTCGGGTCGTCGCGCGTATCAAAGAGGTTCTCCACGTTCCACCATCCGATGGTGTACGTGGAGAACTGTGGTCGTGTTTCTTGCGATTGCGCGGTAGCCGTCAGCATCAGTAGCAATACTAAGGCCGTGTGTTTCATTCCTGTGCCGGTTCTTCAACCGGGGCCTCCTCGGTGGCTTCGTCGGCCACAACGGGAGCCTCGGCGGCAACGGCATCCTCGACAACGGTCTCTTCGGCCACCACCTCTTCCACCTCGACGGGCTTGGGCTCCCACACCCAGCGGTGCTCCACCAGGCGGAAGCCGACGACGAACAAAGCGGCCAGGACAACGATCCAGATGAGGCACTTCTTCCACCAGGCCATCTTCTTGTCGGCCAGCGGGTCTTTGCCCACCACCTTCGGGAACTTGGCCATCGAGGTGAGGGTCTGGCCGAAGGTGGTGTTGATCTTCACCACCGAGTTGATGGCCCAGCCGTTGGCGTTCAGCAGCGGGCCGATGTTGCGCTTGCGCAGCTTGAGCCACGCCAGCAGCATCGACGGACCGGAGATGAAGATGACCACGGCGGCGACGAGCAGGATGATGTTGTACCACTTGTCCATGATGAAACCGCCCAGGGTGGCCAACGCGGCGCCGATGGCACCGAGGGCCAGGCCGATGGCGGCAAAGATACCGGCGAACTTGGCGATGTCGAACACCTGGGCCTTCTTCTCGTCGGCCTTGGCGGCAGCGGCGGCGGCATCGTCGGGCTTGGCGGTGAGGCTGGTGCTCGTCTGGTCGGCCTTGGCGGTCATGTTTTCAAACTGCTTCGCCTCCTTCTCCTGGGCGTTCTTGGTAATCTTTTCGGTAATCCAGTTGCCAAACTTGCGGTAGGGGCTCCAGAAAGCCTGGCGGATGGAGATCGGGTTGTCGATAATCTTGGTGATGGTGGCGTCCCAGTCGTTGCCCGCACGGTCGTAGAAGACGGCGTTCTTGCCCTCGTGCAGCTCCTTGATGTCGCCGTCGGTCACGGCGGCGGCGATGTCCATCTCCTTGCCCAGCACCTTGCTGACGCAATGGCAGTACAGCAGGTACAGGCCGCTCTTGCCGGCGGTGGCCAGGTGCTTGGGCATGTCGCTCACCTTCACACACAGCTCGCAGCTGCGCTGGTCGACGAAGAGCACACCGGCCTGGAAGATGGCCTCGGTGCCGGGAGTGCGGTTATAGAAGTCCTTGAAGACAACGAAGTTGCGCAGCAGCTTGAAGAAGTCGCGGCAGAGGCGCAGCAGCTTCTCCACAGGCTCGATGGCGGCGGAATGCACCTTCAGCTGCTCGGCCACGGCCTCGTTCATCGCCGTCTCGCCGGCGGCCTTCCAGGCCGTGTAGGCGTCCACCTTGGCCAGCACTCCGTTCCACTCCTCCTCGCTGATGCTCTCCTTGCCGGCAAAGTCAACATCCAGCACCAACGCCTTCAGCGTGGCGAACTGGCCCTGCCAGGCGGGGTTGATGCCGCCGTTCAGGGGCAACAGAGCCTCCTTCGACGGACGCGCCAGCGGGTAGTCGGCAATCTCGGCGGTACTGGCAGCCAAGTTGTTGGCGCTGATGGAGGCAATCTTCTCCACCTGCACGTCGAGCACTCCGGAGGCCTCCTCGTCGAACTGCACCAGCTTGCAACGCATGAACCAGTCGGCCACCTTGGCGCGCAGGGCATTCACCGCGGCCTCGGCATCGTCGCTCTTGTCGCCGTAGGGCGGCTCGAAGGGGTCGGGATTGGCGGCGGTGTACTCGGCCTTGCACTTCTCCTCGTAGCCGGCCATGTACTCGGCAACGTCGGCCAGCGAAATGCTCTCCTTCTCGGCACCCAGCTGCTTCAGTATCAGCTTGGCGCTCTCGAGCACCTCCTTGCCCTCGTCGCTGTCGGCCTGCACCTGGCCGAAGTCGATGCAGTCCTTGCCCTCGAGCAGGTAGTTCATGTCCTTCAGCACCTTGGTGAGCCACTGCGACGCGGCCACCACCTCGCCCACGCGGATGCGGCCGTCGTTGTTCGAATCCATCAGACGCAGCGTCTTCTCGTCGAACTCCAAGCCGCTCACCGGACAGCTCAGCACCGTCCACAGCTTCTGGTCCAGCTCGTTCAGGTGCGCCACATCGGCACCCGTCTCGATGTTCACACGAGTCACACCGCCCACCGTGCTGAATTTCCACTCGTAGGCATCCTTACCCATCAGTTTGTTGATCTTTGCCATAAATAATATGTTTTAATTATTAAATCCAACATCATTAACATATGGATTCCAGATAGTTGCGCACAACCGCCCCGACAATCCACATCTGCAAAGATAACCAAAATCCCCGACATTTCCAAGCCCCGGCGAAAACTTTTTTTCTCCCGGCGGATTAATTTTTTTCCAACGGCGGATGACTCTCTTCGAAACGGCGGATGATTCTCTTTGAAACGGCGAGTCATTCTTTTTGAAACGGCGAATGATACGAATTTTTCGAATTGGGCTTGCGCGGGTCAATTACGGGCGAATTACGCGAATTATTGCTGCCGCGAGTCGTTTTTCCGATTTCGCTCTGGGGTTCAACGGTTTATGTGTTTGAAAAATCTTTGATAAAAATTTGTCTCCAACATCACTTTTCCGCCTTTCCTCCCCTACCCAACCCCGCTGAAAACCAGCACCAAATAGCCACCCCCTCTTACTCCTCTCTTACTCCCCTCCTAACCCCCTCCTTATGAAAAATTTCAAAAGTAAGCAATAATAAAGCGAGGATAACGTTATCTTAACTGGAAAACAAAATACATATACCTATGGCTAAACAGACAGAAGGATTCCTGGGGGGCTTCAACGGGAAGCTCGGTCCGGTGGTGGGATACCGCTGGAAGGGACTGTGGTGCATGCGCTCGCAGTCGCGATTCGTCAACAACCCGCGCACCGAGGCGCAGCAGGCGCACCGCGCCTTGTTCAAGGCCGAAGTGCAGCTCGCCGGCAGGATGCGCTGGGCCGTGAACATCGGCCTCAAGCTCCCGGCCGACGAGATGAACATGACCACGCTGAACCTCTTCGTCAAGGCCAACCAGCAGGCTTTCAGCGCCGTGGACGGGGCCCTGAAGGTGGACTACGCCGCCCTGCAGGTCAGCGGCGGCCCCGTGGCGCCCGTGGCACTGACCGAAGCCTCGGTGGACGAGGACAACGTGCTGAACGTCAGGTTCGAGAAGAACCCTCTGCGCCGGAGCTGCCAGAGCTTCGACAACGTATACTTTTGGATTTACAACGAGGAGCTGGAGCAGGGCTACCTGAGCAACGCCGTCTACCGCCGCATGCAGAAGGCGAGCGTGGCGCTGCCGGACGCTTTCTTTGCCGGCGGGACGCCGGCGCTCCATGTCTATGCCTTCGTGCAGGACGCCCAGGGGCGCTGCTCGGAGACGGCGTATGCCGGGGTTGCCGGAGTTTCCGGGGAGACCGGAGTTTCCGGAATTTCCGGAGAATCCGGAGTTTCCGGATTATCCGGATTTTCCGGAGCTTCCGGGGTCTCCGGGGAGACCGTCGACCCGGAGACGGGCGAGATAATATCCGCAGCGCCCGTGGAGGTCCACGAGGGGACGGCGGCTATCGGCCATGGGTACAATCCCACGGACCCGGGGCCGCTATGACGATCACGATTGCAACAAATTACTGCAAGAGGCTGCGGACGGCAAACTCGTAGCCCTGTAGGCCGAGGCCGCAGATCATGCCGCGACAAGCGGAGGTGATGTAGGAATGGTGGCGGTAGTCCTCGCGGGCGAAGATGTTGCTCAGGTGCACCTCGACCTTGGGGGCGGGGACGGCCAGGAGGGCGTCGCGCAGGGCCACGGAGGTGTGGCTGTAGCCGCCGAGGTTGACCACGAGGCCGTCGGCGGAGAAGCCGGCCTGCTGGATATGGCTGATGAGCTCGCCTTCGACGTTGCTCTGGTAGTAGCCTATCTCGACGTCGGGGAAGGCCTGGCGCAGCCGGGCCACGCAGTCTTCCATGGTGGTGGTGCCGTAGACCTCGGGCTCGCGGCGGCCCGTGAGGTTGAGGTTGGGTCCGTTGATGATTTCTATTCTTTTCATACAATGATACAGGTTTCAGGTGAAAATCCAGCCCCCGATGAGGAAGCAGTCAAACAGGTAGGCTGTCCAGAATATATTGATGGCCAAGGTGATGCCCAGCAGGGTCCATCGCATCCAGAGGCGCATGGTGTTTCCAAAGAAAACCATCACGGCCAGCAGCAGGACCAGCCATGCACCCAGCATATAGGCGTGCGTGAAAAAATGCAGGCAGAGCAACACCGCCACGAGGATGGCCGCCGCGAGCCCCCAACGCCAGGCCCGGGGAAGCGGCGAGCGCGCGAAATCGAGCACAAGGAAACAGAAGAAGGGGGTGCACGTGAGCAACCGGGCCTGCGAGAAGAGGCTCCCCTGCTGTGTGAAAAGGGCCAACAAGACATTGCCTACAAAGAAAAGCACGGAGAGCAGACGAATTTGCTCCATAGTGTCGAGGGTCCGGGGGGTGTTGGGCTTCAATGCGTGCCACAACTTTAGCGCAAGCCACACTAGCGACGGAACAAGAAGCATGTAAACCAAAGGTTGAGAGACGCTCTTTCCCTCCTCGCTCCA
The DNA here is from genome assembly GCA_002372855.1 of Bacteroidales bacterium UBA3684. Classification (GTDB taxonomy): domain Bacteria; phylum Bacteroidota; class Bacteroidia; order Bacteroidales; family P3; genus Colimorpha. Next base: position 26,493 of record DFIZ01000009.1, read on the forward strand.
GTCGGAGAATGGCCAAGAGGGCCAAGCCCATTCTTTGCCCCACTCGCGCTGGGCCAACACATATTCGAACCAATGCTCGGCGCCACGGATGTGCTGCAGCAGCATCACGGCCAACACGCCCAGCACGACAGGGGCCAGATGGCGCAAGAGACTGCGTCCCAGCTGGAGCATGCCCGTGCGGGAGTAGATTGCCGACAGCACATCGACAATCACCCATGCAACGACGATAATATTGCCGGCAGCCCGAGTGGTGCAGGCCAAAAAGAAACCCAAGAAGTAGAGCCAGTAGCGATTGTGTGACAGTCCGTAGAGTCCTGCGGCGATGCCGAGGAAGAAGACAGCCTCGCTATAGGGCACCATGAAGATCACCAGGTAAGGGGCGCACAGGAGCAACAGACAGTTCCACCATGGCAAGGAATTGCCAAAAATGAGCGCCACCAGCACCAGTCCGATGGCAAAGAGCATCCAGTTGAGCACAGAGATGCCGACAGGGCCGAGATGGGACAGGCGCCATACAAGCGGGAATAGCGGGAAGAAAGCGAAGTTGCCCTGCCACATGGAGGTGGTGTCGTAGAGGTAACGGCGTATTTCATCGTAGTGGGCTGCATCCCACGAAAGGAGGCCCTCGTCGCTGACAACGGAGAAGGGTTTTTCGACACGGTTGGCTGTCCAAGAGCCATCGTCGAAGGACACCTTCTCGTAGGTCTTCACAACCGGGCTTACCATGCCATAGACTTCCGGGCTCTGCAACATTCGATGGCACCCCGCCACGGCAAGTCCGAAAAGAAGCACAACGGCGAGCACAACCGCCGCCGTCCAACGCCGGAGGAGGTTGCCAGAACCATCGGTTTCATGATACTTGCACTTCATGTCCTACACAACGGGAAATGACGAAAGTTATTGTGCCAGAGAGAACTTTTGCTCCGCGATTGCGAAAAAAATAGTAACTTTGCAGCAGAAAACATTGGTTATGCACCCGTACATTTTATTATATAAGACCCTGTTGCCGTGGAAGTACCGCCGATATTTGGCTTTGGCCGGAGGCGACAGAGACAAATGCCACGAGACGCTGCTGCACGGCACCTTCTACGAGGAATACGACATCTACGGCTTCGCCGGGAAGGGCGAGGCGGAGCGGCGGGAATACCTGACCGACGCCGTGAGGGACAAGCTGTGCCGGAGGGTGAACAGCCGCGCGGGCGAGCGCACGGTGGCCAACAAATGGAAGACCTACCAACGGCTGAAGCCCCACTACCACCGGCAGATTGTGCGGCTGGACGACATGGCCTCGCTGCAGGAGGCCGTCGCCCTGGGCGAACGGGAAGGACGCCTGGTGGCCAAGCCCGCCAACCAATGCGGAGGGCGCGGAGTGGAGCTGCTGCGGGCCTCGACAAGAGAGGAATGGGAAAAGCTGCTGGAGAGCCGCAAGGGCTACCTTGTCGAGCAGTGTATCCGTCAGGACGAGGCGACGGCAAGGTGGAACGCCGACTCGGTGAACACCATACGCATCAACACCTTCCGCAGGGGCGGCGAGGTGAAGTTTTTCACCTCGTTCATTCGCACAGGCCGGAAAGGGGTGTTCGTGGACAACGGTGCGCAGGGTGGCATCTTCGCCTCCATCGACGATGCCAGCGGCCTCATCATCACCGACGGGTACGACGAGCACGGCAAAGTATACCTGTTCCATCCCGACAGCGGCATCCACTACCAGGGCGAGCAAATACCCAGGTGGCAGGAGCTGCTGGCGCTGACGCGACAGATGGCCCTGTCGATGGACGGCATGACCTACATCGGATGGGATATGGCGTTGACGCCGGAGGGATGGGAGCCCGTGGAGGCCAACCGTGGGGAATTCGTGGCCCAACAGACCACCCTGGGCCGAGGGCTCCGCAAGGACTTCGAGAGGGCCTGCGGACTTCGCTCCTGACGGCATACAGAAACAAAAAAAGGCCGCCCGATTGGGCGACCTTTTTTAATGATGGTTTATCAAGATTAGATGATACCCTGAGCAACCATGGCTTTGGCAACACGCATGAAGCCGGCGATGTTGGCGCCCTTCACGTAGTTGATGTGGCCATCAGCCTCGCGACCGTGCTCGACGCACATGTCGTAGATGTTGTTCATGATGGTGTGGAGGTTCTTGTCGACCTCTTCAGCGGTCCAGTTGCGGTGCTCAGCGTTCTGGCAGATTTCGAGGCCAGAGGTGGCAACACCACCGGCGTTGACAGCCTTACCGGGGCCGAAGGGAACCTTGGCGGCCTGGATGGCGGCGATGGCGGCGGGCTGGCAACCCATGTTGGAGACCTCAGCAACATACTTCACGCCATTGGCGAGGAGCATCTTGGCATCTTCCTCGGCGAGCTCGTTCTGGAAGGCGCAGGGCATGGCGATGTCGCACTTCACAACCCAGCTCTTCTTGCCGGCGGTGAACTTGCACTGGCCGGGGAACTTGTCGGCCATATCCTGAACCTTGTTGCGGTTGGAGGCACGCATGACAAGCATGTAGTCGATCATGTCTTTGGTGATACCGTTCTCGATCTCGCAGACACCGTCGGGGCCGCTGATGGCGACGACCTTGGCACCGAGTTCGACAGCCTTGGTGGCAGCACCCCAAGCAACGTTGCCGAAGCCGGAGAGGGCGATGCGCTTGCCAGCGAGGGTGTCACCCTTCTCGCGGACCATGCGGTCGACATAGTAGATGGCACCGAAACCGGTGGCCTCGGGACGGATGAGGGAACCACCCCAGCCGTAGCTCTTGCCGGTCAGAGCACCGGTGGAGTGCTCGCGGGCGAGTTTCTTGTAGGCACCATAGAGGTAGCCGATCTCACGACCGCCAACTCCGACGTCACCGGCGGGGCTGTCCTGATCGGGACCGATGTTGCGCCACAGCTCATACATGAAGGCCTGGCAGAAGCGCATGATTTCGGCGTCGCTCTTTCCAACGGGGTCGAAGTCGGAACCACCCTTACCACCGCCGAGAGGCAGCATGGTGAGGCTGTTCTTGAAGATCTGCTCGAAGCCGAGGAACTTCAGCATGCTGACGTTGACGGCCTTGTGGAAGCGGAGACCACCCTTGTAGGCGCCGAGGGCGGCGTTGAACTGCACGCGGTAGCCGAGGTTGGTGCAAACCTCACCCTTATCGTTGACCCAGGTCACGCGGAAGGTGAAGATACGATCGGGCTCGACGATGCGCTCGACGATTTTGTTAGCCTCGAACTCGGGGTGTTTGTTGTATTCCTCTTCGATGGTCTCGAGGACCTCGCGGACGGCCTGCAAGTATTCGTTTTCACCAGGATGTTTGGCCTCCAGGTTGGCCATAATTTCGTTTACTTTCATGTTACTCAATTTATTATGTTAAACATTGTTTTTTTTTGAATACGGCAAATGTACACTTATTTTTTCAATTGGAAAAATTTTTTTCGGTTTTTAACAAAATATTTAATAATAGCAGGTGTCTACAAAGTTCTTAATGCGAGGTTTAACGTAGTCGCGGTCTTCCATGAAAGCCATGTGGCCCACATGGTCGAGGAGGAGTATTTCGGAGTGGTGAGGGAGCATGGCCTGCGTGATGGCAATCTCGAGAGGAATACGGTTGTCGTTCTTGCCATAGACAAAAAGCACAGGCACCTCCAACTGCTGAAGGACGCCGATGCGGGAAGGGCGTGCCAACATGCCCTTCTGTGCCGCAATGATGGATTCGGCACGGGTCTCAAGACACTGGTCCTGAAGGTCTTTAATATCTTGAGACAAGGCGGCACGGCTGGATTCGTCGAAGAGCGTTGGAACGAAGTTGACGATATAGGAAGCGCGGTTTTCGAGCACCTGCTCGCAGACCGTCCTGCGGCATTCCTGATGGTGCTCGCTGTCGGAGAGGGCATGCGAATTGACAAGTCCGAGTCCGCGGAGCGAATAGGGATACTTCTCGGCAAAGGCCAGGGCGACATAGCCACCCATGGAATGTCCTATCATAACACACTGGTCAACACCGGCTTCATCGAGCACTGTCTTCACGATTCGCGCCATGAAATCCATCGAATGCACTTCTGCGAAACATTCGGAATGGCCGTGTCCCGGAAGATCGATGGTAATAACACGCAGGTCGTGCATGTAGGTGAGCACGTAGGAGCTCCATACATCGAGGCTTTGCAGGAAGCCATGGAGCAGGACTACCACCTTGCTATTGCTGCGACCCTCGTCGCGGTAATGAACGGCACGGCCGTCAACCATGATAATACGGTGTTGTTCCATAATGTTTTGGTTTTTATTGTTCTCTGAAACGGACGGCGACGCCCGATTTACCTTTCTTCTTGACGTTTACGTTGCCATAGGCCGAGATGATGACACGGGAGCTGTCGAACCCCTGCTCGGTCATGAAATCGCGGATGAGCCGGCCCCGTTCGAGGGAGAGGTTGTAGCACAGCTTGTCGTCCGTACCTGCCACGTCAATGCAGAATTCGGCAATACCGTCGGGGTTGTGGCTAAGGAACTGCGCCAGCTGTTCGAGTTGCATGCGTGCGATGGGGGTGAGCTCTGTGCCCGCGTCATTGAAGTCGACGGCGTAGAGCTGTATCGGTTTGTCGGATGCCACCATCACCGGGAAGGTATATCCTTTCAGGCGCTGCTTGCTTTTCTCTCCGGGTTTGATGATGACAGCGGGGACAAAATAGAGTCCGGCATCACCCATTACGGCATAGGTCTTACCCTTGTAGACATTGATAGTAAGCATGTTGCTCTCTCCGGAGCAGTCGACTGTCTGCACCACCGACTGCTGGTTCATGTCGGCCACGCGGACACGCAAAAGATTCGACTCCATGCCGAGAATGTCGAGGGTGTAGGGCTCATAGGAGTTGGAGGCATCGTGCCATGTGGGGAAGCTGTATGCGGAGAAGGTGCCGAGACTGGAATTGATGGAGAGGTAGATACGCTTCTCGTCAGGGCCGAAACTGAGGGAGGTCTCGGTATAGCCCGAATTGAGTTCCTTGCCGGCATTCTGAGGCGTGGACCACGAGGTCCAGTCCTGGACATTGTTACGGGTAACAACATATATATCGGTGTATCCCAGACCGCCGCGGCCGTCGGTAACGAAGTACATGGTCTTCAGGTTACGGCTCATGATGGGGCAACGTTCGCTGTAGGGCGTATTGATGGCGGGGCCCAGGTTGACGGGCGTTCCCCACGTACTATTATTATAAGGAATATAGTAAAGGTCGGTGGCCAGGGCGGTGTCGCCATGGAAATAGGCACCGGAGGACTGCAGGTTGTAGCCGTTGGGACGGTCGGAGGCCAGCAGGAGGCCACTGCCGTCGGGCAGCATGTAGGCATCGGTCTCAACATAGTCGGTATTGACTGGATACGGCGGAATGTCAGTGATGCGCCACGATTCGCCGTCCTTCTCTGCCATCATGATGTTGCCGTCGGAACCGAGGAGCATGCGGGTGCCGCCGGCATAGAAGCCAAAGAGGGTGAGTTCGTCGGTGTTAATCATCGAGGCGAACGACACCTCGCCGGCAGGACGCCACTGGCCGTTGTCCTTCACGGCGTAGCAGATACGGTGGCTGGCACCGGCCGTACGAGTGAAATACAGGCGCCCGTCGGCCTCGTTGAGGCAGGGGTTCATGACGTGGTAGGTGGCCGAAAACTCCTTGGTAAGCTTGCGGCCCGTGGCAGGGGCCGACAGAATGCGCTGCAACTCCTTGTACTCGGCGTTGGAAAGGTTCTCGAAGCAAAGGTCGAACCGACGCACACGGTCGAGGGCGGCCTGATAGTTGCGCGTGGTGAGCATCACCTGGATCATGCGCTGCAGGGGCACAAAAGCAATGCGCTTGCCCATCAGCTGGCGCACATAGCCGGCATAGCGGTTATACTCCACCTCGAGGAAGTCCTCCATGAAGTTGATGCGGTCGATTATCTTGGCCGACTCAAGGTCGTTGTCGATAGCACGCTGGAAAGGAAAGTCGGGATGCTCGCGGCTGAAGCTCTTGATGGGCTCGCCGTTGCCCTCGGCGGCATGCCAGGAATAGTAGAGGTTGTAGACCTCGTTGTAGGCGGGGTCGAACTTGAAATGCTCCAGGTAGTAGCGCGCCGCCGCCACATCCTGCTGCTTGGCAAGCAGCTTTCGCACCTCGGCCAAGGCCTTGTCGGCAAGGGGAATGTCGGAATAGGTGTTGGCGAAAAGGGCGTAGTCCATGGCGGTCTTGCACTTGGCGTAGGTCACCTCGAGGAGGTTGTCCAGCCGGTCGCGGGCCTGCTGGCTCTCGTCGCTGGAGGGGTAGCGGTCCAGGAAAGCCATGTATCCTGCCACATCGTTGCGCTTGCTGGCAACGGCGTATGCCAGACGGCTCTTCTGCTTCTCGGCCGAACGCTGCACCGAGGGGCTTTGCGGATAGCGCGCGGCGATGGCGTCGGCCTGCTCTTCGGTCGTCACACCCTCGAACATGCCGGGGGCCAACCGGGCCATACGCTCTTCCATCTGCTCAGCCTCGGTGGTGCCGGGATAGACCTCGATGAAGTGGTAGTACGAATCCGCCGTGCCCTTCTTCAGGCAGTCGTCGTACACCTGGTTGATGCGGCGCTGGCGCAGCAAGCGCACCAGCTCCATGTCGATGCCGAAAGCGTCGAGGTAGGTGTCCAGCTCCACACCCGACATATCGGTGCGCACTTCGATGGTGTTGTAGGCGGCATCGATGATGGCCTGTTTGGTCTGGCGGATGGTGGTGAGGGTTATGTCGTTGCGCACCAGGCGGGCAAGCTCGCCCGTGTGGTCGTCCTCGATGAGCTTGATGTGGCATGCCTCGGCACGCTGTATGTACTTCATGGCCATGGGCAGATTGCGCATGGGGTGCGAGTTGTCGAAATAGAACTGCGCCAGATTGTAGAGGGCTTCTACATTGTCGGGCGACTTGGCATAGGCCTTGTTCAGCTTCGTGAAGCGGGCCTGGTAGTCGCTGAGCGAATCGAGCAGCACGCCCTGCCCCATCGTTGCAGTGGCCAGCATGCAGCATCCCAATATTGTCAAGAGTCTTTTCATTGTCACTATTTTATTGAGCTCAGAATATCTTTGAATTCAAAGTCCATCTCTTCGAAGGTGTCCTTGGTGGTCTCCAGCCGGAACTCCACCGAGGTGCCACGGTCTTTGAAATAGGTCATGTAAAACTGGTAATCCTTTTGGTCCGTGGGATTGGTGTAGGCTCCGATGTAGCCTATGCCTCCCTTCGACGGCAGTCCCTCGCCCTTGGTGTATTCCTTGAGCGACTGGAACGGCTGGGCCTCGTAGCGCTCGTAGGCAAGCTCATACAGGTCGCCGTCGTAGTCCTTGTTGACATAGATGCGCAGGAAAGGCAGCACGGTGTCGCCCTCCATGTCCACCAGCACGTGCCCCGTGTAACAGTAGAGGTAGACGTCGCCGCCCTCGGCCAACTCGAACGTGCGCAGGTAGCGCCAGTCCTCGCCGTTGAGGCGGTAGGTGATGTTGGTGCCGGGAATGGTGAGCTGCGCCGACGCAATGCCGGCCACGACCACCATCAGGGCCGTTAGGACAAGTTTCTTGAAGCAGTTCGTTTTCATTTTTCTGATATTCGGTTGTAAAAGTCTATCAATTGGTCGGCAAGCTTGCCTTCGTTGTACTGCTCGGCGATGAGACGCGCAGCGGCCTGTCCCACACGGTTGCAGAACTCCTCGTCGTCCAGACAGCGCTTGATCTGGCGGGCGAACTCCTCGGGCGTGTTGGCTATGAGGAGGTTCTCCCCGTCGGTGTAGTCGATGCCCTGTGCGCCGACGGTGGTGGTCACCACGGTCTTGCCCACCGACATGGCCTCGATAATCTTCACCCTGATGCCGCTGCCGCTGAGCAACGGCACAACGTTGATTTTCTTGCTGCCGATGAAATACATGGCATCCGGCACCTCGCCCACCACACTCACGCCCTCAATCTGGGCTTTCATCCATCGTTCGGGCATCTTGCGTCCTGCCAGGTAGAGCTTGGCACGCGGCACCTCGCGGTGCACCACGGGCCACACCTCCTCCAGCAGCCAGCCGACGCTCTCCTGGTTGGGCAGCCAGTCCATGGCGCCGATGTGGAACAGCGAGTCCGGCTCGGCCTCCACCCCCGGCACCTCCTCGGGTTCAACGCCGAAGGGTATGACCGTCACGGGCTTGCGGCAGCCGTTGCTCTTGAAACACTCGGCGTCGTTGCGGGTGATGCAGACAATGCCGTCGTAGTCGTTCAGGTGCTCCAGCTCGTAGGCCCGCAGCGTCAGCGACAGGTGTTTCAGATACCAGCGCCTGAAGGGGTTCGTGCAACTCTGCGCCACACGCTTCCAGATAAGGTGCTCCACATTGTGCGCACGCAGCACCACCCTGGCTTTCGAGTATTTGCGGATGAGGGAGACATAGGGGGTGAGGAAAATGCTCTCAACGTGCACCACGTCGAACTCCTCCTTCTCCAAAATCGACCGCAACGCGGCGGCGAAATCCTGACTCACATAGCGTTTCACGTGGTACGACTCGCCACACATCATGGCCCCCAGCGCCGGCAGCGGCTTCACCGAGAGGTCCACATACACGGCCTCGATACCCGTCTGGCGGCGGTAGTTGGCGCCGATGCGTTCCTCCTGCAACGGGTGCTTGTCGGTCTTCACCGTCAACACCTTCACCTCGCAACCCGCCGACAGCAATCCCTGTGTGATGCTGTTCATGGCCATAGTGCCGCCGTCGACGGGCGGATAGGGAGGCTTGTTGCAGAGCTGGAGTACCTTCATGTCAATTGTAACGCAGTTTTTGCTTTTTTATTATGTCAAACTAACTAAAAAAAACACCAACCACACTAAACACTAAACACTTACCACTAAACACTTAACACTTAACACTTAACACTAAACACTTAACACTAAACACTAAACACTTACCACCAAACCCCTCACTCTTTCGGCAGAGCCTTGAAGCCCTTGCCCAGAATCTCCGAACTGTTCATCACATTGACGAAAGCATCGGGGTCGAGCTCGTAGAGGTGCGAACGCAGACGCACCATGTCGGCGCGCTCCAGCGTGACGTAGACCATCTTGCGCTCCACGCCGTTGAACAGGCCCGTGCCCGAGAAGCAGGTGCCGCCGCGTTTGAGGTCGTTGATGATGTAGTCGCGCACGGTGTCCACCCTGTCGGTGACGATGAACATCGTCTTGTGGGTCTTCAGGCCGTCGACAATGAGGTCGATCATGAAGCTCTCGATGGCGATGACCACAATGGAATAGATGGGCAGACGCACCTCCTTGAAGGCGATGAAGGTGGAGAGGGTGATGCAGCCGTCGACAATCATCACCAGCGTGCCGAGCGAAATCTTGGTGTACTTGTGGATGATCATCGAGACGATGTCCGAACCGCCGCTGGTGGCACCGCTGCGGAAAATCAGGCCGATGGCAGCGCCATAGATGAGACCCGTCACGAGGGTATTGATCACATAGTCAGGCTTGAACCACAGACCCGTGCCGCCGTTCTCGTCGCTGTGGGGCACCAGGTTGTAGTCCGTCAGGTCGGCAGGCTGCGTGGTCACAAAATCGCCGATGTGCACCACGGGGTTGTAGCCCCACGTGTGCTCCAATATCCAGGCAAAAACGAAAATCAGGATGGTCGAAACCACCGTCTTCACGCCAAACTTCGGTCCAAGGATGATAGTGCCGATAATCAGCAGCGGGATGTCCATGCAGATGGCCGTGATACTGATCTGCCAGCCGAACACCGTACTCAGCACGTTCGACAGACCCCACGTGCCGCCGGGAGCCAGCAGGTAGGGGTTGGAGAACATCACATCGCCCACGGCGAACAGCGCACTGCCCACAATCACCAGCAGATAGGCATAGGCCTCGCGCCAAAAACTGTTCGACGACATGTCTTCCGACTGCCATATCTTGTTCAGGACACCATTTTTTTTGTTGTCTACACTCTTCTCTTTCGACATAATTATTTTATTATTAATTCATAATGCAGTTAACTCACACCAAGGTGAATTTGCAAAGATACTAAAAAGGGCTGGAATAACAAAATTTTTGTCAGCCAATTACAACAAAAACTCCCCACTCATCACTCCCCCGAAAGGGGGCAAATTCGGCCCTTCTTATATACTTCCCATATACTTCTCATATAGTTCTTATAT
>DFIZ01000009.1:36726-59402 GCA_002372855.1 Bacteroidales bacterium UBA3684
ATATAAGAAATGCCGAATTATGTACCTCTTCGACCCCTCTCGGAAGGCTTGTTGGCATGTTGCGGCACGGCATGTTTTCAGGGCGAAAAAAAAGCGGAGTGCAACCTTTCTGTGGTTGCACTCCGCTGTGATTGAGCGACAAACGGGGCTCGAACCCGCGACCTGCGGCTTGGGAAGCCGCCGCTCTACCAACTGAGCTATTATCGCACTCTTTCGTCTCGAAAGACCCCAATAAAACGGGGGTGTTTTATTTTTATTGTGTGAATTTTGTTTTTTTTTTAAAATTATTTGTCGTCGTAGTGTCCGTAGGCGGCAAGGACGTCCACGTACACCTCGGTTTCGAAGATACGGTAGACAAGACGGTGCTTCTTGGTGATTTCGCGGCTCCAGCGGTTCGACGGCTGCCCTTTCAGGGGTTCCGGGTGGCCGGTGCCGGTCTTGGGATGGGTACGCAGTTCCTCGATAAAACGAGACGCCTTTGCAAAGGCCTTGGGTTCACTCTTGGCCAAACGAACAAGATCAATCTTGACACTTTCGGAAAGCCTTACCTCATAAATCATAGCCCAGGCGTTTAAGATGAGCCGTAATGTCCTCGCCGGGAAGCAACACCGAATACTCACCTCTGGCAGCTTGTTGTTCTGCGCGTTCCAGCTTGGCAAAATACTCCTCCTTGGTCATCAGCGTGGGGTCGTTCTCTTCGCTCTCCTGTTCCTTCACCAGCTTGCGGGTGTAGCGGGCCAGGCGGCACATCAACTCCTCGTTGTCGGCTATGGCGCCGATGTTGCGCCACACCTCGGCGTTCATCGCGTTGATCTGTACTGCTGTCATTTCTCGTCCTTTCCTTTTGGGGTTATAACTGGTTAACGACGTTCTCTCCGAAATATTGTGCCCCGCCTATTCCCTGCGGCCGAGGATGCTGAGGAGGCGGATGAAGAGGTTGATGATGTCGAGGTAGATGTCGAGGGCGGAGTCGACAGCGTTGTCGAGGGTCTTGGGGTAGGCCTGCGACTTGGCGACGTCGTAGCCTATGTATCCGGAGAAGAGGATGACGAAGAGCCAGTCGAACAGGGCTCCGCGGTAGCCCAGCAGCCAGGTGGCCACGATTTCGGCCACGATGCCGATTATCAAGGCGAAGAAGAGCGTGCGCCCCAGGCCGAGGAAGAAGGAGGGCTTGATGAGCGCCAGGAGCATCATGGTGGCGGTGACCATGCCGGTGAGGGTCATGGCCTTGGTGACCACGGCGGCGGAGAAGCCCGGCACGATGAGTGTCAGCATGACGCCGATGGGCAGCACCACGAGGTTGTAGCCGACGAAGCTCACCAGGGGGTTGGTGGACTTGGCGGCAAGGAGGACACCGATGAGCGTGGGCACGATGTAGCCCAGCAGCAGCATCCAGGGGCTGACGCCGACGAGCATGTTCGTCAGCGGCTCGGCAAAGTAGTACACCATCACGGCGTTGAGCAGCAGGCCGTAGGCCAGCATACCTGTGAGGGCGAGGTTGAAACTGCGGCTCGATAGGCGGTCGGCCTCGCCGCTTTCCAGACGCGCCTGCTTGCGGTTGTTGAAGGTGTCGACAAAGGTTGCTTCAGCCATAGTATTCGTATTTTCCGTTTTCCGAAACAACGGTCACCTGGGCCTTCGGGGCGGCCTCGACGCGGCCTATGATGCGGGCGTCGACGTTGAAGCTGCGGGCGATGTCGATGATGCCGCGGGCCGTGGCCTCGTCGGTGTAGAGTTCCATGCGGTGGCCCATGTTGAAGACTTTGTACATCTCCTGCCAGTCGGTGTGGCTCTCCTCGTGGATCATTTTGAAGAGCGGCGGCACGGGGAAGAGGTTGTCCTTGACGACGTGGAGGTTGTCGATGAAATGCAGCACCTTGGTCTGTGCGCCGCCGGAGCAATGGATCATGCCGTCGATCTTGGGACGGTACTCGTCGAGGACGCGGCGGATGATGGGGGCGTAGGTGCGTGTGGGCGAGAGGACCATGTGGCCTGCATCGACGCCGGGCACCTCGGTGGGGTCGGTCAGCAGCTTGGAGCCGCAGAAGACTACCTCCTGGGGCAGGTTGTGGTCGTAGCACATGGGGTACTTCTCGGCGTAGATGTGCGAGAAGACATCGTGGCGGGCCGAGGTCAGTCCGTTGCTGCCCATGCCGCCGTTGTAGGCGGTCTCGTAGGTAGCCTGGCCATAGGAGGCGAGGGCCACGATGACGTTGCCGGCCTTGATGTTGGCGTTGTCGATGACGTCGGCGCGGCGCATGCGGGCGGTGACGGTGGAGTCGACGATGATGGTGCGCACGAGGTCGCCCACGTCGGCGGTCTCGCCGCCGGTGAGCACCATGTCGATGCCCATGTCGCGCATGGTCTGGCAGAACTCCTCGGTGCCGTTGATAACGGCGGAGATGACCTCGCCGGGAACGAGCTGTTTGTTGCGGCCGATGGTGGAGGAGAGGAGTATGTGGTCGAGGGCGCCGACGCAGAGGAGGTCGTCGGTGTTCATCACGATGGCGTCAACGGCGATGCCTTTCCACACGGAGAGGTCGCCGGTCTCGCGCCAGTACATGTAGGCCAGGCTGCTCTTGGTGCCTGCGCCGTCGGCATGCATGATGTTGCAGTACTGCGGGTCGCCGCCCAGCAGGTCGGGGATAATCTTGCAGAAAGCCTTGGGATAAAGGCCCTTGTCGATATTCTTGATGGCGTTGTGCACATCCTCCTTGGAGGCCGAAACGCCGCGTTGGTTGTATTTGTCCATTGTTAAGGTTTAAGGTTTACAGTTTAAGGTTTAATGTAAAAGCATTACCAGAGGGAGATACGGCCGAGGGAGCCGAGGTCGAGGGTGCCGCTGGTGGCGCCGAGGGCGCGGAAAACACGATTGAAGGTGCCGAAGGTGGCGGCCTTGCCGCTCTCGATCTTCGAAATCTGCGCCTCGCCCACGCCGACACGCTCACCGAGCTGTTTCTGTGTAAGGTTCTGTTTCTTGCGTGCCTCGCGCACGGCTTCGCCGAGGCGATAGGTCTCAATTCCGTCCTTCACCTCTTGTTCGAATTCCTCCCGAACAGGGGTACCTCTCTTGCCCAGATGGAGGTCAATCATTTCGTCCAAAGTTCTGTATTCCACATTCATTTGTTTTTAAATTACTCCATTCTGAAATGCAAAGATACACAAACTTTCCAAAATAGAAAAGTTTTTTTTCAGTTTTTTTGTGTAAGATTTCGGGAGGTTGCGCGTCTATTGATAAAAGAACGCAAAAAAAAATGAACATGAAACGCATCACGATTATCGCCGCCACGCTTGTTGTGGTTCTCTCCGCCCACGGGCAGGAGCGCGCATGGCACCTCGACTACGAGGTGGGCATGGGCATCACCCACTATTTCAACTACCCAGCCCTCTCGGCCCTGCAGGACAACACCGAGGGGTATACGGGCCTCACCGCAGCCTTCAACCTCGGTCTACGGCATGGGGACCACGCCTACTACGGCCTGCGCTACGAGAACACGAACGTCTTCACCGGCAACCTGGCCCTCGACGAACGCGCCGTCGTCCACAACCTCTCGCTGGTCATCCGCCATTCGGCCATGCTCAATGAGCACCTCGAGCTGCAGTTCGGCGCCACCCTCGGCCTGGCCATCCTGCACAACACCTTCGCCTACGGCGGACAGAACCACAGCCTGAACCGCTACGGCTTCAGCGGCGGCCTGGAACTGGGGCTGCGCTACTATGTGGGCGAGAGTTTCTTCTTCTCCTTCAACGCCGGCGTGGGTGGCATCAACGGCCTCTCCGACGCCCTCGACATCCCCACCCTGTCCAAACAGACGCGCAGCGCCGCCTCCTCGGCCCACGTCGGCGGCGGCATAGGTTTCGGTTTCCGCCCCAAGGTGAAGAAGTTGAACATGCCCGCCGAAGTCATCGACCGCAAGGAGCCCCTGCAGATGGCGTGGTACGGGGAGGGATGGTAAACGCGGGACGCCGTTGTTCAGAAGCGGTAATCGCCAACCAGGGGGTCGACGAGTTCTATCCAGTTGTCCACATCGATCAGGTCGAAGTCTTTCAGGTGCTCACGTGTGGTGAGCAGCCACCCTGCGAAATGAACGCAATGGTTCTTCCCGAGAGGCGGCAGGGTGTCGATGCAGGACACGACACGGCCCTGCTCGAAGTCGAAGCGTTCAAGCTTGAGGGCATACCCTCCGTCGGGCAGTTTCTCCACACCGCACAAATGGTCCACCCAGTCTTCCAAGCCGTGATGCACCAGTGTACTGTCGGTGAAATGCAGGTAATAAGGATAGTCGGCCGTGAAGACAGGCGTGCCCCTGTAGCGCATCACCACGAACCAGTCGCGCGGAAGGTCGCCAAGGTCCACGTGTGTGCACGGCAAGCCATAACTGTCGAAGAGGTCGTCGGCATAGGGAGCCCGTCCGGTATCGCCGAAGAGTTCCTTCACCCGCCGGGCATGCTCGTCGCTGCCTCGGGGAATGTACACGTAGTCCATCACCTGCGTGTCGCCATCGTAGAACGTGGTGTGACGGTAAAGCACCCGCCGCCCGTTTTCGACGAAAGGCTGTTGTATGTCGCACCACGAGCTGTCGTCAGCCCAAAGGGTGTCCGCCACGCAGTCTTCCGGCGCAACATCGGCCTGCACGCCGCCGCCATGATGGGCACACGACACAGCAAGCACCGCTGCGACAATCATCAATATCTGTTTCAAAACGTTTTCCATACAGACTCTTCTCTTTATATTTCTTTCAAAGCCACCTTGACGGCGGCAGCCACTATTCGTTGCAGTTCTTCTTCTGTTACAGTCATGATTATTTCCTCTTGTTTTTCTTAATTAACGGCATATCTGTCATTTTATTGTCCAGACCGGAAGAAATCACACATACCGCCCGGCCAGCTCCATAATCTTTCTTCCCAGGGCCTGGCGGTCGGCGTCGGAGAGGCAGAGGCCGAAGCGGTAGGAGGTGTTGGAATAGAGCACACGCAGCGTCGCCGAGCGCTGGCCGACGCCGTCGTCGTAGGTCTCAACTTTTTTGATGGCCGACAGCGGTATCTCCTTCCGCCGGCCGAAGATGCATTTGCGACGCTCGACGACAAGCATCTCGTGCTGCACCGACACGGTCTCCTCCGTGCAATGCCATTTCATGTACGAGTCGATATACACGACCGCACCGATAATGAAGCACAGCGATGAGAGGTAAAGCATAAGTACCTCGATTCGATAGTTGAAATATGTCACCACCACCGATCCTGCGACAAACACCAACGCGCAGAAGCATGTCACGACCATGCGGTGGGGGAGAAAGGTGTCGTACTTCGGGGTTACATGAGCCTTGTATGTTGCCAGGACAGTCATTATTCTTGCAGTTTATTTGACTATCAGCTTCTTGACAGCCGTTCCCTCTTCGGTGGTGACTCGGAGGAAGTAGGTGCCGGGTGGCAAGTCGGTGAAGGGCAGGGTGGCTGAGGAGCTGAGAGAGAGTGGGGCGACGACGACGCGGCCAGCGAGGTCGAGGACGGTGAGGGTGGCGGGAGCGCCAACGCTGACAGTCACGGCACCATGCGCCGGGTTGGGATAAACCCTTATCTCATAACTATTATCTCTCAACACATTGATTCCGACGCTGTCCTCTATCCATTCGAAGAGGGCGACAAGGGAGGTGTCGGAGGTGACGAGGATGTCGCGCGGGTTGCCACTGACGCCGTCGCTCCAGCCGAGGAACTCCCAGTGGCCACCAAGGGCGGCAGTGTCGGCCAGGTGGTAGCCAATCTCAACCATGCTGCTGTCGGCATAGAGGCCGCTGCCGTAAGGCATAGGGGCGCCATCGACATTTGCCGTCACCATGACGCTGCGCCACACGGTGTCGGGCAGCGGTGGTACGGGTACTGTGTCTTGACCGACGTTAGACCATATCCACACGGTATCAATGGCTGCGAGATAACCGCTGATATGGGTGGCATCGCTGGCGGGACCAGTGTGGACGAAAGCCAGGTGAATGGTGCGTCCGGCGTAGGCCGATAGGTCGACCTCGCGGCGCGTCCACCCGTTGAAGCCTGTCTCGCTGTAGATGGTGTCAGTGAAGTAGCTGCGGTCTATTTTGCCGTCGGGTTGGACCACGTACTCCGTGGGCGACAGTAGCACATGGTAGGTGGTGTAATCGCAGTAGGCATTCCAGGCTAGGGTGTCGACAGTGTTCTCGGGCAGCCGGATAGGGGGCGAGATAAGCCAGTGGTCGCCTGTGGCGTCACCATAGTCACTCTTGTGGCTCTCCATGCAGTTGCGTCCGTCAAGGGTGATGCTCCACGAGTTGTCAACAGGATGCCAGCCGACATTGCTGCGCAGGTTGCCGCGGGGATAGGCGATACTGCCCCTCTGCCAGTCGAGGAAGTGGACATAGATATTGCCGCCGCCATCTGTGAGGGTGGCTTCGAAGGGGGTGTCGCGCACTTCGCAGTCGAGCACACGGGTGGTGGCCGTTACCGAACGCCAGCCCAAATTATTGGAAGCAACGACTGTTATGGTGTCGAATCCAATGGTGGAGTAAGTCACCTTGAGGCGGTCGCCTTCGGGAATCAACGTAGCTTCGCCACGGTCGGCTTTGGCCGAATGCCATGTGTAGATGAGGCCCGTGGTGTCGCCCTCCAGTAGTGTGACAGTAAACGAGGCGGTGTCGCACAGGGTAGCGTACTGGTAGCCCTGCACGCTGACCACCGGCGACCCAACCTGCGGCACATAGTTCACCTCCACCACAAGGGATGCCGTGTCGGCACCACAGGCGTTGGCAGCAATAACTGTGAGGGTGTCGGTGCCTACAAGCGTGTAGGCCAGTTGCACGCTACTCCCCTCTCCATTCGGAGAAGGGTAGGGGGTGAGGCTACCCATCAGCGTGCTGTGCCATGTGTAGGTGAGGCCTACCGAGGTGCCGTCAACGATACTGGCAGTGTAGACCAACGTGTCGTAGGTGTCGACCGCCGTGGGGCCTGCAACGGTTACCTGCGGAGCACCTGTTACCGTGACTGTCCTATTTAAAGTTTGAGATCCATGTAAGTTGGCGATTGTCACCGAGATGGTATCGATACCTACCACCGTGTACACCACCGGCCAATGGCTGCCTGTCGCCGACTGTCCGGTCAGGCTACTGTGCCAGGTGTAAGTGAGGCCGATGGTGTCGCCTTGCAACAGAGTGGCGACGAAATGGGCTGTATCATACGCAGTGACTGTATCGGGGCCACCGATAGTGGCATGGGGTGTGAGGTCGGAGATGGAATAGACCTCAAGGTTGTCAATGGCGACAGCAAACCATGAGCCGCCACTGTATTGCCAGCGGATGGCTATGTGTGGATTGTTGGCAGAGAAGTGCATGTCGAACAACACTGTGTCGCGACGATAGTTGCCGGCGTGTCCCGCGAGGGTATCCACAGCGGTAAAAACGGTATCGTCGTAGTAGCCTACCACAAGGGTGCCATAGTTGGCAGACTCGAAGCGGTAATCGAAGGCCATCATTAGGTGATGCAGACTGTCGGCAAAGCGAGGCAGCACCACTTCGGCCAGGGAACCATAACCTGTCGAGGTACCGGCCTGCATCAGTAGGGCATTGTCGGGTATGTTGCTTATCCATTGGTATCCACCCGAGGTGATGACATGCGGAGCAAGGCCGAGAGTGTCGCCGTTCCAAGTTGCATTCCAGCAGGGAGGCAGCCATCCATGGACACGATATGTGGTGGTTGTAATGTTGCTGAAGTCTTCAAAGAATGGTACCGTCGTCATGCTGCCACAATCGTACACCGTCACCACTGCCAATGCGGTGTCGCTGCCGTAGGGGTTGCTGGCAACGACCGTGATGGTATCTTCACCCGCCACAGTATAGCTGATGCGGCATTGGGCGCCCATGGCGGTCACCACTCCAAAGGTGGAGCTCCAGCTGTATGTAACTCCCTGGGCAATGTTGCCCAGGGTGGCCGTAGCCGTAATGGCGTCGCCAAAGGATGAGGCAAAGAGCGGGGCCACAAGCGAGACCTGCGGCGTAGCGCGGTTATAGTCGACACGAACATCGTCGAGGACGTAGGAGTCGGAGTAGTTGCTGCTCGCCAGCTGTGCAAAGGCCACGCGGATGCGCCGTCCGGCATAGGCATCGAGCGGCAGCGAGTCAAACCCGTTGGGGGTTTCTCCGTAAAGGAGGGTGTCGGTGAAGTCGGCTGGCTCGATGCTGCCTGTAGGCGAAACGAATATCTTCATGAAGCTATTGGCCGCACTGCCATTCTTGTTCCACATCAGTTGCAGCCCCGTGGTGTCAGGCAGGTCGATCCACGGCGAGACATACCAGCTGTTGGGCGTCGAACGCATCACGTGGGTGGTGGAATCGAGCCACATGTATGTAATGTAGTCTGGCGTCCACGACCCTGACCAGCAGGGGTTGACCACCTCAAAGTCTTCATACCACGGCACCGTGACGGCGGGGCAGTTCTTCACCGTCATTACCGAGCGGGCGGTATCGCTGCCGTAGGCGTTGGTGGCCACGAGGTTGACGGTGTCGTAGCCAGCGGCATGGTAGACAACATAGAGCATCGTGTCGACAGAATAGACATCGGCCAGGCCCTGCAGCGCCATCGAGGAGTGCCACGTGTAGTTCATGCTGCTGCGCACGCCGTGAATGAGGTTGGCGCGATAGGCGACGGTGTCGTCCACAAAGCAGCGCGCGGGCGGTATGATGGCGACCTGCGGAGGCCGCGTGTCGAGGATGCGCACGTTGTCGATGGCCAAGATGCCGGGAATGCCGGAGACCTCGTAATACTGCGTCTGGTAGCGGAAAGCCAGGTGTACCGTATCTCCCGCATAGGCGCTGAGGTCCACACGCGGGGTGCGCCAGCCGCTGTTGTATGTAGGCAGGTTCCCGCTGTAGGTGGCAAGCTGAGTGTAGCTGCCGGTGTCGCGGTAGTCGCCCGTGGTAATCCACACGCTGTAGGTATGGCCGTTGGCAAAGATGGCGGCGGCATCCCACCACAACTGCATGCCCTCGCCCTCGACCGAAGACAGCATGGGCAGCTCGATGGCACGCGAGATAAGCCAGTTGTCTCCCGTCGTGGCAGCTTTGATCACGCAGGCCATCACGCCTGTATTGTCCGGCGACCATTGGCTACCCGCAGGTTGCCACCAGCAAGCGAACTGGTTGCTGAAGTCCTCCACCCACGGCAGCGTGTCCACCACGCCACAGGGCTTGATATTGACCACTATTGTGGCGCTGTCGGTACCGTAGTTGTTGGTGGCCCATACGGTGACGGTGTCCGGACCGCCCACCGAAGGAACGAGCGTGGCCTGCGGGCCGCCGTCGAAGGTCAGCGTGGCGTCGCCGCACTGGGTCATGGTGGAGACCCACGAGTAGGTGAGGTTCACGGTGTCGCCCTCCAGCAGCGAGGCCGTGAGGGTCACCGGCGTGCCGGGGAAGTAGCCGTCGTCGGCCTCAGCCTGCACCACCGGTTCGTTGGCGTAGCGTATCTGGACGCTGGTCAGGTAGTACTGCAGGAACTGACCCGTGGCCTTGAAGACCACGCGGATATGCTGCCCGGCATAGGCGCCAAGGGGTATGCGGGTGCTGGGATGGGTACCGTTGGTGAAGGGGATGACGCTGAGGGTGTCGAAGGTGACCATGTCGGTGGTGACCATCACCATCGTGCTGCCGTAGAAGAAGCTGTAGGCGCATTCGTACTCCAGCACCACGTTGCCGTCGTCGGGTATCCATACCGGCGGCATGGCCACCGCGGTGGGCCAGTCTTCGAAGCTCAGGTAGCCGCTGCTGTGGACGCTGCACGTGCCGTCGAGCACCTGCCAACAGGGCAGGTCGCTGCCGAAGTCGGCCACATACGGCAGGGTATCCTGCACAGCGCACACGCGCACCACAGCGGTATCCGTGGCCGAGCCATAGGCATTGCTGACGGTGACCACAATGGTGTCGAGCCCCACGCCGTGGTAGGCAAAGCGCATCTGCGCTCCGCTACCAATGTAGTCGGCCAGTCCGTGGTCGGCCATAGCGGACGACCACAGGTAGCTGATGCCCACCGTGTCGCCCTCGGTGAGGGTCACAGCAGCGGTGACGGTGTCCTCGCCGTAGAGCCGCTCTGACGATGTGGCGAGGCTGACGACCGGCTCACGCGTGTAGCGTATCTCAATGTCATCAATATAGATGTATTTGCCACTGTAGTAGCTGCTGCCGACGAAGGCCAGGCGGACAGTCTGCCCTGCCAACGGCTCAAGGTCGACGCTGAACTGCTGCCACGAGGTGGGGATGCCGGTGCTGTTGCGGTAGAGCAGCGAGTCACCTGAACTCCAGACGGGGTTGGCGGCATTGAGTGCCTTTACCCATATCCGGCGATAGTTCGAGGGGTCTGCGCTGGCGTCGTGTCGCATCCACCACGAAAGCGTCAGCCCGTGAGCGTCGGTCGGCAGCGCAATGGGTTGCGATATCAAGGTGTCGTAAACGTTATAAGTGTCGTGGATAGTGGCGCAAGCCACGCGTTGGCCGCCGTGGGCACCGGTGGTGCGCAGGTCCCACACATTGGGTCCACTGCTAGGCATACTCCAGCAGTCGTAGCCATGCTCGAAGTCTTCGCTCCACGGGAAGTGGGTCACCGCGCGGCAGTCCACTACATCTATCACAGTTGTTGCCGTGGCGGTACCGTAGTCGGTGGTGAGCGTCAGGGTGATGGTATCCAAACCACTGGCCAGATAGACCAGGCGCAGCGTGTCGTCGTCCTCGGTGCGCAGCATCAAACCCTGCTCCTCCATCGTGGAGTGCCATACATACTGCGGGTTGGCCAGCACTCCACGGGTCAGCACGGACACTACCGTCACAGTGTCGCCACCATAGACCAGCGTGGGAGCCTCCAGCACCACCGACGGTTGTGTCAGCACCTCGACGCTCACATTGTCCACATCGCAGTATCCCCCGCCTTGCCCAACACGCTGGAAGGCCACACGAACGCGATGGCCCGCCCAGGCGTCGAGCAAGCTGTAGTATTGCTGGGAATACTGCTCGTATATGCCTATCGTGCGCAGCGTCACCCATGCCGCCGAGGTGTCGATGTCGTCGCTAGTGTCGCATACCAACAGGCGTACCTTAACTTGAGGAGCCACATTGCTGATTTGGCTGCTCTTGTACCACCAGCCCAGCGTGAGTCCTACCGTGTCGGGCAGCACCAAGGGCGCCGACACGAGCCACTCGTTGTAAATAGTCGAGCTGTTGCCGCTTGGCACACGCATGAAATAGTTGTTGCCGCTCGACTGTCTGCGCCAGCGACGGGCGCTAGTGGTATATGGTTTCAACCAACAATTGTCACCAGCAGCCAGTTGGAAGTCATCTATCCACGGCATCTGATGCACAGTGCCACACCCCGTGGTGAACGAGAACTCACGCACGCGGTAGCTCTCGCTGCCGTCGGCGCACATCGTCTGCAGCGTACCGTTATAGATGGCGCCGCCGTTGAGCATGCCCGTGATGCAGATAAAGGTGTCGGTGAGGATGGTGTTGAGGCCAGCTTCGGCAATCATCAGGTGGTAGTTTGCGCCAGCCACCGCAGGCCAGCTGAGCACCGTGCTGTCGGGATTGTTGCTCACCACGGTGATGTTGCCTGGATATGGGCAGGGCGAGGCGTCGGGCTCCAGGTTGTACCAGCGGCCTTTCTCGGGCCACAACTCCGCGGTGTTGTAAAGCGAGCAGGTGCTGTTGAGACGCACCGCCTCGTGGGTGGCGAAGTCAATGTAGATGATGTCCCTGTTATTGTTGTTCAGGCTTGCCGACACACCGTTCTGTAAGCGTGCGAAAGAGGTGTTATACACCGCCCCGGGGTCGGACTCGCCATAGACGATGCGCAGGCCGCCGGCCTCAAACAGCTGCACTTGGAAACTCAAATACAGCGAGTCGCTGGCGTTATTGTAGTCTTTCATCCGTGTCTCCACCACCAGCACGCGGTTCCCAGCGGTTCCCAGCAGCGCCATACGCGTATAACAGGTGCTGTCGAAACGCCCACAGTAACCGAACGGCTCTATCTTGGGACCGTTGCTCTGGTTCAAGGCGTTCGAATAACCGCCGCTCGACAGAATCTGAACATTGCCCAGACGCACCGTGCCGTTAATATTGGTCGAGAACTGGGTATGGGTCGTCTCGCCCAGCGTGAAATCGAAGCCGATACTTACCAGCCCCGACCGGGCCGACGTCTTGTTGCCCGGGGCAATAAGCATCGAGTCCACGCCGCTGATGTCGTACCACAGCGTCGTATCCACTCCCGTGGAGAAGCTCCAGGTGTCGATCACCTTCTGCGCCCGCAGACCCGTGCTCGCCACGCAGCACATGACCATTCCGAAAATCAATCCTTTTATATTCATCTTTTTTAAATTATTCATCCATTATTCATTTTGTTGCCATGATGGCAATTGTTATTTGACTATCAGCTTCTTGACAGCCGTTCCCTCTTCGGTGGTGACTCGGAGGAAGTAGGTGCCGGAAGGCAAGTCGGTGAAGGGCAGGGTGGCTGAGGAGCTGAGAGAGAGTGGGGCGACGACGACGCGGCCAGTGAGGTCGAGGACGGTGAGGGTGGCGGGAGCGCCAACGCTGACAGTCACGGCACCATGCGCCGGGTTGGGATAAACCCTTATCTCATAACTATTTTCTCTCAACTCATTGATTCCGACGCTGTCCTCTATCCATTCGAAGAGGGCGACAAGGGAGGTGTCGGAGGTGACGAGGATGTCGCGCGGGTTGCCACTGACGCCGTCGCTCCAGCCGAGGAACTGCCAATGTCCGCCCTCGATGGCGGTGTCGGCAAGCAGGAATCCTATCTCCACCGTGCTGCTGTCGGCATAGACACCGCTGCCGTAAACTTCGCAGGCCTCGGGGGCGTCGGTCGTCACACTGACGGTGCGCCAAACGGTGTCAGGAGCGTCCACAGTATCGTAGGTACAGCTCACCTTGATGCTGTCCATCGAAACTTTTCCCCATCCGTAACTGGCTATCGGACCTGAATGATGGAAGGCGATGCTGACAGTTTGTCCAGCGTAGGCTGAGAGGTCAACACTATGACTTTCCCATTGTCCATAGGGGTAACCGCCATTGTGGGTTTGGACATAGAGCGTGTCGCTAAAGTTGGCAGGCGCGGTGCGACCTGTGGTGGAAAGGAGTATTTGGAAGGTGGTGTTTTCACAGAAACTGTTCCATTCGAGGGTGATGTTGGCAATCACCGTGTCGGCACCGCCATCGGGCAGGGCAATCAGTGGGGAAACGAGCCAGTCGTCCAACATCACCATGGGGTTGCCGCCCGCGTTGCGGTTTATCTCGTTGCTCGTCATGCAGGGACGATAGTCGTTGGAATAGTCAAGATGGCGGAACCATCGGCCGTGAGTATCGCTGCTGGTGGCACGGATGGAATCAAGCTGCCATATCTTCCAGCAATAGAGGCTGTCGTCATTGGCTGCCGGAACCGACACATAGGGGAAGGTAACGACAACCTGACAGTCACGAACCACGACCACCCATCGGGCGGTGTCGCTGCCGTAGTCGTTGGTCACCACCACTGTGACAGTGTCAACCCCTCCAGCAGTATAAAGCAAGGCAAACTGGGAGCCAGTCATCGAGAAGGTGGTATCGAGCAATGTGCTGTGTACCGTTGCACTGTCGCTCTGCAACGAGTTGACGACGTATGTCGCGGGGTCGCAGGTATAGCAAAGAGGATCGCCCTCAAGGGTCACCGACGGCAGCAGGTAGTCGGGCCATGAAACCGTAACGATACGCATAGCCGTGTCGGAACCGAAGGGCGTGGTGGCTATAACGCTGAGAGTGTCCACCCCCACCGTATCGTAGAGCAACCGGACCGAGGGGCCAGTCATCATACTGTCCTGCAATGTCGAATGCCACATGTAGACCACACCCGTTGTGTCTCCGCTGGTAAGGGTAGCCGTATAGGTGATATTATTTAAAGCCACTGCGTTTGAAGGACCGTTGAGGGAAACCACGGGAGGCACGCCTGTCTGACTGGTGAGGAAGACCTCGATATTGTCGAGATATATTGCCTCCCACATCGACGGATTGATTAAGCGGATGGCCATCCGAGCCCCGGGGGCCGTCACACTGCTGAAATCAATGGTATCGCGCATCATTTCATAATCAACCGAGAAGTTGTACGGCAAGGTGCGCAACGGTGTATAGACGGTATCGACCAGATAGCCCACCGTCAACGTGCCGTAATAAGCGCCATTATAATAGTCTAATGCCAGCGATAGCTGGTTCAGGGGTTGGTCAAAACCCGGCAACACCACCGTGGACAGACCATCACCATAGCTGGAGCCATTGCCCGCTATCATCCTTATCGTCATGTCTTCTTCCCACGAGTAGGCATACTCAGTGGCCTTCGGTTTATTGGAGGCAGAACCGGTCCAGCGGCTCGTCCAGCACTCGGGCATCTGCCCCTGTGGCACACCTTCGAAGTCATCGACATAGGGCACACTCCGGTAGTTGCAGTTGCCGACGGAGACGATGGCGGTGGCAGTATAGCTGCCGTAGCCATTGGTGGCGGTCACCGTCACCGTGTCGACACCAATGGCAGTATAAACCAGTTCTATCGAATCTATCACATCTGTCGCACTTATTCCCAGCAGCGACGAATGCCAAGCGTAGGTAAGGCCGGCAGAGTCGCCCTGCTGCAGGTGGGCAGTGTAGACAACGGTGTCGTAGATACTCACCTCGTCGGGGACCTCGAGGACCACCACGGGCCGCATCGCCGCGGTGTCAGCATTGAAGACCTCGATGTTGTCGATGGCCACGGCGTAAAAGGAGGTGTTGTAGCTCCAGCGCAGTGCCAGGCGGGCATGGCTGTCGGTGACCGAGGCCAGAGAGACCGTGTCGCGGCGGTAACTGCCCGCATGAGGAGTCATATCGGCCACACTGACAAAGGTGTCCGTGCTGTCGAGCCAGCCCACGCTGAGGGTTCCCCGACTGACAGCCTCGAAGCGGTAGTCGAAGGCAATGGCGAGGTCCTGCAAGGGCTGGGTAAAGCGTGGCAGCACTACCTGTTCCATGTCGCCGAAGCCCTCATCGCTGCCCGCCCGCATCAACAGGGCGTAGCTGGGCAGGGTGCCAAAATAATAGTAGGCGTTGGGAATAATCACATGTGGTGCATAGGCAGGGTTGGTGCCCGTCGTCGTGCCCTCCCAGCAGGTGGGCAGTTCGCCGCCGTCGAACGCCGCGGCATACGTGGCATTGACGGCGTTAAAGTCCTCCACATAAGGAACCGGCATCCCGTTGCAGTTCAGCACCTCCACCACCGCTACCGCTGTGTCAACACCGTCGATGTTGTTCACCACTACCATCACCGTGTCAATTCCCGCTGCCGAGTAAACCACATCCATCGCCGGTATCGTAGTTGTCGTGTTTATCCCCGTCAGCGAGGAGTGCCAATGGAAGGCAAGTCCGTAGGGCGAGCATTCGTTGACGACAGCGGTGTAGACCATCGTGTCGTCCACCAACACTAGTTGCGGAACAGACAAGGAGACCTGCGGCAGCGGATGCGTCAGCACCGAGACCACCGCCGTCGCAGTGTCAACGCCATAGGCGTTGGCGGCCACCACCATCACCGTGTCAACTCCCGTAGAGGGGTAGTTTATAGATAAGAGATTATAGTTAAGAGTTATGGTAGTATCAAGGAGCGTGGAGTGCCACGTGTAGGTCAGTCCCGTGGTGTTGCCCTCAATTAGCGTGGCGGCATAGGTGATGCTGTCGCCGCTATAGACATAGTCGGGCAGCTCCAGGGCCACCTTAGGCTTATTGGCGTCGCGCACCTCCACATTGTCGATATTGAGCCGCATCCAATGTCCTTCGTAGGGGTCGGCATAGAGGGGATGGTTGCAGAAAGCCACATGGATAGTCTGCCCCCGGTAGGCGGTGAGGCTCACCACGCGGCTCTCGAAATTGGTGTTCTCGTAGCCGCAGTAGACTTGCGTCGAGCTGTCGGCATAGACGGTATCGTAGGTGGTGCGGTCGGTCCAGTCGCCGGTGCTGACGAGCACAAAATAGCGGTAGTAGTACGTCAAATAATGCGTCGCACTCACATCCCAGCTCAGCACCAAGGGCACTGTCGTGTCGGCCGGCAATGCGATGGCCTTCGACACAATCCAACTGTCCACATTCGCATACTCCGATGACGAGACCATGCTCTTGTTCGGACCGTTGCCACTGCCTGTGCCTGGCTGGATGAGCTGCCAGTTGCTGCCCTCCAGCGGCTGCCAACAGACGAGGCTGTCGACACCACCATCGAAGGTCTCGAGGAAGGGAAACACCGTATCGTTACAGACAACCTGAGCCTCGGCATTGTTTCCCATCAGGCTCATCAATCCCATCATAATGCTCAACGAAAGCATCCTCCACGTCAAATGATTTTGTTTCATCATATTATTATATTACAATTAATAAAACGTTTTTTTCCCATTTTTATTATCTTTTTCATTCACCGCTGCGATTCAATCGCCCGACATATATTATATTAAATGACCATTTGTTTTTTATTATTATATCTTTCTATTTCCAATCAAAACAAATTCCCCAACAACTCCCCCACTCTGCCACCCAGTCACTCACCCACTCTGCCACTCAGTCACCCAGCCACTCCCCCACTCTGCCATTCAGTCACCCAGCCACCCAGCCACTCAGTCACCCAGCCACTCACCCACTCTCCCCCCAAATTCTACACACTATATAACAGGTTTTTTTCCGAAAGTCTACATCGCCCCCTGGATTTTAACAATATTTAACAAAAATACGGCAGAAAAGAGCCCAAACGCCACGAACATTCTATTTCCACCCTTCCGTCACCAACTCCTCTCCTTATGAAGTCTTACTAAAAAAACAGAGGATAAAGAGAGGGGTAAGAGAGGAGTAAGAGGGGAGTAAGAGGGGGTGGCTGTTAGATACTGATTTCCTGAATGTTGCAAAAGTAGTAAATTTTATTGAAAAACGATAAGTTCTCAAAAAACCGAATAAAAAGTTGTCCAAGGGGAATCGTTGTGGCGTAAAAGCGTTATTTTACACCTTTTTACGGCACGTTTGAAAAAAATTGTGTAACTTTGTGCCGTTCAACGGCAGGACATGCCCCTGCCTAACCAACAACAAACAAAACAGTTATGATACTTTCAACCCTGTCCGAGTATATCAATTCCAACGCGCCGATGAGCAATATTCCCGCCTTGCTGGGGCTTCACCACAGCAATCCGCTGGGGCTGCCCCCCATCGCCATTCCCATCTTCCTGCTGGTGCTGGCGGTGGCCATGAGGGTGATCTATTTCGTCATCTACAAGCAGGAGCGGCGCCAGCTCTATCCGCTGCTGTACACGCTGTGGTGGGTGGCGTTGGCGGCGACATACTATTACTGCTTCTCGGGCGACCTGCCGCTCTTCGAGGACACCGACCTGCACCGCAAGGAGGTGTGCGTGGGCTGGTTCTGCCAGCGCCAGGTGGTGGGCACAGGGTGGTCACTGCTGGGTGTGGCGCTGCTGAGCTACACGGCCTACAGCATGTTCAACGTGCTGCTGCACGTCATCGCCCACCAGAGCGACCGCATGGGGCTCAAGGAGAAGGAGTGGCGCGAGTGGAACTGGATTATCATCGTGATGCTCGTCGGGGTCTCCGCGGCCGGCATCGCCGACTCGTTTGCGCCCATCACCGGCGTGTGGATTATGATTGCCTACCATGTAGTGATGTTCCTGATGGTGGTGGCGAAGCTGGTGGTCGACACCCGCCGCACGCACCTCTTCCACCGCTGCCTCTTTTCAGCCTTCTGCTTCGTGGTGGCCTTCGAGGCCATCACCATGCTGGCCATCGAATGCATTGAGGGCTACATCTACCTCTTCATCCCCATCGTCGGCCTCTTCATCTCTGCCGACGCCCGCTACAAGAAAAGAGAGGGAAGTGGGAAGTGGGGAAAACTTGATAAAAAATAATAGAAGTATCCTAAAAAAATATCCATAGAAAGATGAATACCCAAGACGAATTCAAAGCATTGCTGATGCTCTATGCCGCCAACATCGACGGCACCATCCATCCCGACGAGATGGAGCTCATCCTCCAGCACGTCGACCCCGCCGTCGTCAGCAAACTGAAAAAGGATTTCTCCAAGATGAGCGACACCCAGATCCTCGACCTTATCCACGAGAACAAGCCCAAGTTCATCACCGACGACACTTCCCGCCAGCAAATCCTCGACGATATCCGCTCCATCGTCGCCGCCGACGGACGGCGTTCCCCAATGGAAGCCCACCTTATGCGCACCCTCAAGAAGATTCTCGCCTGAGAAAAAGGCAAAAAACGATAGCCAAAACAGACACAGAAATGTCAAAACAGGTGGAAGTCACGGAGCTCTTCCATACCTCGCAGAGCTGGGACGGTGTGGAGTTGCCCGACTATCTTCGTGGGCGTCCCGAGCTGGTGGGCTTGAAGTATGTGTTCCCCGCAGGCTGCAAATTGGGATGGCATCATCACGAGGTGATGAACTTCGGGATACTTACGCAAGGCGAGCTGACTATCGTCGCCCAGGACGGCACCGAGAAGACCATCCATGAAGGCGATGCGGTGGTTGAGATGGTCGGCACCGTCCACCACGGCGAGAACCGGGGTGCGAAGCCCGCCGTACTCTATATGTTCTATCTGTCGCAGAAAGGCATGCCCTTGGCCATAGACACCGCCTCGCGGTAGCGCGCCAGGGTGGTGGCTTTCATGATGGCTTTGCGCACCTTGGTGGAACGCAGGCTGCCAGCCTGCGAATCTTGGGGCGTGGGCTGCCAGCCCGCGGAAAGGGCCTGTTCCAAGTCGATGTATTCCCAAAAGGCTTTCATCCGCGCCAGCACCTGGCTGTCGCCGCAGAGGGTCTGGGTTGCATGGCGGTAGAGCCGTTCGTGCATCGACCGCAACACCTCCTTTGGTTCCCGTTCGCTCAGCATCCACGGCCGCGAGAGCAGCCCCCGGCCAATCATCACACCTTTGAGGTTGGAAGCCAACGCCATCAAGTCCGTGCCCGCCACGCTTTCCACTTTCCACTTTCCGTTTTCCTCTCTCACCGCGTCGCCGTTGTACACCATGGGGTGCACGCAATGTTCTGCGAAGCGACGGAAAGCCTCGAGGTCGGGCGTTCCCTTGTACTGCTGTCGTCCCAGGCGGGCATGCAGGGTGACGTGGCAGAGGGGCATGCGGTTGACGGTCTCCAGCGCCCGCAGGCCCTCGTCGGTGCTCTCCTGCCCGAGGCGCATCTTGACGGAGAAGACGACCTCCGGCCGGCGCTGCATCTCGGCGAGGAGTTCCTGCAGCTTGTCGGGGTGTTGCAGGAGGCCGCTGCCGCGTCCGGCATGTACCTGTAGGGGGAAGGGGCAGCCCATGTTGACGTCGATGCGGCGCCAGCCCTGTGCCTGCAAAACATCGCAGAGTCGCGCCAGTTCGTCGCCGTCGCGGGCAATGACCTGCGGCACCGTGGGGACGCCGCGGGTGGCTTCGGGGTCTGTATCGCGCAGGTCCTTGCGCCGCACCTCCCCCTTCTCAATCCTCACGAAGGGCGTATAGTACTCCCCCACCCCGCCGGCGCACTCCCAATGCGCCCGCCGGTATGCCGCATCCGTATACCCCTGCAGCGGCGCAAAAGCAATGTATAATCCGTCCTGTTTCACGCTGCAAAGATACGAAAAAAGGCAAAACAACAAGAGAGAATTTTTTTTGCCAGTTCAAAAATTCTTCTTACCTTTGCAGTCGTAAACGGTTCCTCTGGAGGGAATCCAAAAACACCTAAACAACACTGAATCACTATTTTTACTTACTTTCGCCCCCCCCGGCGACAGTCTGCACCAGCAACGCCTACGTCACCATTATGGAGAACATCATCACCCTGGAGAAAAAAGACAACCTCGATTAGCAAACCTTTTAACGACATACAATCATGAAGAAAACATTATTTGCTGCGATATTGCTGCTGTTCGGGATGGCAGCCGGCGCGCAGGAGACCAACTACTCCAAGAGCGATTTCGTCCCCGGCGACGAGATCATCTTCGACGACAACTTCGAACGAGAGAAACTCGGCGAATTCCCTCTAAGGTGGGACCTGCTGGACGGCTATGCGGAAACTGCACAGCAGCAAGGGCGCAATGTGATTGCGTTCACCGACAACGGCCTGGGACAGGTGATGCCGCTGATGAAGCAGAAGTGGGATTGGCTGCCGGAGGTGTTCACCGTGGAGTTCGACCTCTATGTGGCCAAGCCTGGTGAAACCGAAGAGGAGACTACGCTCGAAATGAGCATCTGTTTCGGTGACCGTGGTGACGAGAGCTACTATAATTCTTCGAGTTATGTGAAGTTCTGGTACCGTGAAGACGGCTCGTGCAACTTGACTTGGAGCCTGCTGAAACCAGACGGGAGCACCCAGGCAAGCGGTGATAAGATGCTAGGGTTGGATCCAGGCAACAGCGACTATCTGGAGAAGGACAACCCAGTAGTCGCCGGCCAGTGGAACCACTTCGCCTTCTCGTTCAACAAGAGGGCCTTCAAGGGCTATGTGAACGGTGTGCGCATGATCAACGTGCCGGCCATGAAAGCACCCGGCTACCTCTTCTTCACCAGCGGAGCATTCTATCGCCACACGGGCTTGAGCAACGTGCGCATCGCCCAGGGCGCCGTGCCGCTCTACGACCGCCTCGCCACCGACGGCAAGATTGTGACCTACGCCATCACCTTCGAGACCGGTAAGGCCGACCTCAAGCCGGAATCCGAGGTCGAGATCAACCGCGTGGCCAAACTGATGAAGGAACACGCCGACCTGCAGTTCGAGGTGCAGGGGCACTGCGACAACACGGGCTCCGACGCCGTGAACGACCCGCTGAGCCAGCGGCGTGCCGACGCCATCGTGGCGGCCCTCGTGAAACAGGGCATCGACCCCTCGCGCCTCACCGCCGTGGGCAAAGGATCCCACTCTCCCATCGCCCCCAACACTACCGACGAAGGCCGCGCCAAGAACCGCCGCGTCGAATTTGTCAAGAAGTAACCGTCCCGCCAGCGAGTACACCACCAACATCACAAAACAAAACAGCGAGGCCCGCGACGGAACGTCGCGGGCCTCGCCTATGTGTATGCTATTGGTTCGCAGGATTATCTGCGGCGGCCTTCGCCGTTGCCACTGGAGCGGCGCTCGCCACCGTTACCGCCTTCACGACGGCCATGGCCACCACGGTCGCCGTCCTTGCGGTCGCCACCGCGACCGCCTTCGCGGCGCGGGCCACGGGCGGGTTTCTCCTCCACATAGCCTTCGGGCTTGGGCAGGAGGGCCTTGCGGCTGAGTTTGATCTTGCCGTTCTTCTCGTCGAAGGCGATGACCTTCACCTGGAACTCGTCGCCCACGTGGATGAGGCCTTCGAGCGTCTCGGGGTGACCCCACTCGTACTCGCTGATGTGCATCAGGCCTTCCTTGCCGGGCAGGAACTCCAAGAAGGCGCCGAACTCGACGATGGAGACGACCTTGGCGTCGAACACATCGCCCACCTCGGGCACCGTGCAGATGTCCTTGATCCACTTGAGGGCGGCGGCGATGTCGTCCTTGTTGGCCGAAGCCACGTCGACGATGCCGAAGTCGCCTTCCTCTTCGATATTGATGATGGTGTTGGTCTCGGCCTGGATCTTCTGGATGACCTCGCCACCCTTGCCGATGACGGCACCGATAAAGTCTTTCGGGATCTTGATCTGCTCGATGCGGGGCACGAAGTCCTTGTAGTCCTCGCGGGGCTCGGGGATGGTCTCGTGGATTTTGTCGAGGATGTAGAGACGACCCTGGCGGGCCTGCTCGAGGGCCTTGGCCAGCACGTCGTAGCTGAGGCCGTCGACCTTGATGTCCATCTGGCAGGCGGTGATACCGTCGCGGGTGCCGCAGACCTTGAAGTCCATGTCGCCGAGGTGGTCTTCGTCGCCGAGGATGTCGCTCAGCACAGCCCACTTGTCACCCTTCGAGATGAGACCCATGGCGATACCGGCCACAGGCTTGCGCAGCTTGACGCCGGCATCCATCAGCGCCATGCAGCCGGCGCAGACGGTGGCCATCGAGCTGGAACCGTTGCTCTCGAGGATGTCGGAGACCACGCGGATGGTGTAGGGGCAATCCTCCTCGGTGGGGAGCACCTCCTTGAGGGCGCGCCAGGCCAGGTGGCCGTGGCCCACCTCGCGGCGGCTGGTGCTGCCGGAGCGTTTCACCTCGCCGGTGGCAAAGCCGGGGAAGTTGTAGTGCAGCAGGAAGCGGCGGGTGCCCTCGATGACCGCACCGTCGATCTTCTGCTCGTCGAGCTTGGTGCCCAGCGTGCAGGTGCTGAGGGACTGCGTCTCGCCGCGGGTAAAGATGGCGCTACCGTGGGCCGAAGGCAGATAGTCGGTCTCGCACCAGATGGGGCGGATCTCGTCGAGCTGACGGCCGTCGAGACGGGTGCGCTCGTTGAGCACCATGTCGCGCATGGCCTCGCGCTCGGTGTCGTGATAGTAGCGGTCGATCATGAACTTCACCTCGTCGGTGAGGGTCTCTTCGGTATAGTTGGCATCGATGAACTCCTGCTTGATGGCGGCAAAGCCGTCCTCGCGCTGGTGCTTGTTGGCGACGCCCTGCTTGCTGAAGTCGTAGCACTTCTGGTAGACGGCCTG
>DFIZ01000086.1 GCA_002372855.1 Bacteroidales bacterium UBA3684
AAATGTCGAATTATGTACCTCTTCGCCCCCTCTCGGACCCCTCCAATCGGGAGACGGGGAGTCAGTGATGAGTGATGAGTGAGGAGTGAGGAGTGAGGAGTGAGGAGTGACGGGTTATGTTTTGCTGCGGGGCGGAGGCGGGCGGCGGAAACGGAGAATCACAACCACAACCGTATCAACGATTTACGACATACAGAGAAAATATTTTCCGCCATGTCGTTTTTTTTTCATATCTTTGCACTCACGAATAACAATGTAATTATTAATCAAAAACATAAAATTATGTCAAAACTCCTTTTACTGGGCGACGAGGCAATAGCACAAGCCTTTATTGATGCCGGCGGCAGCGCCATCAACAGCTATCCCGGCACGCCTTCGACCCAGATTACCGAATACGTGATGAAGAGCAAACAGGCCAAAGAGCAGGGCGTGGTGGCCAACTGGTGCGCCAACGAGAAGACCGCCCTCGAGGCCTCGATCGGCGTGGCCTACAGCGGCAAGCGCGCCATGACCTGCATGAAGCACGTGGGCCTTAACGTCTGCGGCGACCCCTTCATGAACGCCTCCATCATCGGCACCAAGGGTGTCATCATCGTGGTGGCCGACGACCCCAGCATGTTCTCCAGCCAGGACGAGCAGGACAGCCGCTACTACGGCCACTGGGCCATGATCCCCATGCTCGAGCCGAGCAACCAGCAGGAGGCCTACGACATGGTCTTCGCCGGCTATGACCTCAGCGAGCAGCTGGGCACGCCCATCCTGATGCGCATCCCCACGCGTCTGGCCCACAGCCGCGCCGGCGTCGAGCGCAAGCCCGTCCGCGCCCAGAACCCCCTCAGCAGCCCCAGCGACCCCAAGAGCTACGTGCTGCTGCCGGTGAACGCCAAGCGCCTCTATCGCGACCTGATCGACAAGCAGCCCCAGTTCACCAAGATGAGCGAGGAGTGCGGCTTCAACCAGTACATCCCCGGCGAGGACAAGAGCCGCGGCATCATCACCACCGGTATCGCCTACAACTACCTGCAGGAGAATTTTCCTAATGGCAAGTGTCCCTACCCCGTGGTGAAGATTACGCAGTATCCCCTGCCCTTCAATATGCTCAACAAGCTCTATGACGAGGTGCAGGAAATCCTCGTGCTCGAGGACGGCCAGCCCTTCGTCGAGGAGCACATCAAAGGCTTCCTGGGCAAAGGCAAGCCCGTGCACGGCCGCCTGGACGAGACCATCCGCCGCGACGGCGAGCTGAACGCCGAGAAGGTGGCTGCCGCCCTCGGCAAGCCCATGCCCAAAGGCCCCGCCGTGCCCGAGGTGGTCACCAACCGCCCGCCGGCCCTCTGCCAGGGTTGCCCCCACATCGACAGCTACCAGGCCGTCATCGACGTGATGAAGAAGTACCCCAACGGCCGCGTCTTCGGCGACATCGGATGCTACACCCTGGGCTTCAACATGGGTGCCATCGACACCACGGTCTGCATGGGTGCCTCGATCACCATGGCCAAGGGTGCCGCCGAGATGGGCATCTTCCCCGCCATCGGCGTCATCGGCGACGGCACGTTCGGCCACAGCGGCATGACCGGTCTGCTGGACTGCGTCAACGAGAAGGCCAACGTGGTCATCATGATCCTCGACAACGACATCACGGCCATGACCGGCGGCCAGCCCTCGAGCGCCAACATGAAGCTCTTCAACATCTGCAAGGGCCTCGGCGTCGACGAGAAGCACATCCGCCACATCGTGCCGCTGCCCAAGAACC
This sequence comes from Bacteroidales bacterium UBA3684, assembly GCA_002372855.1. Lineage (GTDB taxonomy): Bacteria > Bacteroidota > Bacteroidia > Bacteroidales > P3 > Colimorpha. The sequence goes on from DFIZ01000086.1 coordinate 1,754, forward strand.
ACGACGAGTTCATGAAGATCCTCGAAGAGGAGATTGCCTACGAGGGCGTGAGCGTCATCATCCCGCAGCGCGTCTGCATCGTCGAGAACAAGAAACGTATTGCAGCTAATAAATAATTAACCATGGAGTGAAAAGAAGTGAAAAGAAGTGAAAGGAAGTGAAAGGACAATAGTTCCATCCGAGGCTTGACATCGACAAAAACATTTGTCCCCTCACTCCCTCTCACTCCCCCCTCACTCCCCTCTCACTCCCCCAAAATAACGAACCAATGAAAAAAGACATCATACTTTGCGGCGTAGGCGGCGACGGCATCGTCTCCGTGGCCAAGATCATCAGCGACGCAGCCCTCAACCTGGGCCTCAACGTCAAGCAGAGCGAAATCCACGGCATGAGCCAGCGCGGCGGCTCGGTGTTCAGCCACCTCCGCGTGAGCAGCGAGCCCATCTTCGCCGACGTCATTCCCGAAGGCAAGGCCGACATCATCCTCAGCTCGGAGCCCATGGAGGCCCTGCGCTACCTGCCTTTCCTGGCTCCCGACGGCGTGGTCATCACCAACAGCGACCCCTTCGTCAACATCAGCAACTATCCCGACATCGAGAAGGTGTACGCCGAGCTGAAGAAGCAGCCCAAGCTGGTGTGCTTCAACGCCAACGCCATCGCCAAGGAGCTCAACGCCCGCGGCAACATGGTGCTGCTGGGTGCTGCCGCCCCCTACCTGGAGATTGCTTTCGAGGAGCTGGAGAAGGCCATCAAGGCCATCTTCGGCCGCAAGGGCGACGCCGTGGTGGAGACCAACATCAAGGCCATCCGCGCCGGCCGCGACGCCAAATAAAAGCAACAAGAACATTTTAACATCTTATATTATGGCTTAAAGATTATTGACATCGAAGGCATTGGCGCCGCCTACGCCGCCAAGCTGAAAGAGGCCGGTGTGAACACCACCGACGATTTGCTGACCCGCTGCACCACCAAGAGCGGCCGCCGCAAGATGGCCGAAGCCACCGGCATCAGCGAGAAACTCATCCTGAAATGGACCAACCACGCCGACCTGTTCCGTATCAAGGGCATCGCCGGCCAGTTCGCCGAACTGCTGGAGGCTGCCGGTGTGGACACCATCAAGGAGTTCCGCCACCGCGTGCCCGCCAACCTCTATGCCAAAATGGTTGCCATCAACGACGAGAAGAACCTCTGCAACCGCATTCCCTCGGTGAAGGAGATCGAGAAGATGGTGGCCCAAGCCAAAGAGATGGAACCCACGGTCAAGTATTGACCATCCCCTGCCTGCGGAGCCAACCTGGCGCCGACGCAGGCACAGTATGCAAGGCCGCGGAGCTGATGCTCCGCGGCCTTGTTGTTTTTTTTCAATATTTATTTGTCGATTTTGTTTTTTATTTGTACTTTTGCAGCCACAAATCAGGAGTGCCCATGCACATCAAGAAGCTGATAATACTGCTGTTTGCCACGTTGTGGCTGGTTCCCGCCAAGGCGTGGAACGCGCCGGCGGCGTCCGACACGGAGGCGCGGCAAGCCGCGTCGCTGCAGGCGGAGGAGGTTCTGCACCGTCCGCAGTGGAAGGATATCGGCATGCACGATGTGCTGGCGGTGACGAGTGTTGCGTCGGTGGCGCCCCCCAATGCGTCGCGGCTGGTGCACGACACCCCCTCGGCCAACGCCGCCATGGCGACCCCGCGCCATGCGGTGTACAGATGCGTGGCGGAGCGGCCGTCAGCCATACACCCCTATGTGCATCGGGGCTACATATACCTACTGCAGTGTCTCAGGCTCTGATTCAGTTTTAAGCTTTAAGTTTTGAGTTTTAAGTTTTAAGTGGCTTCGCAGTATGCCGCTTGAAGCTTACCGTTTGCATTTTGGCATCTCAAGTGGTTCAGTTGCAATAGCATGAACCGAATTGACGTTGCAATTGTTTTACATTTTCAAAAAGAAACCGAATGGAATACATCAGAAAATCAATCTATAACCTGCCGGAGATACGCCACACGCTGCTCCCGCTGTGGTCGGCCTGGCTGCTGACAGCCATCGGCGCAGTGTGCGGAGTGCTTTTGTTCCTGCTGCCCGACCTCGGCGACGGCGGGTCGTCGGCGCTGGCCGGGGGCGTCATCACGGGGGTATGCAGCCTGGTTACGGTGCTGTGCTACTGGGCCTTCGGCGACAGCCGCCGCCCCTACAGCCGCGACCTGCATGCCGTGCTCGAGCCCACCTATGCCTACTATGCGCCTGCGCAGCAGCAGGCCATTGTCGCCGCCCTCGAGGCCAAGGACGAGAAGGCACTGGAGGCCGTCAAGCGGCAAGCCAAGCCCGAGCTGGCCTTGGTGCGCTACAGCGACAAGGAGGAGCGCGTTTTCTACTCCCAGCTCACACGCGTGGACGGCAAGCGCTACCTGCCGCTCACGGACATCATTGTCAACGGCCTCACCCCCGACCCCTCTCCAAAAGGAGAGGGAAAATAGGAATCACAATTAATTTCAAAAAAAGATAAAAATAATGGAAAAGATACAGACAATCAATGAATACATCGCCACCGAGATGGGTGGCAAAATAGTTCGCAAACGCAAATCGCCCCTGGCCGGCCTGTTGCTGATAGCTGTGGGTGTGGCGCTGATGGTGCTGATGCACACCTCGCACATGGCCGACAGCCTGCAGGCCGCGGCACTGACGGTGGGACTCATCTGCCTGGCCCTGGGGCTGGTGCTGACGGCCATGGCCTTCAGCGGCGCCCTGTGGTGCTACCGCTACGTGGCCACGGGCAGCAAGCTGAAGGAGAAGAAGGTCTACCTCGGCGTGGACGACTACAACAAGGCCGCCGAAGCTCTGAAGAGTGGCGACAAGGGAGCCCTGGGCAACCTCAAGGCTGTGGTCAGCTCGAACGGCGCCCTGCATGTGCTGCGCAGCATGGACGGCAGCATCGCGCTGCTGCAGGCCGGCCGTTTCGACACCGGCCACTTCGAGGCAGAGACCCCTGTCATGGTCCTTGTTGGCACAGAAGTTGCATCGATAGAATCGTTATGCAAATAGAACTCTTTCTACTGGTCCTTTCGACCCTCTTCTTCGCCAGCATACTGGCGGGCAAGGCGGGCAGCCGTTTCGGTGTGCCCGCCTTGCTCTTGTTCCTAGCCGTGGGCATGCTCTTCGGCAGCGACGGCCTGGGAATCCACTTCGACAACATCAAGGTGGCGCAGATTATCGGCACCGTGGCCCTGAGCGCCATCCTGTTCTCCGGCGGCCTGGACACCAAGGTGTCCGACATCAAGCCTGTGCTGGGTCCGGGCACCACCCTGGCCACGCTCGGCATATCAGCGTCCGCCGACGCCCCCAAGCCGCCCAAACAACCCTGGTACAGCGTCCTCTTCGACGACAACGAGTAGCATCGCCCTTTTTTCTTGTCTTGCAATACAATAATATTATTTTGCCTGCGTTTATCGTAGGCAAAAAAGGAATTATTATGGCAAAGAAACTATCGTTTGTACTCGCACTGCTCACGCTGACGGCCTCCTGTGGCAACCGCCAGCCCCAGACCAACTCCCCCCAACCCGAGGTGGTGGCCAGCTTCCCGCTGGGCAGCGCCACCGAGCTGCGGCTGCTCTCCGACGGCAACCTCTCGCAACTTGAACTCTATTACGGCGGCGACCTGCAGGAACTGGTCGGCACCGCCAACACCGACTACGTCCGCAACGACAATGGCCAGATAGTGCTCGACACCCTCACCGACACCGCGCTGGCGCCCGCCTACGTGGTCCGCACCTTCGACCGCTCGTCGACCTACGGCGCCGAGGTGTGGTACCTCCTCTCCCCCTACCGCCGCGACGACCCCGACGGCCCGTGGAACCTCGCCAAACTGCCTACCGACCGTCCCTCCGCTGCGGACATAGCTCCATACATCCAATGACACTGACCGCCACACACATCATCGGCATCCTCCTCACCGTCGGCCTGTTGCTGGCGGTGAGTATCCTTTCGGGCCGCAAGGTGAAGGACGCCCACAGTTTCGCCACCGGCGGCAAAGCCGGTTCGTGGATGGTCTGCGGCGCCATCCTCGGCACCCTCGTCGGAGGCCAGAGCACCATCGGCACCGCCCAGCTGGCCTTCTCCTTCGGTCTCTCAGCTTGGTGGTTCACCATCGGTGCCGCCCTCGGAGCGCTGCTGCTCGGACTGGTCTATGCCGGCCCCCTGCGCCGCAGCGGATGCACCACCCTCATGGAGGTGGTGCGCAAGCAATACGGCCCGCGGGCCGAAACGGTAGGCTCCATCCTCTTCCTGACGGGCATTTTCATCAGCATCACCTCGCAGCTCCTCTCCTCGTCGGCCATGCTGGGCAGCCTCTTCGGCCTGCCTTTGACGGCGGCCCTCGCCATCGGTGCCGTGCTCATCGCTGCCATCGTCCTCTTCGGCGGCATCAAAAGCGCCGGCGCCAGCGGCATCGTCAAGCTGGCGCTGCTCTATGTCTGCTCCCTGGCCGCCGGCATCGCCGTGTGGCGCCTGGGCCACGGCCTGGCAGGACTGCACGAGAGCGTCGAGGGCCTGTATTCCTCGCCACTGCTGGCGCAGATGAACGACATCGCCTCGGCCGAGGACATCCACCGCCGCTACGGCAGCCTCATAGCCCGCGGACCGCTGAAGGACATCGGCGGATGCCTCTCGCTGACCCTCGGCGTCGTCTGCACACAGACCTACGCCCAGGCCGTCTGGTCGGCCGCCACCACCCGCAAGGCGCAACGCGGCGCCGTCTACTGCGCCGCGCTCATACCCCTCATCGGTGCCGCCTGCACCCTCGTGGGCATCTACATGCGCGGCCACTACGTCACCGCCGCCGAGGCCGCGGCCCTGCAAGCGGCAGGCGAACGGCTCCCCGACGGCATCGGCGTGATAGAGAACTCGCTGCAGGCCTTCCCCTCGTTCATCATCGGCCACCTGCCCCCGTGGCTCGGCGGCATAGCCCTCGGCACACTCCTGATCAACATCCTCGGCTGCGGCAGCGGCCTGGTGCTCGGCGCCTCCACCATCGTCATGCGCGATGTGGTCCACCGCGACTCCCTGCGCGGCCTCCGCCTGGCCATCGTCGCCCTGCTGGCGCTGGGCGTAGTGGCGGCCCACTTCATGCAAGGGGCCTTCATCAACGACCTCGGCTTCCTCTCCCTGGGCCTCCGCGCCGCAGCCCTGCTGCTGCCGCTGAGCTTCGCCCTCTGGCTCCCCGGACGGTTCACGGCCAACGCCGTCATAGCCTCCATGATCGCCGGCACCGCCGCCATGCTCGCCGCAGGCCTCCTCCGCCTCCCCGCCGACCCCATGTACTACGGCCTCGCCGCCTCGGCAATCGCCCTGCTGCCTTCGTGGCGCAACAACCGGAAACAGTAAGCCCCCGCAGCATCAACTGCAGGGGCTTCCCGTGTTCCTACTCCACGTCGATGGCCACGGAGCGCAGCTCCTGCCAGCCGGCGCGGTCGGTGACGCGCACCATGAAGTGGTAGTCGCCTTCGTCCACGCCCTCGGGCACCACGATGTCGACCTCGGCCACATAGTCCTTCGTCCCTTCGGGAATCTGGTAGTCCTGGTTGAACACCCAGGGGTTCACGGCTTCGTGCTCGTGCTCCTCGTCGTGCGGGCACTCCACCGAGGAGGTACTGTGGGTATGATGGTCGTGGTTGGAATGAATCTCGATGTTATAGTTACCCAGCTCCACGTTGTCCGTAAAACGGTAGCAGAAGTGGATGGTGTCGCCGTGGCGGTAGGAGTCGCAGTCGGAGGGCGACGCCACGATGCCGTCGGTGGTGATGGCGGGTTTGTCCATGTCGCGGTCATCGTCGCCGCAGGCGGAAAAAACAAAAACGATAGCGGTTGCAATCAAAAGGATGCTGTGTTTCATAATTCAGGTTCTTTTACTTGTTTCTTAAATTCATATTTGATTCTGATGGAAATGTTGCGTCCCGGCTCGGGAACGTCGATGAGGCGGTAATAGCTCGTGTGGTCGTAGTAGCGGGCATCGAGCAGGTTGTTCAGCTGCAACGCCACAGCCAGCTGGCCGCCCCGCACGTCGAAGCGGTGCGACGCCGAGAGGTTCACCGTAGCATAGCCCGGCGTGGTCTTCTCCGGCGGCACAATCTCGTCCTGCGGCGCCACGGCGTGGAGATTCAGTCCCACATTGCCGCAGCCGTGGAAGTCGTAGTGCCACGCCACGTCCACATCCACCGACGGCGGCACGGCGAACGGCAGTGTGTAGCCGCGCTTGTCGCCACTCAGCTGGCGCGAACGGCACACCTGCCCGCGCACCGACGCCTCCCAATGCGCGGCGAAAGCCCACGCCGCCTCGGCCTCGAAGCCGTAGCGCAGGGCCTCGGCCTGCGTGTAGCGGTAGAGCTGTAGGCCCTCGGCATAGTCCGCCGTGGGGTTGAGGTAGATATAGTTGGGGAAATAGTTGAAGTAGGGGTCCACCTTGACGGTCACCGCCCCGCGGCTCCACTCCACGCCGGCGTCCAGCTGGTAGGAGCGCTCGGGGTCCAACCCGGCGTTGCCCTGCTCATAGCGGAAGATGTGGTAGTTGACACCGTCGGCACCCAGCTCCTTGGCTATCGGCACCCGGAAAGCCTTGCCCGCGTTGAGGCGCACTATCCAGTCGCCGCGGTGCCAGTTGGCACCCAGGCTCCACGTGAGGCTGTTGAACTGCCTCCGCGCCTCGGCCGACCGCTGCAGGAAGGCCGAGTCGCCGCCGCCCACGGGCGAGCGGTACCAGTCGCTATAGGGGTGGATGGCGATGGCGGCATGGTCGAAACGCAGGCCCCCGTTGAGGGTCCAGTCCGCCGTCGGCGTCCAGCGGTCGAGGGCGTAAACACCCATCGACGTGCTCTCGAAGTCGGGAATGATGAACCCCCACCCCTCGCGGCGGTTGTGCTGGTGCTCGGCGGCGAGGCCGGCGCTCAGCTCATGGCGTTCGCCCATGGGCATGCGCAGCCCCAGCGAACCACTGAAGGTGTGCTTGTCGAAGCGACGCTCCAGACTGTCGGGCGGCGTGGGCATGTAGCCATGCGAGAGGGGTTCGGAGAGCTCCTCGCGCAGGTTGTGCTGCCACGCCAGGTTGGCCTCCAGCGACGCCGTCCCCAGCTGGTAGGTGGTGTGGCTCTGCACCTTGAGGTGGTTCACCCACTGGTAGGGCAGGTCCACATCGCGCAGCGAACGGTCGTAGTCTATCTGCGACAGCCGCACCTCCAGCCCGTGGGCGTCGGCAAAGAATCCGCTGCGGGCATAGACATCGCTGACGGTGAGGTCGGTGCGGAAATTCTCGTTGTTGGTCCACCCCACCATCAAGCGCCCGTCGCGCTCGGTGCCGGCGGTATTGCGCAGACGCTGGTCGCGCAGGCGTATCCAATAGGAGTAGTACTGGATACTGTCGGCCGGCACGCGGTAGTCGCCGTAGTCGCTCAGCGTCAGGTTGGCCTTGTAGAAGAAGTCGCCACGGCGTCCCGCCACATGGGCCGCGAAGCCCCCCTGCAGGTTGTTCGTGCGGCCGAAGAGGGTGGCCGACACCTCGAAGGGCACCCACGGCAGGCGGTTGCCGCTGAGGCTCAGCACCCCGCCGATGGCATCGGAGCCATAGAGCAGCGTGGCAGGACCTTTGATGACCTCCACGGCGTCGACGGCGAACTGGTCCACCTCCAACCCATGGTCGTCGCCCCACTGCTGCCCCTCGTGCTTGATGCCGTCCTGGCTGACAACCATACGGTTATACCCCAACCCACGGATGGTGGGCTTGGAGAGACCCGTGCCGATACTGACAGCCTTCACTCCGGGAATGCCTTCGAGGCTCTGCATCAGGCTGCCCGCGAAGTGCTCCTCCAGGTAAGAGGCATCCACCTGCACGGCATTCTGCGTACTCGTCACCGCCTGGCCAGACCGCGCACTGACGGTCACGGCCTGAAGTGTCTTCACACTGTCGGGCGGTGGCGCCAACAGCATGAGCATCAACAATAGTTTACTCATCTGGTAATGTATATTTTACTCCGAATTACCCGGCACCGATGGACCGCCGGCATCCTGCCGGCACCCACACGTTGCCGTTATCCAATACGCCGGCGAAAAAAGCCAGCGACGTCGCGATTATTGCCAGCAAGATGCCGGCGCTCCAACGGGAGGGGCTCGGAGACGCTGTGTCCCGACACACAGAATGCCGGACACCTGCGCAACGGCGGTAGCCAGACGCACCGCCGCCATGAGCACCACCAGCCCCGCCGCCAAGGCCAACGCCAAATTGGGCATCGACAGCACATGGCAGTAAAGGCAGGTCTGCTCATCGGGATGATACTCGCCGAAGTGGGCCGGATGGGCAATGTGGCGCACACACTGGTAGCACTCATCCTCCTCGGCACCAGGCACATGATGAACATGCAGCACCGACGCCAGAAGCATCGGCAGATAGGCCGCAACGAGCAGCCACGCAATCCATTTTTTAACGGTTCTGTTCATCAAATCGGCTGCAAAAGTACAAAAAATTTCACACACGGCAGAAAAAAAACGTATCTTTGCACACGGAATTTCATCCCGCAAACCACACAAACCACTGGAAATGAACATCAAGAAACCCCTCCTTACCCTCCTGATCCTCCTCCTCACCCTCGCCGCAACGGCGCAGAGCTACATCGGCACCATGGAAATCGACGGCTACACACGCAAGAACGTCGACGTGCGCCTGGCCCGAACACAGCAAGGCACCATCGTGCTCTACATGTACAACGTCAAGTTCGCCCGCCTCATGCCCGTCAAGGTCGACATGGAAATCCCCGGACTCACCCTCGCCGACGGCCGCCTGCAGGGCAACGGCATCGTCCCCACCTCCAAAGGCAAGCCCTACGACAAGTACCGCGTCACCCGTTTCAACGGCACCGCCGATACCGAAAAAATCACCTTCTCGTGCTTCCTCGGCGACAAGCAGATGAAATTCTCGGGCCTCCGGGCAAAGAAAAACAACACTAAAAACCAATAGCTTACATACAAAAATAAAAAAATATTTGGCCAGTTTGGAAAATGTTCGTACCTTTGCACCCGATTTCACCACGGTGAAACGCGTTGCATGGTGGGCGTAGTTCAGCTGGTTAGAGCGCCAGATTGTGGATCTGGAGGTCGTGGGTTCGAACCCCACCTCCCACCCCAACGACAAAGCGGAGTCCTTTCGGGCTCCGCTTTTTTTTTGCCCTTTTCCCACCCCCCGTTCTCCACTCTCCGCTCTCCACCCTCCACTCTCCGCTCTCCGCTCTCCACTCTCCACTCCCCCACTCTCCACTCTCCACTCTCCACTCCCCGCTCTCCGCTCCCCGCTCTCCACTCTCC
>DFIZ01000082.1 GCA_002372855.1 Bacteroidales bacterium UBA3684
ATATAAGAAATGCCGAATTATGTACCTCTCGGGTAGGTGTCGGGTAGGTATGGGGTGGGAGGTAGGGGAATGGAGGGGGGAGGGGGTGGAGGAATGAAAACTTAACAAAAATGTAACAATTTTTTCGGGAGAATATGTGTATTTTTGCAAACTTAATATATAATGTTTTGTATATGAGTTTTTGGGATATATTACTGATTGTCATCAATTTCGCCGGTGCACTGGCTGTGTTTCTGTTCGCCATGAAACTGATGAGCGAGGGATTGCAGAAGATTGCGGGCAGCAAAATGAGGGCCGTGCTGAGCCGTTTCACGGGCAAGCCGCTGAGCGGCATCCTGACGGGTACGGCGGTGACGGCGGCCATCCAGAGCTCGTCGGCCACGACGGTGATGGTGGTCAGTTTCGTCAATGCCGGTCTGCTGTCGCTGTCGGGGGCCGTGGCGGTCATCATGGGTGCCAACATCGGCACCACGGTGACGGCGTGGATCATCACCCTCTTCGGCCTGGGCGAGAGCGCCGGGGGCTTCAGCTTGCCGATGCTGCTGGCGACGGTGAGCCTGTTTTTCATCTTCTCGCACAAGGACCGCATGAAGTCCATCGGCCAGTCGGTCATCGGCCTGGCGTTGCTGCTCATCGGCATGGAGCTGCTGCAGGCCGCCATGCCCAACCTTGAGGAGTATCCCGCTTTCCTGCATGCCCTGGGGACCATGAGCGACTACGGTTTCTGGTCCATACTGCTTTTCATAGCCATCGGTGCGGCGCTGACCTGCCTGGTGCAGGCCTCGGCGGCCATGATGGCCATTACGCTGGTGATGTGCTACAACGGCTGGATCGGGTTCGACGTGGCCGTGGCCCTGGTCATGGGCCAGAACATCGGCACCACCATCACGGCCAACCTGGCGGCCATGGTGGCCAACACGGCGGGCAAGAAGGCCGCCCGTGCCCACCTGGTGTTCAACGTGGTGGGTGTGGTGATTACGCTGGTGGTGTTCTCGCCGCTGATGCGGTTCATAGCGCACATCACCGAGGGCATGACCGGATGCAGCCCCTATGTGCCCGCCACCGACGAGGCCTACAACCCCGAGTCCGTGCCGATGGCCATCTCGCTGTTCCACACGGTGTTCAACGTGGGCAACACCATCATCCTGGCGTTCTTCATTCCGCAGATACTGAAGATTGTGGACTGGATGGTGAAGGCCAAGCAGGAGGAGAGCAGCGAGGACGAGTTCCGCCTGACCTACATCGAGGGCAACTGGCTCAGCACCGCCGAGCTCAACCTGCAGAGCGCCAAGAGCGAGATTGCGGAGTTCTCGAAGCGGGTGCTGCGCATGTACACCTTCCTGCCGGGCTTGCGCACGGCCGAGAGCGACGAGGCCTTCGATGCCATCATGGCCCGCATAGCCAAATACGAGGACATCACCGACCGCATGGAGATGGAGATTTCGAAGTTCCTCACCAAGGTGGGCTCGGGCGATGTGTCGGAGCACGCCTCGCAACGCATCAGCTCCATGCTGCGCATCATAGACAACCTCGAGTCGATAGGCGACACGGTCTACCAGATTGCCATGACGCGTCAGAACAAGCGCGAGGACGCTGTGCATTTTGACGCCGGTTTGAACGCCAATCTGCAGCACATGAGCGAGCTGGTGCAGCATGCCCTGGACGTGATGGACAGCAACCTGCGCGACTACGACCACATCGACCTCGACGCCGCCTATGCCGCCGAACACGAGATCAACGCCTTCCGCGACCGTCTGCGCAACCAGCACCTCGACGCCCTGAAGCTGGGCGTGTACGACTACGCCATCGGCAACGCCTACAGCAGCCTCTACGCGCTGTACGAGAAGCTGGGCGACTATGTCATCAACGTCAGCGAGGCCATCGACGGTTCGCGCAAGCACGCCGAGGACTAGAGGCACATGCGGTAGATGTTGACCACGTCGTCCTTGGTCAGGGTGCGGAAGCCGGGGAGGCTGCCGTTGTAGGGCAGGACGGCTTTGGCGGCCATGGAGTCGAAGTGGCTCTCGTCGATGTCGAGCTCGGCGAGGGTGCGCTTGAGGCCCAGGGTGTCGAAGAGGAAGTGGCTGAGGGCGTCGATGGCGCGCAGGGCCAGTTCCTGCTGCGGCAGGGTGGGGTCGAGGCCGAAAACCGAGATGCCGAAGCGGGCGATGCGCGGAAGGGTGGCGTCGCTCATGCAGTACTGCAGCCAGCGGGGCGAGAGGATGGCCAGGCCGTGGCCGTGGGTGATGTCGTAGACGGCGGAGAGCTCGTGCTCCATGGGGTGGCAGCTCCAGGCCTGTCCCTTGTCGGCGCCAATGAGGCCGTTGATGGCCCAGCTGGAGGCCCACATGAGGTTGGCGCGGGCCTCGTAGTTGTCGGGTTCGCGCATGGCGATGGGGGCGTAGCGGACGACGGTGCGCATCATGCCCTCGATGAAGGTGTCGATGAGGAACATGGGCTGGTCGGTGGTGAAGTATTCTTCCATGAGGTGGGAGAAGATGTCGGCGCTGCCGCAGGCCGTCTGGTAGGGGCTGACGGTGTAGGTCAGCGTGGGGTCGAGGAAGGAGACTTTGGGGAAGAGCAGGGGGCTGAGGCGTCCGCGCTTGTCGTCGGTGTCGGGGTTGGAGATGACGCCGCCGCTGTCCATTTCGGAGCCTGTGGCCGAGAGGGTGAGGACGCTGACGATGGGCAGGGCCTTATTGACGGGCGCCCATTTGTCGTAGTCGAAGAAGTCCCAGGCGTCGTGGTCGACGCAAGCGGCCGCGGCGATCCACTTGGTGCAGTCGATGGTGGAGCCGCCGCCCACGGCCAGGAGGACGTCGATGTGGTGCTCCTTGCAGAGGCGTGCGCCCTCGCGCACGGAGGCGATGCGGGGGTTGGGGTCGATGCCGCCGAGCTCGAAGAGCTCCATGCCGGCTTCCTTCACGGCAGCCACCACGCGGTCGTAGAGGCCGATTTTTTTGATGGAGCCGCCGCCGTAGGTCAGCAGTACGCGTTTGCCGAATTGTTTCAGTTCATTGCCGAGGAGACCGAGCTTCTCGTGTCCGAAATGAACCCGCACAGGGTTCTGAAAGGTGAAATCGTGCATGATAGTCGTTATGTTGATTTATTAATTATGTTTGACGGTGCAAAGTTACAAAATAAATTTGATATGGCAAGTGTTGTTGAAAAGTTGACGGGCTGGCGGGGGTGGAGGGGAGGCAAATCGTTATCCACCGACTAAACGTTTGAATGCAAAAGGAGTGCCCCGATTGGGGGTGGATTTGTTGATAACTTGTTGGCGGAATTCTGTTTTTTTGAACTAATTTAGCATCGTGAAAAAAAGGCCGATGGTCTTTGTAATAATTTATAGTATAACAACATAATATAAAAGGAGCAAACATGCAAGGCGACTTGTTTTCATCAACCGAACCCCAGAAGGAACCGAAAGAGTACCGTCAGTACACCCCGGAAGAGATTATGCGTTCGTCGGTGGAGTATTTCCACGGCGACGAGCTGGCAGCCAATGTCTGGATGAACAAGTACGCCCTGCGCGAGGACGACCGCATCTACGAGCTCAACCCCGACATGATGCACCATCGCCTGGCTTCGGAATATGCCCGCATCGAGGACAAGTACCAGAACCCCCTGAGCGAGGAGGAGATCTACCAGCTGCTGAAGGATTTCAAGTACATCGTCCCGCAGGGCAGCCCGATGAGCGGCATCGGCAACAACTTCCAGGTGGTGAGCCTGAGCAATTGCTTCGTTATCGGCAACCAGGGCAACAGCGACTCCTACGGCGGCATCATGAAGATCGACCAAGAGCAGGTGCAGCTGATGAAGCGTCGCGGCGGCGTGGGTCACGACCTGAGCCACATACGCCCCGGCGGCAGCCCTGTGAAGAACTCCGCCCTCACCTCCACCGGCATCGTACCCTTCATGGTGCGCTACAGCAACACCACCCGCGAGGTGGCCCAGGGTGGCCGCCGCGGAGCCTTGATGCTCAGCATCAGCATCAAGCATCCCGATGCCGAGCAGTTTATCGACGCCAAGCTGGAGCAGGGCAAGATTACCGGTGCCAACGTCAGCGTGAAGATTACCGACGAGTTCATGCGCTGCGCCATGGAGGGCAAGCCTTTCGTGCAGCAGTACCCCATCGACTCGCCCAACCCCACATATACCAAGGAGATAGACGCCCGCGCATTGTGGAACAAGATTATCGCCAACGCGTGGAGTTCGGCCGAACCCGGTGTGCTATATTGGGACACCATCCTGCGCGAGAGTGTGCCTGACTGCTATGCCGACTTCGGCTACCGCACCGTCAGCACCAACCCCTGCGGCGAGATACCCCTCTGCCCCTACGACAGCTGCCGCCTGCAGGCCATCAACCTCTACAGCTACGTGGACAAGCCCTTCACCAAGGAGGCAAGGTTCAACTTCGACCTCTTCCGCGAGCACGTCATGAAAGGCCAGCGCCTGATGGACGACCTGATCGACCTCGAGTTGGAGAAGGTGGAGCAGATACTGCGCAAGATTGAAAGCGACCCCGAGAGCGACGAAATCAAGATGGTGGAGCACAACCTGTGGCTCAACATCAAGATGAAGTGCCTCGAAGGCCGTCGCAGCGGTTTCGGCATCACCGCCGAGGGCGACATGCTGGCCGCCCTGGGACTGCAGTATGGCAGCGACGAGGCCACGGCCTTCGCCGTCAAGGTGCAGCAGACCCTCTGCCTGGCGGCCTACGCCTCCAGCGTCCAGCTGGCCAAGGAGCGTGGCTGTTTCCCCATCTACGACGCCCGTCGCGAGGAGAACAACCCCTTCATCAGCCGCATCCGCGAGGCCGACCCCGCCCTCTACGAGGAGATGACCAAGTACGGCCGCCGCAACATAGCCCTGCTGACCATCGCTCCCACGGGCACCGTCAGCATCTGCACCCAGACCACCTCGGGCATCGAGCCGGTGTTCCTGGTGAGCTACAAGCGTCGCAAGAAAATCAACCCCAACGACAAGGACAACAGCAAGCAGAACATCATCAAGGACGAGAACGGCGACTACTTCGAGGAGTACAACGTGTTCCATCCCAAGTTCCTCGACTGGGCCCGCATCAACGGCTACGACGTGGAGGAGGTGAAGCTCATGGACGACGCCACGCTGCAGAAGCTCATCGAGCAGAGCCCCTATTTCCATGCCACCAGCGCCGACATCGACTGGGTGGCCAAGGTGAAGATGCAGGGTGCCATCCAGAAGTGGGTGGACCACAGCATCAGCGTCACCGTCAACATTCCGAAGGAGACCACCAAGGAGGTGGTGAGCAAGATATACGAGACCGCGTGGGAGAGCGGCTGCAAGGGTTGCACCATCTACCGCGACGGCTCGCGCACCGGCGTCCTCGTTGCCAACAACGAAAAGAAGGACGTGCCCTGCTTCGGCGAGAACCGCGCCCCCAAGCGCCCCAAGAAACTGGAGGCCGAGGTGGTGCGCTTCAAGAACGAGAAGGAGGACTGGATCGCCGTCGTCGGCATGTACGAAGGCCGTCCGTATGAAATCTTCACCGGCCGCGCCGAGAACTTCCTCCTGCCCAAGTGGGTGGAGAAAGGCTGGGTGATCCGCGTCAAGGAGAAAGGTCAGGAGCACGCCCGCTACGACTTCCAGTTCACCGACCAGGACGGTTACCACATCACCATGGAAGGCCTCTCGCGTATGTTCCGCAAGGAGTATTGGAACTACGCCAAGCTCATCTCCGGCATCCTGCGCCATGGCATGCCCATCCCCAACGTGGTGGAGCTCATCGGCAAGCTGAACTTCGACACCGACAGCATCACCACGTGGTCCAACGGTGTGGCCCGCGCCCTGAAACGCTACATCAAGGACGGCACCGAGACCGACGAGGTGTGTCCCGACTGCGGTAGCAAACTGGTCTACAACAGCGGTTGCAAGAGCTGCCCCAACTGCGGATGGAGCAAGTGCAGCTAAAAGAATAAACAAGCAAGCATATCAAGCAAGGTCCCGCCGTTTTTCTCATTGGCGGGACCTTTTTCTATTTTTGCGGTACGGCGAAGCGGATGGCCTGGGGCAGGTTGTCGATGGCGAAGCTCCGGGAGCACACCAGTTCGCCGTCGAGGGCCGCCCATAGGGGCTTGTCGCTCTCGATGCTGACGCGCCGCCCGCGGCGGTATTCCACCACGTCCTTCATCTTGGGGCTGTCCAGGTGTTGCCCTTTCTTGTATAGGTCGATGACGGAGACGAAGCGCGCCACCGAGATGGGACGCACGGCCATCACCTCCAGCAGGCCGTCGTCGTTCACCGACCGAGGTGCGCAGCAGTAGCCGCCGCCGGCATAGCGGCCGTTGGCCAGGGAGCCCAGCAGCATGTCGCCCTCGTGCCAGGCGTCGCCGTCGACGCTGATGCGGCAGGGGTGGTGGCGGCCGTAGGTGAGGCTGTGGACGATGCCCGAGGTGTAGGCCATCTTGCCGCCCACCAGGGGCTTGCCCCTGACAATTTCCATCGAACGGCATACGGCGGCCTCGAAGCCCAGGTTCATCAGGTTGACGCAATGGCGCTCCTGTCCGTCGAAGCGGACGCGCATCAGGTCCACGGGCACGGCTGGAGCCTCGACGAGGGCCTGGAAACTGCGGAAGTCGGCCGTGGGCCAGTATTTCACATAGTCGTTGCCGCTGCCGCAGGGGTAGCAGCCCACCTCGGCCTCGGGGTGGGGGAGCGCGCCGGAGGCCACCTCGTTCAGGGTGCCGTCGCCGCCGCAGGCGTAGAAACGCACGGCTTCGCCGGGGTGTGCGCGGCAGTATTGGTCCACATATCGGGTGGCGTCCAGATGGCCTGTGGTCAGGTATATCTCGCTGTCGACGGCAAGGGCTTCAATCTCTTTGGCAAGGCTCTCGGCATGGTTCTCGCCGCCGGCATGGGGGTTGATGACAAAGATGTGCTTCATTAGGTGGGTCTAATAGTTAGGGGTATAACGCAATTTGTCCCGCTTTATTGCCACCCCGAGCCACCGGCGAAGAAAAATCTCTCCAAATGGAAAAGTTTTCGTATTTTTGCACCCCGAAACCGATATGCACAACGAGCAGGACATAGTCTATATGCGCCGCTGCCTGCAGCTGGCTGCCAACGGATTGGGACGTGTGAGACCCAACCCGATGGTGGGCTGCGTGGTGTTGAAGGACGGCCGCATCGTCAGCGAGGGCTACCACCAGTACTACGGTGGCTACCACGCCGAGCGCAACGCCCTGCTGCGCCCGCTGCCGCCGGAGGTGTTCCGCGGTGCCACGCTCTATGTCAACCTCGAGCCCTGTTCGCACTATGGCAAGACGCCCCCCTGCGCCGACCTGGTTGTGGAGCGCGGCATCCGCCGTGTGGTGTGCTGCAACGACGACCCCAACCCCCTCGTCGCCGGCAACGGCTTCCGCAAACTGGAGGAGGCGGGCATCGAGGTGGAACGCCATGTGCTGGAGGCCGAGGGGCGCGAGCTGAACCGCCGTTTTTTCACCTTCATGGAACAGCGTCGCCCCTACGTCATACTGAAGTGGGCACAGAGCGCCGACGGCTTCCTGGCGCCCTCCGATCCGTCGCAGCCCTACTGGCTCAGCACCCCGGAGCAGAACCGCCTCAACCACCGCTGGCGCACCGAGGAGGCCGCCATCCTGGTGGGCAGCGAGACCTACCTGCGCGACCATCCTTCGCTCACGGCACGCCATTTCCTCGGCCCGCAGCCGCAACCCGTGGTGCTCGACCGCCGCGGCCGCCTCGACGATGTGCCCAGCCAGTGGCTCCACCTGCGCACCCGGACCGTCGAGGAGACCCTCGCCTCGCTCTACGAAAAGAAAATCCAGTCCGTCATCGTCGAAGGCGGACGCCAGATACTGGATGCCTTCATCGCCAGCGGCCTCTACGACGAGGTGCGCATCCTCCGCAGTCCGCAGCGCCTGGGCGCCGGACTCGCAGCTCCAGCCATTCCGCCATCGGAACGGCTGACAATCATCGATTAGTTAATTCTTTCTGCCACAAAGGCGCATGGGCGCGTGCCCAAGGTGGTGGCGATGACGAAGAGGTCGCCGCCCTCCTTCAGTCCCAGCTGCTTCTGCAGTTCGGCAGCGGACATGGGGTAGTTGCGCGTGACCACATGCGCTCTCCCGTCGGGAATCCTCTTCTGCACCTCTTTGCGGGTGGGCTTGATTTCCGCAAGGACGCTGAAGATGCGGCCAGGGAAGCGCAGGATGAGGCTGTCGCTTGTGTAGAGATGTGTGTTGCGCGACAGCTTTTCCACCTCCATCTGCTGGCTCAGCATCTTGAAAGGCCCGGCTTTCATCAGCGCGGCATTGGGCTCGTAGAGGTATTTCTTCATCTTGCTGGCATAGGTGGCCTGGGCCCGGGCCTCGTCTTCGCGAGTGAAGGCAAATGTGTCCACCTCGCCATGATGCAGGTGGTCGCAATGGATAAAGGGCTCGCCGTCGGCCCTTCCGCAAAGGAACAGCACCTCCTTGCACTCGCCTTGGACGGCTATGACATAGATGTCGCTGATGTCGCGCAGTTGCGAAGCTGCCAACGAGATGTCGATCATCGGCGATGCCTTCACCATAATCTCTTTCCCTTCGGACAGCAACAGTTCCTGATGCGCCAATATGTCGGGCGTGCAATCCTCGAAGGCCGCGACCTTGCGCCCCTGCTTGTCGCGACGGGCGGGGTCGACAAATATCAGGTCGAAGCGCCTGTCCTGTTTCTCGAGCCACTTCAGGCTGTCGCCACAATGGACGTGGACATTGCTTAGCCCCAGGGCCTTTGCGTTGCTTCTGGCCAGCTCGCAGAGCTCAGGGTCCTGCTCCACATAGTCCACTTCGACCTCCATGGGCTCTTCCGCCTTCCATCCGGCCAGGGCGAATGTGTCGATTCCCATACCGCCCGTCAGGTCGGCGATGCGGAACGGCCGGCCCTCCTCTTGGCCGTGCAGCTGGAGGAAGTATAACCGCGGATGGCAGATGTCGGCTTTGCGCAAGGCCGTAATCTCCGACGAGGCCTGCTCGCGGTTCAGCCGCGGAGGGTAGAGGAACGCCTCGCACTCCAGCAGCGACGGCCACTTCTCCCGTGCCGTCCGCCGCCCCTCTATCTGCTGCACCGCCGCAGCCATATCAACACCAGGATACCGCCCGGCACTCAGCAGCAACCGCGCGGTATCCTCGTTTTCGTGATCTCTGGCGAATGTGGTTATCTCCCGCTCCGCGAAATCATATCTCCCGCCTTCGGCGTAATCCATAAATCTATAATTCTATTGATGAAAATCGTAATTTTTAATCTTGACCATTCCCTTGACGAAATCTTCTGCTCCAAAATTAATTAGCCATCCTTCGGGTCTGTTCAGTAGTTTCAAATATGTGCGCAGTTGTTTGAAGTGTACTTTCTTTAATTCCTCGACGGATTTTAGCTCAATAATGACGGTGTCTTCTACGAGCAGGTCAATCCGTAAGTCATTCCCCACCAACTCGCCTTTGTAGACTATGTTGACAGGAATCTGGGAAACCACATCGATTTCACGGAGCTTGAACTCGTGTATAAGCGCTTTTTCATATACCGATTCCAGCAGTCCTGGCCCCAGTTCGTTGTATACGTCCATCGCGGCGCCCCGTATCTCATACGAAAGCTCCTTCAAACAATCCAAGTGCATCATATCCTATAAATTAGATTTATAGATTTCCGCCGCAGGCGGGAGATTAATAATCCACAAGCGGGAGAAATGAGAAAAATCAATACACCCCTTCGGCGTGCAGGCGGGCCAGCCGCTCGACGACCATCGGGCGGTCCTCCTTGTAGGTGACGCCGAACCACTGCGCCGTGGTCTTCAGCACCGTCATGGTGGCCGTGCCGTTGTGGATGAAGGTGTTGACGGCGAAGGGAATGTAGTATTCGCTCTTCATCTCCGTGCCGTGCTCTTTCAGGAAGTCCACGAACAGCTTCTCGCTCTTGGCGAAGTAGTCGGGCGTGAAGCCGAAGAGGTTCATGCTCACCGTGGCGTCGGCGGCCAGCGGGTGCATGCTGCCGTCGGCGTCCTTGTACTCGATGCCGTTGGCCGTGCGGCCTATGGAGGTGCGCTCCGTCATGCCCACGAGCAGCCCGTTGGCGTCGGTCTCGCACACGCCGCGGCTCACCGTGCCGTTCTCGCTCAGCGTGTTCTCCAGGCGGTAGCCCACCATGCAGTATTTGCCTTCCGTACCGGCGAGGGTCTCCAGGTGGCGTGCCATCACCTCGAAAGCGTCGCGACCGTAGAAGTCGTCGGCATTGATGATGGCGAAGGGCTCGTGGATGACATCCTTGGCCATGAGGATGGCGTGGTTGGTGCCCCAGGGTTTCTCGCGGCCTTCGGGCACACTGAAGCCCGCGGGCAGCTTGTCGAGCTCCTGGAAGACATACTCCACCTCGATGCGATGGCCGAAGTGGTCGGCGTTGATGTGCTTCTTGAACTCCTCCTCGAACGAGTGGCGGATGACGAAGACCACCTTGCCGAAGCCCGCGCGGATGGCGTCCTCGATGCTGTAGTCCATGATGATTTCGCCGTGGGGGCCCACGCCGTCCATCTGTTTCAGTCCACCATAGCGGCTACCCATGCCGGCAGCCAGAACAAGTAATGTAGGTTTCATAATCAATCGGTTTTATCTATAAATATCTATAAAATCTATACGTTTCTATCTATCTCTTCCTCTTGAAAAACTCCTTCACCAGCGCCAGGCATTCCTCGCCCCTCACGCCCGCCGTCACCTCCGTCTTGGGGTGCAGCATGGTGCGTCCCAGGCGTTCGAAGCCGCGCTTCTCGTCCGGTGCGCCGTAGACTATCCTTGCCAGCTGGCTCCATCCCAGTGCTCCGGCGCACATCGTGCAGGGCTCCAGGGTGACATATAGCGTGCACCCCGTCAGGTACTTCGCCCCCAGGTGCTCCGCCGCCGCCGTGATGGCCAGCATCTCGGCGTGGGCCGTCACGTCGTGCAGCAGCTCCGTCTGGTTGTGCGTGCGGGCAATGATGCTGTCGCCCGCCACCACCACGGCGCCCACCGGTATCTCCCCTTCGGCCTCGGCCTTGCGGGCCTCCCGCAGGGCTTCGCCCATGAAGTATTCGTCGTCAGGTTGCAGTATTCCCATCAGTCGTGCTCAAAAAAGGTTGTGTCCAGGGGTTCGAAATGGTAGCTTGTGCGCATGATGGTTAACACCCCGTCGCGCATGAAGCTCTCCAGCGAGGGCAGCATGCCCGACGTCAGGGGCTGGTATTCGTGTTCGCTCTTCCACTCGATGTGCGAGGGGCTGATCTCCTTGGAGCCGTCGAACAGCTCTTCGGTCTCGAAGATGAGGGTCAGCAACCCGCTCCCGGGCTCGAACATATAGTAGCGCGTGTACCAATCCGGACGGGCCACTTTCACCACCTGCAGCTCCACGCCCTTCAGCTCCGTGGTGCCGTTCCAGCTCAGCTTGGCACCCATCTCGCGCCAGCGGTACAGCGGCCCGCGGAAGTCGTAGGCCTGCAGCTTGTAGTGGAAGGTCTCTTTCGATATGCTCTCCCAGTCCTCGTCGCGCGGGTAGTAGGTCCTGAAGCGGTCCTTGCCGTTGCTGGTCAGGCCGAAGTTGAGCTTCTTGTCGATCCACACCTCGATGCGGTGCTTCTCGCCTGCGGCATACCAGCGCCGCATCCAGATGGTGTCCTTGCTGTCGAGGTTGGTGGTGATGGCGGTCTCCATCACCAGCAGGCTGTCCTTCGGCAGGCCGTCGATGTTGAGCATCTCCACGTATCGGTCCACCACCGTCCGGGCCGTGTCGTCGCGTGTATACTGGTGGTTCTGGGCCATCAGGACTGTCGGCAGCAACGCCAGCAGCGCCACGATTGTTCTTTTCTTTTTCATTTCCCTTTATGCTTTTGTGTTGAAACTACTTGTTGAAGGGGAAGGTCAGCTTGTCGACCTTCTCGCGGCGGGTGATTTTCAGGTTCACCGTGTAGCCCATCTCTTTGCCCAGGGCGGCAATGCGCTGCTCGGCGTCGGCGCTGGCCAGTATCTCCTCCAGGTCGCCGAAGGTTATGCGGCGTCCCGTCAGCCGCTCCACGTCGCGGTAGTCGCCGTCCTGCGTGAGGCCCATCATGGGCACGCGCACCCACACCGAGTCCGGCGTGGCCATGGCGCGGCCGAGCTCGATAAGCTTGCTCACACTGCACCAGATAACCTTCCCGCGTTCCATCCTCACCTGTCCGCTGACGCTCATGCCTTCCACAATGCCGTTGAAGGTCATCACGGTGTAGTCGTGCACCACGGGTGTCGCCACCGGCGTCGGCGCCGCTGCCGGGCGTGTGCTGCGGCAGCCCGTAGCCACCAGGGCCATCAGCCCCAGCCCCATCACTATTGCTATATGTCTTCTGTTCATATTCATAAAACCTAAAAAAAACTCATCACTCCTCACTCCTCACTCATCACTCATCACTCATCACTCCTCACTTCCTCC
>DFIZ01000019.1:0-13696 GCA_002372855.1 Bacteroidales bacterium UBA3684
GAGTTAAGAGTTAATGTAGAGACGCGGCGGGCCGCGTCTCTACGGGTGGCGTGCCACGGACGGCGGTCCATAGTGTTACTTCACGATGAGCTTGCCGACGACGGTCTGCCGGGGGCCGGTGAGGCGGACGAAGTAGGTTCCGGGAGCAAGGTTGCTGACATCGAGGGTGATTGCATGGCCGTTTTGGGGGTGGACTGCCTGTGTGAGGAGGGTGCGGCCGCTGATGTCGATGACGGAGAAGAGGTTCATGCCGTCGATGCCGGAGATGGTGACGCTGGTGCTGGAAGGATTGGGGTGGATGCCCACCACCGGCTGGGAGCCGGAGGAGCTGCTGCCGATACCTTCGTTGTCGGGTTCGAAGTTGGCGGTGAGGACGATGGCGGATGTGACGGTGAAGGTGTAGGGGTTGTCGTTGGAGACGAAGGTGCCGGCGGAGGTCCAGTGGGAGAAGTGGTAGCCGGGGCTGGGGGTGGCGGTGGCGACGACCTCGGTGCCCTCCTCGAGGGTGCCGCCGGGGCTGCAGGTGGCGTAGCCCATGGCGGCGTTGGCGGAGGTGGCGCTGACGCTGTAGTAGGCTACCGATTGGCCGGAGGATGTCAGGAAGAACTGGACGAGAGGGCCGTCGATGGTGGTGCTGTCGGGGCAAAAGCCACGGACAAAGAATTGGTAGGTGGCGGGGCCGGAGAATCCGTCGATGGTAAGGGTATGGACGCTGTAGGTGTTGCCCGAGACGGAGACAACGACGGAGTCGAAGGCAGTGGAATCGTTCGGATCGTAGCTGCGATAGTAGATGCAGAAATCGGTACCGTTGCCGACCCACGAGATGGTGGCATTATTGTCTTTGACTATTATGTTGCGGATGATGGGGGGAGTGCAGGAGGAGAGTTCCTCGAGGGAGAGGTTGTCGATATAGGCAGCGAGCCCATCGTACGCTTCCAACAGAATATACCCTCCCATGCCGGGCCTATAGGCGGTAAGGGGGACCTGATAGTGCCGATAGTCCGTACCGACAATGGAGATGAACTCCAACAGGCGATAGGTGAAGCGGTCTGTCGGGTCGGAGGCTGCGATGATGGCGACGACCATGGGATAGTATGGGGAGCGGCTGCGGGCATAGAAGGAGAGTTGGGTCTGGGAGAGGTCGACGAGGCTGGTGTCCACCTCGGGGAGGACAACAGGGGCATTGTAATCGGCGAAATAGAGGCAGCGCCCGCCGCCATAGGCGTTTCCGTATATGACATAGGGAGTGTGGGGAGTACCGCCGACACGGGACCAGCAGCGGGGCAGAGGGTAGTTGCCCGTGCCCAGGGGTACAGGGCTGGTGGTCTCGAAGTCGCAGGTGTAAGGGATGGAGGTGATGGCGGCGCAGGCGGTGGTGACGGAGAGGGAGTTGGCGGCGGAGACGGTGTTGTCGGAGCAGAGGGTGGAGACGGTGATGGTGTAGGGCTCGTCGGGCGAGAGGCCGGTGATGATGTAGACGGAGTCCATGACTTCCACGCTGTCGGTGGTGGTGCCGTCGGAGTAGGAGACCATGTAATGGAAGACGCTGTCGGGGTCGGAGAGGTGGAGTTCGATGCTGGTGGGGCCGACCTCGCCGAGGGTCACTTCGAGGTGGCGGCAACCGGTAAAGAAGCTGACGGTGATGTCGTCGATGAACAACACGCTACCACGGCCGTAGATGCGCAGGGCGATGCGGCTGGTGACGTCGTCAAAGGGGAAGCTTACTTCGTGGAATTGCCAGGGACCGCTCCACGAATCTCCCTCGCAATAGACCCGTGCCACTTCGACAAACGAGGCATCCACCATGACGTCGGACAAATAGCCCACGCCGATGGAGTCGACTTCCTGATAATCGGGGGAAAGGGTCCAGAAGGAGAGCGTAAGGGAAGACAAAGAGAAGTCGAAGGCAGGCAGGACAATGAGCCCGAGGCTGTCCATCGGCCTGTTGTAGGAGACGGAACGGCCCTCGCCATGGGCGATGGAGTGAAGGACGAAGCGGCCCCCATGTGCATTGAACTGCCAGCAGGAGAGGTCGCCGGAGGCGATGTTGGTGTAGGAGTCGAAGTCCTCGCTCCAGGGCAGGGAGTCGATGGGCAGACAGCTGGTGCGGGCGGAGAGGGCGGTGTAGAGTGTGTCGCCACCGCAGAGGGCGCCGATGCGGATTTGATAGGGCGTGCCGGGGGCAAGGCTGGTGAAGGTGTAGCCGGTATCGGTGACCACGTCGGCCTGCCACTGGGAGTTGTCTTCGTCGTAGTATTCCACGGTCCATGCCGTTTCGGACATGCCGGGGACCCAGGCGACCTGTATCTGGCTTTCGGCGACAGAGGTCACCATGGCATTGGGCGGCAGGCAGTAGACATGGTTGCATTCGGAATGGATTTGCACGGCAGGGAGAAAGCCGGCGGACTGCATGGAGTCGATGGTGCCGATGTCGGTGCCGGCGGTCATTCCTTCGTAGCAGTAGACGGAGCCGTTCTCGCAGGGATTGCCGACCCATGTGCATGCGCCAGAGGTGCCGGAAATGTTGTGGATGGCCACCACCAGGTTGCGCCCATCGCCGTAGAAAGGCACGTCGAAGGGGATGCTCACCCAGCCGGGAGCGAGGGGCACCGACACGCTGTCGGCCACCAGCTGCAGGTCGTCGTAGGGGACGAAGCCGGTGGGCGAGAGGGCCGAGCGGTCGGTGTTGGCCATATAGATGCGTGCCCGCATGGTGCCCGAACCGCTGTAGACCTTGAAAGAGATGCCGTTGATGATTGAATCCGGGTACTGCGCAACGGGGAGCAGCATCTGATGGTAACTGTAGGGGTGGTCGGCGCTCATGGGAGTATTGTAAAGATAGGATGCGCCATCGACGACGGTGCCGCATACAGGGACGTAGAAGGAGACGGAAACGGAGTGCGAAGTGTCGTTGCCGCAGACGGTCCTCGCCGTAGCCGTATAGTAATGGCCGGACAGGAGGCCTGTGAAGAAGCAGTGGGTGCCATCGACGAACTGGGTCTGGTCGTTGTGGGTGACACTGCCATCGGCATTGTCGTGCAAGGTGATGGTCACACCGTTATGGTTGTAGCCGTAGGCGATGTTGTAGGCCCATCGCAGGGCGACAGAGTTCAGGTTGACAAACGTTGCCTCGAACCCCACGATGGAGCAGCAGAAACTGTCCGTAGTGGACGATGGGTCCTCGTCGGCCGGCAGAAGCCAGGCATCGTCCGGGGCGGCCGTCCGAGGGCCGGAAAAATCATAGGCACCCGCCGTCAGCGGCACAGCCAAAGCCGCCAACAGCATTACACTGTAAAAATAGTTTTTCATAATGGTGTTTTTTTATGTTTTTGACGGTGCAAAGTTACGCATTTTTTTTGACATATTGATAAAAAAAATTCAACTATCACATGATTACCAATGCCCTTTGTATTGCCGGGAAGGGAAGGCGCAAAATATATTTTTATATTCATGCAACATTTTTCTTTTTTCGGCGTTATGACTGAGAAAATATTTATGAAACAATATCTAGACCTACTGCAATATGTGCTGGACCACGGCACGGAGCGCCAGGACCGCACCGGTACGGGCACCGTGGGCGTGTTCGGCTACCAGATGCGTTTCGACCTCGGCCAGGGCTTTCCCGTGCTGACGACGAAGAAGCTGCACCTGCGCTCGATTATATATGAACTGCTGTGGTTCCTCCGCGGCGACACGAATATCAAGTACCTGAAGGACCACGGTGTCTCGATATGGGACGAGTGGGCCGACGCCGAGGGCAACCTGGGGCCGGTGTACGGCAGCCAGTGGCGCTCGTGGCCCGACGGGCGCGGCGGCACGATAGACCAGATTGCCAACGTGGTGGAGCAGATAAAGACCAACCCCTACAGCCGCCGCCTGATGGTGACGGCGTGGAACCCCGCCGAGATCGAAGAGATGGCCCTGCCGCCGTGCCACTGCCTGTTCCAGTTCTACGTGAGCGACGGCAAACTCAGCTGCCAGCTCTATCAAAGGAGCGCCGACATCTTCCTCGGCGTGCCGTTCAACATTGCCAGCTATGCGCTGCTGACGATGATGATGGCGCAGGTGTGCGGCCTGGAGCCGGGCGAGTTTGTCCACACCTTCGGCGACGCCCACATCTACAAGAATCACATGGACCAGGTGCACCTGCAGCTCACGCGCGAGCCGCGGCCCCTGCCGACGATGCATATCAACCCCGAGCGCAAGAGCATCTTCGACTTCGAGTACGAGGACTTCCGCCTCGAGGGCTACGACCCCCATCCACACATCAAAGGGGAGGTGAGCGTATGACCTGGTGCGTAATCATGGCCGGCGGACTGGGGAGCCGCTTCTGGCCCATCAGCAATGCCGACAGCCCGAAGCAGTTCATCGACGTGATGGGCACCGGGCGCACCATGCTGCAAAGCACCTACCGCCGCTATGCCCAGCTCTGCAGCAAGGAGCGCATCGTCGTGGTCACCGGCGAGCAGTATGCCGACCTTGTGCGCGAGCAGCTGCCGGAGCTGGAGGAGTGGCAGGTGCTGAGCGAGCCGCTGCGTCGCAACACGGCGCCCTGCGTGGCCTATGCCGCCGCCGTCATCGCCGAACGCGACCCCGAGGCCGTGGTCATCGTCACCCCCTCGGACCACGCCATCTTCCGCGAGGAGAAATTCATGGCCGACATGAAGCAGGCCGTCGACACCGTGGCCAAGCACGACTGGATCATCACCCTGGGGGCACAGCCCGTGCGTCCGGTGACGAGCTACGGATACATCCAGTTCCGCGAGGAGCCCGCGCTGCCCAAGGCCCACAACCTGCACGAGGTGGTGACCTTCACCGAAAAGCCGCCCATCGAGATGGCCCGCCAGTTCATCGCCAGCGGCGAGTTCTTCTGGAACGCCGGTATCTTCGTCTGGACCCTGCCGGTGCTGCGCAAGGCCTACGAGGTCTACCTGCCCGCCATTGCCGACACCTTCCTCCACACCGGCCTCCAGGCCCTGACCTCCGGGCTGGAGCAGGTGTACTCGCAATGCGAGTCCATCAGCATCGACCACGGCATCATGGAAAAGGCCGACAACGTGTATGTGATGGCCGCCTCGTTTGGCTGGAGCGACGTGGAGACATGGGACTCGCTCTACGACGTATCGCCGCGCGACGCCAACGGCAACGCCGTCCTCAGCGGCAACGTGTTCACCTACGACACCCACAACACCCTCGTCGTCATGCCCGACGACCACACCAAGACCGTCGTCCTCGAGGGGCTGGACGGCTACATCGTCGCCGCCAACGAAAACACCCTCATGGTCTGCCGCCGCAAGAACGAAGAACAGGTATTCCGCTTCGCCAACGACGTGGAACTGAAAAAACTGATAGACAAAAAATAAAATAACAACAATATGAAACGTTACGAGATAAAGTATCTTCTGAAAGAAGACGTGAGCGCACTGATTGGCACGCAGATCTGTGTCAAAGGCTGGGTGCGCACCAAACGCGGCAACAAAAACGTGGCCTTCCTGGCCGTCAACGACGGAAGCATCATCCACAACATCCAGGTGGTGGCCGACCCCACCAAGTTCGAGGAAGAGCTGAAGCGCATCACCACCGGTGCCTGCATCGGCGTGGAGGGCACGCTCGTCGAGAGCCAGGGCTCGGGCCAGGCCGTCGAGGTTCAGGCCGAGAACATCGTCGTCTACGGCGAGGCCGACCCCAACACCTACCCCCTCCAGAAGAAGGGCCACAGCATGGAGTTCCTGCGCGAGATAGGCCACCTGCGCCTGCGCACCAACACCTTCGGCGCCGTCATGCGCCTGCGCCACAACATGGCCATGGCCATCCACACCTTCTTCCACGAGCGCGGCTTCTTCTATTTCCACACGCCACTCATCACCGCCAGCGACTGCGAGGGCGCCGGCGAGATGTTCCACGTCTCGACTCTCGACCCCGAGAATCCGCCCCGCAAGGAGGACGGCACCATCGACTGGGAGCAGGACTTCTTCGGCAAGTTCACCGCCCTCACCGTCAGCGGTCAGCTCGAAGGCGAGCTGGGCGCCACCTCGCTGGGCAAGATCTACACCTTCGGTCCCACCTTCCGCGCCGAGAACAGCAACACCCCGCGCCACCTGGCCGAGTTCTGGATGATCGAGCCCGAGATGGCTTTCTACCAGATGGACGAGCTGACAGCCCTCGAGGAGGAGTTCATCAAATACTGCGTCCGCTGGGCCCTCGACCACTGCATGGACGACCTGGAGTTCCTCAACAAGATGATCGACAACGGCCTCATCGAGCGCCTGCGCAGCGTGGTGGACACCGAGTTCGTGCGTCTGCCCTACACCGAGGGCATCAAGATTCTGGAAGAGGCCGTCAAAAATGGCGAAAAGTTCGAGTTCCCTGTGAGTTGGGGTGTGGATTTGGCAAGCGAGCACGAGCGCTACCTGGTGGAAAAACACTTCAAGAAACCCGTCATCATGATCGACTACCCGAAGGAGATCAAGGCCTTCTACATGAAACTCAACGACCACGTGGAGGAGGAAGGCAAGCGCCAGGGCTTCTCCGGCCTCACCGTGCAGGGCACCGACGTGCTCTTCCCGCAGATCGGCGAAATCATCGGCGGCAGCGTCCGCGAGGAGAACTACGACAAGCTCATGGGCCGCATCACCGAGCTCAACATCCCGATGAAGGACATGTGGTGGTACCTCGACACGCGCCGCTACGGCTCCTGCCCCCACGCCGGCTTCGGACTGGGCTTCGAGCGCCTGCTGCTCTTCGTCACCGGCATGGCCAACATCCGCGACGTCATCCCCTTCCCCCGCACCCCGAAGTCCGCCGAGTTCTAAACCTCCGGCACGACTCCAAAACATCAACCCCACACCATGCCCGACGGCCTAGTGTGGGGTTATTTTATTTATAGTATCTATAATATTGTCTATCTTACTAGTTCCCCTGCATATAAACCATACCTTTTTTTTCAAATTGGCAAAATAAAATGTCAAAATCATCTCGAAAAAACAAAATTACCCCCCACGAAAGCACATTTTCCGCCATAAAGACACGTATTAAAATAGTGATTATACGCTTTATAGACTTTTTTCCCACGAATTTATACATTTATTTGTATTTTTGCACCCCGAAAAAGGAGCCGTAGGGGGGTGCTAACTATAAAGTCTGGAAAAATTTATGGAATCGCCCCCCGAAGCTTCACTACACCTCTACAATCCAATCGGAACCATGGAAAAAACAAATCCTTCACCGACACGCGCCATCCCCCAAGAGGTGACACGCCCCTAAAAAACCCGTCCAAGCATCCCCGGCACTGGCAACAGGCCGGGGTGATGGCACCGCCTCCAAAAGTAGTTAAAAAAAAGGTTAAAAAGCAAAAAAAATTTCCATGTAAAAAAAAAGTTGTATCTTTGCAGCGGAAATAAATGTGTAAAATTATGTAGAAAAACAAACTAGAAAAAGACATAAACAACTGAGCTTGAAGCTCTTGTTCTCCTACTATAAAGTCTGGAAAACTGAAAATGGAATGAGAATAAGGACGCCGAAAGTTCGCGCTTGGGGCGTGGATTATTCGTACTTATTTATTCCAAGAGTCATTTCCAGACACTCATAGTAGAAATAAGGTCAAACACGAAGGTTCATGTCCTTCTTTGTTAAAAAACAGAAGACATAATACCTTATATATAAAAAAGACCGACAAGGCTTCCGGCTCACACCGAGAAGCCTTGTTCTGTTTTGTTGTTTCTACCGACGCAAACGGAAAAAATAGAAAAAAAAGCAAAACCTAAGTAAAACGAAAACAAATAAACATGTAAAAACAAAACCTGAAACAAAGAGAAAAAAAAGAAAAACAAAGATTATTAACATTATTAATTAAACAAAAACAACAAAAAAATGAAAAACAAACGATTTCTTTTAACCATCTTCATGATGGCAATCGTTGGCTGGCAGAGCGCCTTCGCTCTGGACTGGACTGCCAATGGTCTCGTCTACACCACCAAGGGTGACGCCAACGAGGTGTCCGTTCGTGCTCAGAGTGGCTACTCTTTCACTGGCACCATCAACATTCCCGGCACCATACCGAATGCCGGTATCCAATTCACCGTTGTGGAGATCGAGAGCGGTGCTTTTGCCAACAGCAACCTGACGAATGTCAACGTCATCATCCCCAACACTGTTGCCACCATCGGTCAGTATGCCTTCATCAACGGCGAAATCAACAACCTGACCATCAACCGCAACAGCAGCAGCACCCTCACCATTGGCAAGGACGCCTTTGCCAACACGAACGTCCACCACGTTATCTGGGGAGGTACCCTCGCCCAGTGGTGCGCCGTGAACTTCTTCAATCTCAACTCCAACCCCATCACGGTGAAGAAAGTCATGTCTGGCAGTTATGTCAACGATGCCAACACCATTTGGCCTACCTTCTCACTGACGTATTCTAACCGAATTCCCTACACCGATGCCAGCAATGCCATCGGAACAAATCAGAATTCTTATCTGAACATTATCGACAACGCCATCCCTGTGATGAATGCCGCCGGCAACAAGATGATTGACAGACAGTCCTCCATCCTCGTGCTCCCCAGCAACATCACTGCCATCAGCCAATTTGCCTTTGCCAACCACTCCTTTGAGCGCATCAAAGTATTAGGCAACACCATCCCCACTGTTGGTGCCGACAACTTCTCCACCAACACGACCCTTACGGCCCGCACCCAGGTGGATGTCCCCTGCGGAAAAGTGGAAGACTACAAGCAGGCCAATGTTTGGAAAAACTTCAAACAGGGTTCCACCTATCACATCAACGCCTATTTTGACTACATTCCCCAGAATTTTGTGACAAACGGTACAAATCTCGTTTCTCTCAACAACGACAGTGCCCAGTTCGAAGGCTACACCAGCCAGGGCTATCACTACACTGTCCTCTACACCAAACCCACCTGCGAGAATCCCCAGTGGACGCTGACCGTCACCCCCGACCCCGGCCATAAACTCAACCGCTGGAGCGGCGGAAGCTTCAACGCCAACACCAACGCCACCATCTCCGGCACCACCAGCCAGAGCATGCCTACCGGCCTCTTCATCGACCAGGAAAACTACATTGTCACTGTCCAGGTCGCCAGCGAGTGTGCCGACATGGGTACCACCAGCCCCAGCCTCACCGTTACCTACGGCCAACTGCCCTCTAACCAGCAACTCACCGCCACGGCTTTCGACGGCTACCGTTTTGTCCGTTGGAGCAACGGCTACAGCTGCAACCCCTATCTTCCCACCATCGTTTCCGACACCGTCCTGACCGCTTACTTCGAGCCCATCCAGACCTATTCCGGAAACACTGTCTACACCACCGATTTTACCAACGATTACGACAACCACCTGTGGCGTACAAACAATGAAGGCACTGACAGCAACCTCCTCGCCATCGAGAATGGTGCCCTTACTGTCAAAAACCTCACCTCCGAGGAGGGCTACTACACATCCGCCACCGCATATCGCAAAGTCAAACTTGCCGCCGACAGAACCTATACGCTCCAAATCAACAGTGGCATCGATCTGAGCGAGATGGAAAACACTTCTTACACCATCATTCTGTCCAAACCCTCCAATTATTCTAATAATTACGATTATAACGCCGAAGACAACGCAATCTTTGGATCAGTCATCAATTGGAAAGACATCACTCCCGACAACCTCGACGAGGATGGTAACCTCATCGTCAAAGATTTTGCCCAAATCACCGATGCCGGCGACTATTATCTGATTATAGAATTTCTATCCCAAGATGCTCTGAGCGACCTCGGCGAAAGCCTCGCCCTCATCAACAGCCTGACCCTCAGCGAGCGCAAATATGAGGTCAAGACCGTTATGGTTCCCGAAACCGCCGACGGTGCCATCACCGCTGGTGCCGGCGAGTTCTTCCAGGGTGCCACCACCACCCTCAAGGCCACCAACACCAGCAGCAACAACAATAAAGGCTACAGGTTCCTTGGCTGGAGCACCACCGAAAACGGCAGCACTTTCACTTCCAACCCCTCCACCAGCAGAACCGTCAATGCCGACATCACCTACTATGCCCGTTACCAGGCCAAGCCCGTCACTGTCAAGTATACCGCTGCCAAAGGCACCGTCTACCAATACGGCGAGAACGAGACCTCCGACAACCAGCTTCTCTCCAAACAGGACAACAACTTCGAGAATGAAGCCTTCGGTGATTTGGACTATGAGAACATTCAGTACGCCAATGGCCTCTACTATGCCTACAATGGCAACCACCTTACCCTGAACGCGAGCACCTTCACCGGCACGCACGACTCCACCATTGCCGTGGCCGTCTGCCCCGTTGACGGTTACAAGTTCTCCGGTTGGGAGGATGACAACAACAACATGGACAACCCCCGCATCATCACCCTCGACCGCCGCAACGGCACGTCGAGCGACCTGATGACCACCCTCAAACCCACCTTCGTTGTCAAGGACGACTACACTGTCACCACCTCCGTAATCAATGACGACTACCAGTGCGTCGACAACACCATCGGCTCCGTCAACCTCAGCGAAACCGAGTCCGGCACCTACCAGTACATGCAGGAAGTGACCCTCACCGCCGTGCCCGCCAACGAGAACTACTACGAGTTCGTCAACTGGGAAGACGGCAATGGCAACACCTACACCGAGAATCCTCTCACCATCACCATCCAGGGCGAGAACGGCCTGCAGAATGAAGCTGGCCGCCAATTCAATGCCCACTTCATTATCAAAGGCTACGACATCACCGTCAAACCCTCCTCGCTCGAGCATGGCAACGTCGAGTTCATCAGCCAGAATGGTGGCCAGATGGGCACCTGGGTTGAAGGCGAAGGCCGCGTCGCCGTCGTCAAATACCGTCAGACCGCTACCATCAACGCTGTTCCTTTCAGTGGCTACCGCTTCGCCGGTTGGATCAAGCAAGGTTCTACCGACACCATCACCTACAAGCAGTACACCTTCAGCCCCACTCAGGACGAAACCTTCACCGCCGTCTTCAAAGTGGACTCCACCATGCCTAGCTATATCTATCGCGACACCATCTATGAACACACCACTGTGCAGGTTGTCAGATACGACTCCATCCCCGTCGAAATCCACGTCCCCGTGACCGTCTACGACACCACTAAAGTGCCCGTGACCGTGAACATCTACGACACCATCTTCAACGTCACCAACGTCGATGTCACCGACACCACCATCATCCCCGTCTACCAGACCCAGACCGTCATCACCTACGACACTGTCATCGAGACCCGCGTCGTCACCCGCGATTCCATCGTCGTCAACGAGGTGGTTGTCAACAATCCCGTCTACCGCGACACCGTCATCTACGTAACCAGCTACCAGCCCCAGTATGTGGATACCGTCATCTACAACTACATCAACCAGCCGGTCTACCACTACGTCGACACCACTATCTACAACCCGGTCTATATCGATGTGCCTTACTATGACACCGTCATCGTGAACATCGACACCGTGTACACCATCTGCACCACCGACACTATCATCAACACTGTTGTTGACACCGTCATCAACAATGTCCACGACACCACTATTGTTTACAGCTACGACACCATCTACCTGCCCGTCTACGACACCGTCTACATCCATGACACCGTCTATGTCGGCATCAACGATGCCGCCCAGAACGACAATATCAATGTCTACCAGAGCGGCAACCAGATCGTTGTCAACGGTACCGAAGGCAACGTTGTACGTCTCTTCGACGCTGTCGGTCGTATGCTGGCCACCAAGCAGGATCCCTACGGCGAAGTCTACTTCGAGGCTCCCGCCACCGGCACCTACCTTGTCAAGGTCGGCAACTACCAGGCAAAAAGAATAGTAGTGGTGCTCTAACTTGGCACTTAGTACTTTTGCAGGCCGCCTCCCTAGGTTGTGGGAGGCGGTTTTTTTTTATTTCATTTGGCCATGTGCCCGTTTTGTTGTATCTTTGCATTTTGAAATCTATGGCGAAGAAACAGAAATACTATGTGGTGTGGCAGGGCAAGCAGCCCGGCATCTACACGGACTGGGACACCTGCCGCGAGCAGGTGCAGGGCGTGCAGGGCGCGCAGTACAAGGGCTTCGACACCATGGCGGAGGCCGAGGCGGCGATAAAGCTGCCCTATGGCAGTGTGGTCAGAGTGGAGAACGGAGAACGGAGAGTGGAGAGCGGAAAGTCCACGGTGCTCTTCATCGACAACGACGGCATGACGGCCATCCGCCCCGACGCGCAGCCGCCGCTGCCCGTGCTCGACGCCCTGGCCGTCGACGCCGCCTGCAGCGGCAACCCCGGCATCATGGAATACCAGGGCATCTACATTTCCACACGCACACGCGTCTTCCACTACCAGGCCCCCAAGGGCACCAACAACATCGGCGAGTTCCTGGCCATCGTCCACGGCCTCTCCTACCTCAAGAAGCACCACCTCGACCAGATCATCTACTCCGACTCGGTCAACGCCATGTCGTGGGTGCGCCAGAAGGTGTGCAAGAGCAAGCTGCCCGACGACGCCTCCACCGCCGAGTTGTGGGACTTCGTGCACCGCGCCGAGCAGTGGCTCCGCTCCAACACCTACACCACCGAGATACGCAAATGGGACACCGACCGCTGGGGCGAGATTCCCGCAGACTTTGGACGAAAATGAACACACGCAATATACGCTTCAGGAGCAACCGGGTGAGGGACATCCTCAGCCTCTACCACGAGGAACTGGACCCCCTCTACGGCCCGGGCGAGGTGGCGGCCTTCGGCGAGATGCTCTTCGAGGCCTTCCTCGGCTGGGACCGCGTTAAACTGCTCACCTCCCGCGACCACACCGTCAACCAGAGCGACCTCCTGCGCCTGCACTGGGCCCTCGAGGACCTCCGCCGCCACCGCCCCATCCAGCACATCATCGGCCACGTCGACTTCTGCGGCTGCCG
This sequence comes from Bacteroidales bacterium UBA3684, assembly GCA_002372855.1. Classification (GTDB taxonomy): domain Bacteria; phylum Bacteroidota; class Bacteroidia; order Bacteroidales; family P3; genus Colimorpha. Next base: position 12,937 of record DFIZ01000019.1, read on the forward strand.
CATCGCCGTGAGCCCCGACGTCCTCATCCCCCGCCCCGAGACCGAGGAAATCGTGAACTATTTAGTGGAAAGTGGAAAGTGGAAAGTGGAAAGCAATGCTACGCAGAACACGACAGCCAACCTTTCCACTTTCCACTTTCCGTTTTCCACTTCTCCACTCTCCACTCCACGAGTCCTCGACCTCTGCACGGGCAGCGGATGCATCGCCATAGCGCTGAAAAAGGCCTTCTCCGGGGCCGACGTGACGGCCGTGGACATCTCCCCCGCCGCCCTCGCCATCGCCCGCCAGAACGCCCTGGAAAACGCCGCAGAGGTCAACTTCGTCCAGTCCGACATCCTCGCCACACCAAAAGAGGAAAATAAAGAAGAGAATAAAGAAAAGAATAGAGAGGAAAAAAATTTCAATTTTCAATTTTCAATTTTCAATTTAATCGTCTCCAACCCGCCCTACGTGCGCCAGAGCGAGCGTGCCGCCATGCAGCGCAACGTCCTCGACTACGAGCCGCCGCTGGCCCTCTTCGTGCCCGACGACGACCCCCTGCGCTTCTACCGCGCCATCGCCGCCATCGCCGCGCGCTGCCTGGCCCCCCGCGGCCTCCTGGCCCTCGAAATCAACGAGGCCCTCGCCGCCGACACCTGCGCCCTCCTGGCCCGGTACGGCTTCGCCGCCACCGTGCACCGCGACTTCCGCGGCCGCGACCGCTTCCTGACCGCCACCCGATAGCCACCCGAGAGGTACATAATTCGGCATTTCTTATAT
>DFIZ01000019.1:13837-29043 GCA_002372855.1 Bacteroidales bacterium UBA3684
ATATAAGAAGGGCCGAATTATGTCCCTCTCGGACCCCTGTGCGAGGGGTGGTCAGAAGGTGTCGCGGAGGTGCGAGTCCATGACGATGGTGACGGGGCCGTCGTTGAGGAGGGCCACCTGCATGTCGGCGCCGAAGGTGCCGGTCTGAACGGGATGGCCGAAGAGCTGCTGCAGGCGGGCGACGAATTTCTCATACATCGGCACAGCAAAGTCGGGGCGCGAGGCGTGGATGTAGCTGGGGCGGTTGCCTTTGCGCGTGGAGGCCATGAGGGTGAACTGGCTGACGACGAGCAGGCCGCTGCCGTCGACGTCGGTGACGGGGAGGTTCATGACGCCGTCGGCGTCGTCGAAGATGCGCATCTTGACCACCTTCTGGCAGAGGTATTCGATGTCGTCGTCGCTGTCGTCGTCGCAGATGCCGACGAGGATCAGCAGTCCGGGGCCGATGGCGGACTTGAGGGTGCCGCCGATGGTGACGGAGGCTTGGGTTACGCGTTGAATGACCAATCTCATATTTTAAGTGTTGAGTGTTGAGTGATGAGTGTTGAGTGATGAATTTCAATTTTCAATTTCCAATTTTCAATTTACCGTTTTCGTCTTGCAGGCGGACGAAGTAGATGCCTCGCGGCAGGTGCTCCCTGACGGCATGGAGGTGGCCTGTGGCGACGAGCTGGCCATAGCGGTCGTACACGGTGCAGAGGTCGCTCTTGGGCAGGTCGAGGCCGAAGTACTGGGCGAACTCGCCGACCATGGCCTCGGGCTCGGTGCGGAGGAATTCGTCGATCACCTCCACGGCCATGCGCCAGCGGACCATGGAGGAGGGCTTGTCGAAGCGGCGTATCTGGTAGGGCACCTCGCTTTCCACCTCCTTCACCACCTGCTGCAGCAGGGCGCCGGAGCGGCGGTAGTCGAAGTGGGTGGCCACCACCTGTTGCAGGCGGCGCATGGCGGCCTCGAGGAAGGTGCGGTTGGCCAGGAGGCGGCGGAAGAGGAGCGTGGACTGCGGCGAGGTGTGCGACGAGGGAATTTGAAAAGACCCCTCAGTCCTGCGGACAGCTCCCCTCGCAGAGGGGCGCAAATGGGAAGAGTAATAGGTCATGTAGTCGAGGATGGCGGCGTTGTCGGGGAAGGAGGCCAGGGCGCCGTCGGCATCGAAGAATATCCACCGCCATGGGGTGCCGTCGGAGGCCCACTGGCGCACGTTGCTGACGGGCCAGTCGTCGTTGAGGATGAGCATTTGCATGAGCATGTAGTCCATGACGGCGCCGGTGTCCACCTCGTTGCTGAGGCGGTCGAGGTCGGTGCCGTCGGCTTCGAGCCACTGGCAGAGGGCGTTCCAGCGCGTGGCGGAGCCGTTCTCCACCTCGCCGCCCCAGTAGGCCAGGAGGTCCACCTGGCGGCTGTCCACGCCGTGGTGCTCCTCGACGTAGTGCTCGTCGGCTTTCTCCTCGAGGAAGTAGATGCCCCAGTATTCGCCGTTGAGGAAGAGCACCACGGGGCGCGTGGCCAGGTGGTCGAAGCGCAGCGAGTCGGCCAGGTGCTGGCAGAGCCAGTCCTCGATGCCGGCGCCGCTCCACGAGGTGCTCCAGGGGCGCAGCACCAGGCGGCGGTAGTCCGTGCGGCCCTCGGGGCCGAAGAAGGGGTAGGAGAAGCGGTTGTCGCCGTACTCGCGGCGGGCGTAGAGCGAGAGGCCTTTCTGCACCAGCACGCGCTGGCTGTTGCCGTGGACGCGCAGGCCGCAGTCCTGCTCGGTGGCGCCGCCGTCGGGGGCATAGTAGGCAAAGGCCGCGGGGCGTTCCCAGTGGCGGCCGCGCTGGAAGTAGTTGCCGGTGCTGTAGGCATAGCGGCGGTCGAAGTACCAGCCGGGGACCATGAGGCCGGTGTCGGCGTCGAAGAGGCTGAGGGAGTCGGCGCAGAGCGACACCACGGGCAGCGCAATGCGGCGGTGGAGGAGGGAGTCGATGAGGTAGGAGTGTGTGATGACGGGCGAGCGTCGGCAGCCCTCGGCGTCGAAGGCTGCGGCGCGAACGACGACGATGCGCTCCACGCTGTCGGGCGCGTACCAGCGGTCCTCCGGCACGTTGGGCACACGGAAGAGGGCGGAGTGCGGAAGGCAGGCCGCGGAGAGGGGGATGGGGGCGGTGTAGGGGGTGTCGCACTCGGTGGGGGCGTTGCCGTTGAGGGTGTAGCGGATGGTGAAGGGTTCGCCCTCGGGGGCGTAGGCCAAATGGAGGGCTAGGCTGAAGGTGTCGGCGTAGAAGCCGCCGGGATGCGAGAAGTGCACCGTCTGGGCGTTGGCGGGAGTGAAGAATGAAAAATGAAGAATGAAGAATAGGCTGACGCAGAAGCAAATCTGCAGGCTGGCGGCACAGGTTCTATTCGCGGGCTGGCAGCCCGCGCCCCAACACCTCATTCTTCGTTCTTCATTTTTCATCACTCTACCACGGAGAGCTTGGCGAATTTGAGCATCAGTTGCTTCTGGCCTACGCCCTCGAAGAAGACGGTGGCCTTGCGGGAGTCGCCGGCGCCTTCGACACCGAGCACCTTGCCGATGCCGAACTTTTCGTGGCTGACCTTCATGCCGGGCATGATGCTGTTGATTTCCGCCGGGCTGTTGACCACTGCCGGGCCATGGTTGACGTAGGTGGGGGCGGTTTTCTTCTTGAATCGGGCCTGCGGTTCGGGCGCGGGTTTGCCGGCGTTGAAGAAGGCGCGCGGCAGGGTGCCGGGCTCGGGCATGCTGCGGCGCACGGAGGGAATTTCGATGTACTGCGGGTCTATCTCCTCCACGAAGCGGCTCACCTCGCCGCCCATGCGCTGGCCGTTGTTGAAGCGCGTCTGGGCGTAGCTGAGGGTCACCTGCTTCTCGGCGCGCGTCACGGCGACGTAGAACAGGCGACGTTCCTCCTCCAGCTCGGCGCGGCTGCTGGCCAGGAACGAGGGGAAGAGCTGCTCCTCCATGCCGACGACGTAGACGTAGGGGAACTCCAGACCCTTGGCGGCGTGGATGGTCATCAGGGAGACCTTGTTGGCGTCCTTGTCTTTGTCCTTGTCCTCGGAGGTGTAGAGGAGTACCTGCTGCAGGAACTCGTCGAGGGTGCGTAGGGCTTTCCCCGGATTTTCCGGATTTTCCGGAGATTCCGGATTTACCGGATTTTCCGGGGTGTCTGGGTCTTCTTCGCAGAATTCTTGGACGCTGTTCATGAGCTCGTCGATGTTCTCTATGCGTTCGGCGCTCTCGGGGTCGTCCTCCTCGCGGAGGGCTTTGATGATGCCGCTGGCGTAGACTATCTGCTTGGCCAGGGTGAAGGCGTCGACCGAGGGCACCTGGCTCTCGAAGCGCTTGATCATGTAAACGAACTCCGTAATCTTCTGCACAGCGCCGCTCTGGATGGGGAGGCCGAAGGTCTGGATGTTCTCCAGCACGGTCCAGATGCTGATGTCGTTGTCGGCCGCCGCCACACGGATTTTGTCCATGGTGGTCTGGCCGATGCCGCGGGTGGGATAGTTGATGACGCGCACGAGGCTTTCGTCGTCGTGGGGGTTGATGGCCAGGCGGAGGTAGGCCAGGACGTCCTTCACCTCGCGGCGGCCGTAGAACGAGAGACCTTGGTAGATCTTGTAGGGGATGTTCATTTTGCGCAGCGCATCCTCGATGGAGCGCGAGAGGGAGTTCTGGCGGTAGAGCACGGCGAAGTCGCGGTATTCGGCGTCCTCGCCGAGGCGGAAGTTCTGTATGGAGTCGGCCACGCGCATGCCCTCGTCCTTCTCGTCGACAGCACGGATGAGGCGTATGCGGCTGCCCACGCCGTTGTCGCTCCAGAGTTCCTTCTGTATCTGGTCGCGGTTGCGGCTGATGATGCTGTTGGCGGCGTTGACAATGTTCTGCGTGGAGCGGTAGTTCTGCTCCAGCTTGAAGAGGTGCATGTCGGGGTAGTCGCGTTTGAAGTTGAAGATGTTCTGTATGTTGGCCCCGCGGAAGGCGTAGATGCTCTGTGCGTCGTCGCCGACGACACAGATGTTCTGGTTGCGGGCGGCGAGTTTCTTGACGATGAGGTACTGCGCGTAGTTGGTGTCCTGGTACTCGTCCACCATGATGTACTGGAAACGTTGCTGGTACTTCAGCAGCACGTCGGGGAAGTCGCGCAGGAGGATGTTCATGTTGAAGAGCAGGTCGTCGAAGTCCATGGCGTTGCTGTTGTGGAGGCGCTGGTCGTACATGACGTAGATCTGGCCGATGGCGGGGCGCTTGGAGTCGATGTCGGTCTGGTAGATTTCGGGGTTCTCCTGGTAGTCCTTGGGCGAAAGGAGGTTGCTCTTGGCCATGGAGATGCGGTTGAGCACGAAGGAGGGCTTGTAGGTCTTGGGGTCGAGGTTGAGCTGCTTGACGATTTGCTTGATGGCGGCCTTGGAGTCGTCGGTGTCGTAGATGGTGAAGCTGGAGGTGTAGCCCAGCTTGGAGGCCTCGGCGCGCAGCACACGGGCGAAGATGCTGTGGAAGGTGCCCATCCACAGGTTGCGGCCCTCGCCGCCCACGAGCTTGATGATGCGCTCCTTCATCTCGTTGGCGGCCTTGTTGGTGAAGGTCAGCGCCAGGATGTGGAAGGGGTCGACGCCCAGCTCCATGAGGTGGGCTATGCGGTAGGTCAGCGTGCGGGTCTTGCCGCTGCCGGCACCGGCGATAATCATCACAGGCCCGTCGGTGCATGCCGCCGCCTCGCGCTGAGGTTCATTCAGTTGGTCAAGCAGTTCACTCATTTCTTATGTCGAATTTGAAACTGCAAAGATACGAAGAAAAATGAAAATTGAGAAGTGAAAATTGAAAATATCAAGCACGCAGGCATAATTTCAATTCTCAATTCACGATTTTCAGTTCTAAACCACCTCTATCTTCACCGTCCGGAGGTTGGCCACGGCGTCGTAGAAGCGCACCGAGAGCGACTGGCGGATGCCCACCTCGAGCGAGCAGTCGAGGTCGTACTGCTGGTTCTCGGGCTTGAGGTCGTAGTCCTTCAGTATGCGCATCACGTCGTTCATGGTCTCGTAGCGGAACGAGAGGCGGTAGCGGAAGTCGATGGTCTTCTCCACAATGGTGGCGTGGTCGATGGCGTCGCGGGCGGCGGTCTTGTAGGCATTGGCCAGGCCGCTGGCGCCGAGGAGTATGCCGCCGAAGTAGCGGACCACCACGATGAGCGTGTCCGTCAGGTCGGCACTCAGCAGCTGCCCGTGGATGGGGCGTCCGCCGGTGCCGCTGGGCTCGCCGTCGTCATTGGCGCGGAAGGCGTCCTTGCGCGGGCCGAGGATGTAGGCGTAGCAATGGTGGCGGGCGTCGAAGTAGTCCTTGCGCAGCTGCTCCAGGCGAGCCTTCACCTCCTCCTGGCTGTGCACCGGATAGGCGAAGGCCAAGAACTTGCTCCCTTTCTCCTTGTAGAGGCCCTCGGCGGGGGCGCTGATGGTTCTGTAGGTATCGTCAAACATGGCTGCAAAGATACGCATATTTCCCGACCCGACAAAAATATTTTTTGCCACCACGCGGTTTTTTCGTATTTTTGCAGTCGTTATACCATCACATCGACGCAATGAAACACCTACTGACGATAGCCCTCCTCCTCTGCCCTCTCGCCTTGCGTGCGCAGACGGTGGAGCCCACCTGGCAGAGCCTCAACCGGCGCCCCTACCCCCAGTGGTTCTCCGACGCCAAGCTGGGCATCTTCGTCCATTGGGGCCTCTACTCCGTGCCCGCCTACGCCGGCAAGGAGGGCTACGGCGAATGGCTCTACAAAGGGCTCCTCGGGCGCGACCCCGGACGCCTCCGCGCCATGTCCTACTACGCCGACACCTCACTGCCGGTGCGCGAAATGTACGCCCAGCTCACTCGCCACTGGCACGCCGAGCTGTGGCAGCCCGACGAGTGGGCGCAGATGTTCCGCGACGCCGGAGCGCAATACGTCCTCCTCGTCACCAAGCACCACGACGGCTACTCCCTCTGGGACGACCCCTACCAGCCACAGTGGAACAGCGTCGTCTCCGGCCCGCGGCGCAACATCGTCGAAGAACTCACCGCCGCCGTGCGCCGCGCAGGCCTCCGCATGGGCTTCTACTACTCCCTGCCCGAATGGAGCAACCCCCTGCACCGCTGGACCCTCGACCCCGCCGACAGCATCGGCCGCTACGTCCAATCCTACATGATTCCCCAGTTCAAAGACCTCGTGTCGCGCTACCGCCCCGACGCCGTCTTCGCCGACGGCGACTGGGACTTCACCCCCGCGCAGCTCCATTCCACCGAACTCATTGCCTGGTACTACAACACCGTGGGCCCCGACGCCATCGTCAACGACCGCTGGGGCCAGGGAACCCCGCACGGCTTCCGCACTCCGGAATACAGCGCCGGCATCGACGTCACCGACCGCCCCTGGGCCGAGTGCCGCGGCATAGGCCGCAGCTTCGGCCTCAACCGCAACGAGGACCTGGCGGGCTACCTCTCCTCCACAGCCCTCATCCAGCACTTCTGCGAGCTCGTGGCCCTCGGCGGCGGCCTCACCCTCAACGTCGGCCCCGCCGCCGACGGCCACATCCCCCTCATCCAGCAGGAACGCCTGCGCGACCTCGGCCGGTGGCTGAAGGTCAACGGCGAAGCCATCTACGGCTCCCGACCCCGGATGCACGAGGGCTGCCGCCCCGGCCAGCCCCACTACACCACCCACCAGACCCAGCGCACCGTGGCGCCCTTGCCTCCCTCCGGCACCATCGACTTCGACTGGGTTCGCAACGCCCCCCTGCCGAACATGCCCGTCGACGACTTCACCATCCACTGGCAAGGCATCTACAACGCTTCCGACAAGGGATGGTACCAGTTCAAGGCCGAGGCCGACGATGAGATGACAGTCGTCTACCATGGCGACACCATCCTGTATTACAACCATGCATGGGCAGAGAACAAGCCCGGCACCAGGGTACTGCTGAAACAGAACCAAGCAATAGAGCTGGATGTGTGGTACCGGGAGAAAGACCTGGAGGCCAAAGCCGCGCTGTATGTCAGCACCGACGGCGAGAACTATGTCCCTGCAGACGGAGAATGGCACGGCACCGCCACGTGGCAACGCACCGTCCGCTGCTTCACGCAGAAAGGCGACAACCTCTACGTCATCGAGTTCGAGCGCCCCGGCCCCACGCTGACCATCCCCGACATGCCGCGCCTGCCGAAAGGCACCGCCGTCACCCTCCTCGGTACCACGGGCAACATAAAATGGCGCCAGAAAAAGGACGGCACCCTCGTCCTCGACCTAAGCAACCTCAGCACCAAGGAACTCAACGCCCTCGACCACGCCTGGGTGTTCAAAATCAACAGAACAACACATGAAAATCAATAAAACCAACGCCGCACGGCTGCTCGACCAGCTGAAAATCCCCTATGAACTCATCCCCTACGAGGTCGACGAGAACGACCTCGGCGCCCAGCACATCGCCGCCCAGCTCGGCCAGCCCATCGAACGGCTCTTCAAAACCCTCGTGCTGCGGGGCGACCGCTCGGGCCTCGTCGTCTGCGTCATCCCCGGCGCCGAGGAGGTGGACCTCAAGAAAGCCGCCCGCGTCACCGGCAACAAGAAACTGGAGATGATCCACGTCAAGGAACTCCTCCCCCTCACCGGCTACATCCGCGGCGGCTGCTCCCCCATCGGCATGAAGAAGGCGCTCCCCACCTGGTTCCACGAGAGCATCATGCTGTACGACACCGTCTACTGCAGCGCCGGCATGCGCGGCCTACAGTTCCGCCTGGCCCCGCAGGACCTCGTCCGCGCCGCCCGCGGCCAGCTGGCCGACCTCATCGTTTAAAAAATAAAAAAAACATGAAGAAGCTACTACTCATCCTGTTTCTGGTGCCCATGATGGCCAGCGGGCAGCAACTGCCGAGGCTGCACGCGGTGCGGGTGGCAAAGATAACGCCTGTGCCGAAGGACACGACACACTACGACCGCAACTCGCCGGAGTACTGGGACCACGTGATGGACAGCCCCAAGATAGATTTCTTCGAGTGCCGCAACGACGAGGGCGTGGTGGGCTACCTGATGACGACCGCCGACAGCGCACGGCGAGCCGCGCTCGAAGGCCGGTTCAAAGGCCGGTTGCTGGACGGGGCATGGCTGGCGGAGGTGCAGCGGGCCGAGGAGGTGATGGCCGAAGTACTCGACCGCAAGGCCGATTCGGCTCAACGGATTTGCGAGGTCTTCACGGCTCCGCGCTACTACCGATTCACTCGCCAGTACCTTTTCTTCCGCAACCAAAAGGGCGACACCTGCGCGTTCGTCAACTGCATGATGGACTTTGAAGAGAACCACCCGGAGCGCAGTTTTGTCGATGTGAGCGACGGCGACGACGACTACTGGCGCGTTGTTGTGAACCTCACGAAGCGGCAGTTGATGCACCTCGGGGTCAACGGCCCAGAAATAACAATGGTCGACGGACGCAGTCGCGAGCCGCGCGGGCTGGACAGCCTGTCGGTCTTCGGCTGGATGGGAGGCGACAAACGCTATTTCGAGTGCGACTACAAGGCGTTGCCCAAGGCCGTGCGCCGCAACCTGCCGAAGGCGTACCGCGTCGACGGCATGACCACCTACGACGGTTTCCACCTCGACGGCAAGGACTACTATATTGTCACCTACAGCGACGGCACGGAGGTGGGCCTGGACCATCGCGGCCATTGGCGCTACCTCTACAAGAGGGACAGCGTAACGACGGAGGAAATGGTCCTGCTGACGGGCAGCACGGGAGTGTACGAGGCGGTGGTGAAAGACATGGCTGCACGCGGCCGCGACTTCCGCCGCTACGGATGGGTGCAAGCGGTGGAGAGCGTGAAGGAATGCTTTGTGGTAGAAATCAAATACTTCCCGAGCAACGCCCCCGAGGCCACGGGCAACGCCAACAACATGTACGCCCGCTACACCATCGACCCCAAAGGGCGCGTTGTGGGAATAGTGCATTGAGACACATCCAGAGAGATGACGGCCGAAGCCGCGGCGGCTGCTCCCCCCATCGGCATGAAAAAAGCGCTGCCCACCTGGTTCCACGAGAGCATCATGCTGTACGACCACGTCTACTGCAGCGCCGGCCTGCGCGGCCTCCAGTTCCGCCTGGCCCCGCAGGACCTCGTCCGCGCCGCCCACGGCCGGCTGGCCGACCTCATCGCCTGACCCCTCCCCCAAACCTCACCCCTCCTACCACCCACCTCAGACCTACATAATTCGGCCCTTCTCATATAGTTCCTATATACTTCTCATATACTTCTTATATCACCTATATAAGAAGTATATGAGAAGTATATGAGAACGATATAAGAACGATATAAGAAATGCCGAATTATGTACCTCTCGGGTAGGTATCGGAGCGGTCGACGGAGGAAAAAAAATTTCGGCGTCTCGGATATTCTTCGTATCTTTGCAAAACCAAACAAAAAGAGAGACAACATGCAACACCATACCTACCAAACCAATGGCACCTGCTCGGTGCAGATAGACTTCGACCTCGACGACCAGGGGCGGCTGCACAACGTGCAGTACCTCGGCGGCTGCGACGGCAACCTGCAGGGCATCGGACGCCTGGTGGAGGGCCTGCCCGCCGTCGAAGTGCGCGACCGCCTGGCCGGCATACGCTGCGGATGGAAAGACACCAGCTGCCCCGACCAGCTGGCCCGCGCACTGAACGAAATCCTTGCCCGATAGGGCCCGAATCTCCGTCGTCAGGGGCGACGCAACACAACGGACAATATGACATCACCTTTGGCCATTGCCCTGCACTACCTTATAGCCATCAACGTGCTGACTTTCGTGGCCTACGGTCACGACAAGTGGAAGGCCGAGAACCCCGACCCCAAGGCCCAGCCGCGCAAGATCCGCACAGGCAAGAAGCACCGGAGGAGACGCCGCAAGGGGAAGCACCCCCGCCACGCACGCCGCCGCACGCCCGAGGCCACCCTGCTGCTCCTCGCCGCCCTCGGCGGCAGCCCCGGCGCCCTCCTCGCCATGCACCTCTTCCGCCACAAAACCCGCCACCTCAAGTTCACCCTCGGCGTCCCCGCCATTCTGGTCGCGCAGCTGGCGCTAGGCTTCGGCCTCGCGGTCCTGCTTTAAAATATTAGCGGCTGCTGTATCAGCAGGGATTTACGGAAACGCCAACTCGTTTTCGCCGAGGGCAAAATAAATTTTGCCGTGTCGGTAAATATTATTATATTTGTACCCTCATAATAAAATAGAAAAGAATAATAAAATATTAATCCATAAACGATTAAACAATTATAAAGAAAGGAAAAATCTACGACTTGCGGCACATTTTAGAAAACACCACGCAAAAGGACAGGATTTAAACAAAAGTACGATAACCATGACCAAGATACAGGAAATAAACGTTAAAAACTTCGCCATCCGCACAATGAAGGTCGGAGGGGTGGACTATATCTGTATCACCGATATTGCCCGACAGAAGAACTCGCTGGAACCGAATGCCGTTGTTGGAAACTGGATGCGCAACCGAAACACCATAGAGTACCTTGGAATTTGGGAATCGCTCAACAATCCCAGTTTTAACCCCATCGAATTCGAGGGGTTTAGAAACCAGGCAGGCCTAAACGCATTCACATTGTCGCCCTCACAGAAATGGGAAACAGAAAACTGCTGAAATAAACAAATAAGAACATGGCAAAGGAATTACAAATAGCCAACCAACTGCTAGTTGAAACGCATGAGATAGAAGCGCGACTGATTGAGTTGCGGGGGAAGAAGGTGCTTATCGACCGTGATGTGGCGGAGTTGTATGGTGTTGAAACCAAAAGAGTAAACGAGGCGGTGAAGAACAATCCCGACAAATTCCCGGAAGGGTACTTCTTTACTCTGCAAAGTGTTGAAAAGCAGCAACTGGTCGAAAATTTCGACCACTTCAAGACCTTGAAGAACTCCCCCGTCGAACCTCGCGCTTTCACCGAGAAAGGTCTTTACATGTTAGCCACCATACTGAAAAGCGAACGTGCCACTGCTGTAACCATCGCCATCATTGAAACCTTCGCCAAAGTGCGGGAACTGAAACGTGAGTTGGTGGAGCTGCACAAGGAGACCGACAAGGCTGTGCAGGAGAAGAAGATGCACCACTTCGGCGAAGTGCTTACCGACATAGTGATGCCCGACCTCGAGACCTCCGAGACGGAGTCATCATTAGAAATCAACTTCCTCATCGGCAAAATCAAACATACCGTAAAACGAGTAAGAAAAAGCGACAGCAAATGACCATCCTGGAAGAAGTGGGAAATAGGAAACTACTGAAATAAAATAATCTAAAACACAGTGCTCAAGTATGTTTAAATTCGATTTACGTGGGAAACAAGGCATCATAATTTTTACCTTATACAATTATCGACTAGGTGAAGGCAGAGAATATTATGCTGGTTATTCCACACAAAAGAGATTGAATTCTTATGCATTTTACAACGTTGAAACCAATGATTTAAAGATAGTTCATTATGACTCAATAAAGGCTCGTGTTTACGAAAGTTCGATTGCAGCATATACTATTGATCCTGGAGAAAGGATTCTCGGGTTGAGAGATTCTTCATGTTATTATGTCGATCATAATGGTCAAGAATTAGAATATGCCGGCGATAGTTATTTTTTCTACAAGTATAAAATTGACGAAGATATTACAAATAGATCCGATATTCAACCTGAATATAGAAATAAACAAGATAACGAATTGAATTCATGGAAAGAGCCCGTATTTAAAATTGAAAACAATAAAATCATTTATGATAATGGAGAAATATATGAATGTGACTATTCTTTGAAAGAAATATATGGTCATACGGATATTATTCTATGCTATACATACGATGAAAACAAAAGTAACTACAATAAATGTCTATGGGGCTTATGTGACAATAAAGGAAACCCTTTAAGTAAAATCAAATATGATCAAATTTGGACAGACCATATAATAAAAGAAAAATATATACCTGTTAAAATCAATGACAAATTTGGATTGTTATCTTTCGATGGTAAAGAGATATTGCCTGTAGAATACAAATTTATCGATGATTGTGATGGAAATATCGCGATAGTTAATCACAGGAGTGAATTGATATCTGTAATGGACCTCCATACTATTTACCAAACGGATAATATAATACTGGATTGTGTTGATGGCTGGATGAGAGTTGTTACTGGGTATTATAGAGCAAAAACTATTGGTCTTTTAGACTCAAAGGGAAAACTACATAAGTTTTTTGAAAAAATAGGTTATTGGAGACAATGTAAAGAAGTAAAATATTATAATACATTAGGAGCTTCATTCCATAATGGTTTATTGCCTGTTTTTTCAAAAGATAGAGGTTTTGGATATGTTGATATTGATAGCAATGAGGTCATTGAATGCAAGTATTGTGAAATAAGTGATTTTGAAAATGGCAAAGCCAAAGTTAGACTTGATTGCGAATATGGCTATATAAACACTGAAGGTTGCCCACTTGTAAAAAAAGGTGATATAGAAATAGTTATTCCCAAAAAATATGATTGGGCATACAATTACGATAATGGTTTTTATGTAGTTCAGAAAAAAGGATTTTATGGTGCCCTTGATGAGTATATGAATGAAATAATACCATGCTCTTTTAAATCCAAAGAAGAAGTTGAGCAAACTTATGCAAAGATAAAACTACATAGCCAGTCTTTCTCTAACACTGATTATGTTGAAAAGTATAAGTCTCTTCTTACCCCAATACGATTTGAAGAAGAAGGTCTTTTTGGATTTAAATCTGCAAATGGTGAACTACTATTTCCACCAGTATTAAGAGTTGGAAAATTTGTTGAAGGAATGGCTGTTATAAGTATATGCGGTAAATGTGGGTATATAAATGAAAAACTCGAATTAGTTATTCCACCAAAATATAATAATGCGGATGATTTTTCTGAGGGATTGGCTTTGGTAGAACGACACTTCATTAATAAATGGGGTGAATATGTAGTCGGGTTTTCCGGACTTCATGAAAACCTGCATTCATTCAAGAACGGCGTTGCCAAATGCGAATACAATCCCAGCACACCAGGTAAAGATAATGTGGATGACGAGATAAGCAAGTACAAAGTTGGCTACAAAATTACTACATAATGCGAAAAATATATAATAAATGTTAAATATTCGAAAAAATAATACAGATGTAATTTAATTGATATATTTTTGTTTTCACAATATCGAATAGTGTCAGTAATAGTTTCGATATTCGTATTAAAGCAAATAAAAGTTTAATTAAAATTACAAATTATGTTTACAAAAGAAATCATTCAAGAAGTATGGAGTAATGCTAAAGAAGTTCTAAACGAAAATCCAGATGAGGTAAGAATGGATAAATGTGGTGCTCGAATATTGCGTAAAGAGTACGGGAATACCAACAGCAAATTTGGTTGGCAAATTGATCACATAATTCCAGTTTCAAAAGGTGGTACTGATGACATCACAAATCTTCAAGCCCTACAGTGGGAAAACAATGAGGCTAAAGGAGATGGGCCGTTAAGATGTAAAATAACCTTTAAAGATAATCGTTATGTAGTAATACCTCATTGGGATATTGTTTTTGAATAATTATTTACACAAATATTAATCCTTAAACGTTTAAGTAAATTAATTAATTATGGCAAAAGAAAAAAAGTTTATGACTTGTGACGGCAAGTACTGTTTAAGGATTATTGAAATATGATGTCATGACACAGAAGCAGGCAATACAACTCTTCGAAGAGAAGCGGGTGCGCACCGCTTGGGATACGGATGCGGAGAAGTGGTGGTTCTCCATCATTGACTGCATCGCGGTACTGACCGAAAGCGTTGATCCAGCGGCCTATTGGCGCAAACTAAAACAACGACTGAAAGCAGAGGGAAATGAAACCGTGACAAATTGTCACGGTTTGAAAATGCAGGCTCCCGACGGCAAGATGCGCCTTACGGATGTGGCGGATACCGAACAGTTGTTCAGGCTGATACAGTCTATTCCGTCGCCGAAGGCGGAGCCGTTCAAGCAATGGATGGCGCAGGTGGCGGCGCAACGCATCGACCAGATGCAGGACCCGGAGCTCTCCATCGAGCAGGCGGTGGCCGACTACCGTCGGCTGGGCTACTCCGAGGCTTGGATCAACCAGCGTATGCGCTCCATCGAGGTGCGCAAACACCTGACCGACGAGTGGAAGAGGGCCGGATTGGAAGAGGGACAGCAGTTCGCCTCGCTGACCGACATCATCTATCGCGGTTGGAGCGGCCTGTCGGCCAAGGAGTACAAGCAGCTGAAGGGGCTCAAGAAGGAAAATCTGCGCGACAATATGACCGACCTCGAGATTGCCATCAACATGTTGGCTGAAGCCACCACAACACAGATATCGAAGAACGAAAACCCGAAAGGCATGAGCGAGAGTGCAGGCATCGCCCGCCGTGGCGGCGCCACAGCCCGCGTGGCCCGCGAGGCTGCCGAGAAGGAGATTGGCCAGTCGGTGGTCTCTCCGATGAACGCCAAACAGATAGCCCAGAGCGACACCCCGCTCATCGTCGACAGCACACCCGACGAGGAGCGGTAACCAACAAACATCCAATACTCTACAGCCACAGCATTACATACTGTGGCTGATTTTTTTCCTTATGTATGTGAAATATTTTTCGGTATTTCAGCAAAGTTTATTATATTTGTACCCTCATAATAAAACAGAAAAACAAAATAAAATATTAATCCTTAAACGTTTAAGCAATTATGGCAAAAGAAAAAAAGTTTATGACTTGTGACGGCAACTGCGCTGCGGCGCACGTGGCGTACATGTTCAGCGAGGTAGCAGCTATCTACCCCATCACCCCGTCCAGCCCTATGGCCGAGTATATCGACGAGTGGGCCGCTGCGGGTCGTAAGAACCTCTTCGGCGAGACCGTGAAGGTCGTGGAGATGCAGAGCGAGGCCGGTGCCGCCGGTGCCGTGCACGGCTCGTTGCAGGCCGGTGCTCTGACCACCACCTACACCGCTTCGCAGGGTCTGCTGCTGATGATCCCGAATATGTACAAGATTGCCGGCGAGCTGCTGCCCGGCGTGTTCCACGTGAGCGCCCGCGCCTTGGCCGCCCAGGCCCTCTCCATCTTCGGCGACCACGCCGACGTGATGAGCACCCGCCAGACGGGTTTCGCCATGCTGGCCGAGAGCTCGG
>DFIZ01000010.1:0-3697 GCA_002372855.1 Bacteroidales bacterium UBA3684
AGCGCGTCAGCCTCTTCGACGTCTATGAAGGCAAAGGCATCACCGAAGGCTTCAAGTCCTACGCCGTCAGCTTTATCCTGCAGGACAAGGACAAGACCCTCAACGACAAACAGATCGAGTCCACCATGGCCAAAATCCAGAAGACCCTCGAGACCCAGCTGGGCGCGAAGGTGCGCGGATAGCGTAGAGCCCCGTAGGGGCGACAGATGTTAGCCGTGGGCGTGAGCCCACGGTAGACAATAAACCAAACAGCCGAGCCCCGTAGGGGCGACACAATAACCATCGTTGGAATGTGCCGCCCCTACGGGGCTTCCGTCGCAAGCCGAGAAACCGTGTTTTAGTTTTGAAACAGCCTGGCAACACTCATTTTTGCCATTTTCAAAATCGATTGGGCCTTGCGACACTCATTTTAGCCGTTTTCAAAATCGATTGGGCCTAGCGACACTCATTTTGGCCGTTTTCAAAATCGATTGGCCCTTGCGACACTCTTTTTAGCTGTTTTCAAAATTGTTTGGGCCTTGCGACACTCATTTTAGCCATTTTCAAAATCTATTGGGCCTTGCGACACTCATTTTGGCCATTTCCCAAATCGATTGGGCCTTGCGACACTCTTTTGGGCTATTTTCAAAATCGATTGGGCCTTGCGACACTTTTGGCCCCGTTTCAAAAATTAATTGGAGTTTATTATTTAGTTTTTTCCTCTATAATTGCCTTCGCTTGCGTCATTTTTGATGCTAATTCTGTTAATTCAGAAGCGGCAAAGAATTCCATAGACCGATTGGTATAGCTTTTGGTTTGGACGTAAGCTCTCCAGTTAGATTTGTTTTCTTGATAGAAAGCACCAACCACAACTTTGTCTCTTGTTTTATACTCAACTTCTGTATACTGTTCCGGTTTGCTGTTAATGACATTAGTGTTGATATAGTTTATGGACTTAATACATGCGTCAATCTCATCATAATCTAATGTGCCAATATATGTGTCGGAAGAATATGATGACGAGTAACTTGTTTTTAATCGCATACAACCGATTTTCTTTTTGCTAATCAGGTCTGTGATGACCAGTACTTCACATTCAACACCTTTGACTTTTCCTAACGGATAGAATTCCCTCTGAATTAGAGTCCCGTCTTTTTTCATGAACTCAAGAGTTTTGCTGTTAGATTCCTCTGTCGCATTCTGCTTTTCTTGGGCAAATGTAGTTCCACCAATCAAAAGCATTACTAATGCAAATAGTATTTTTTTCATTTTATCATACCCTAATTTGTGCCGGGTGCAACTTCTACTGCTCTCCCGCGCCTCGTCGAGCATTAATAATAAAAGAAGCGTGGCGCCGTATGCCGCTTCCTGCAAAGAGGTCCTGAGAATTACCTTGAAAAAAGAAGATGCAATAAGCCCACGCTAAATAGCGAAGACCATTACACAGATTCTGTTTTTCATTGGAGTTTCTCAGGTTCCTTTGCACAGAACGCGTATAACGCTTCACGATTTCACTTTTGAAATCGAGTGCAAAGATACGACATTTCTGCGAGGTGGCAAAATTTATTTTCCACCACATCGAAAAAAAAAGACCGCCGCAGGGGTCTCTTGCGGCGGATGTGGTATCTCAATATGCAATGGTTACATGTCGGCTTCGCGCATCATCTCATCGGCAATGTAGCGGTCGCCGTAGAGGTAGAGGCCGGTGGCTTTGTTGTGCAGGTCGCGGCATGTGCGGCTGCCGTAGAAAAGCATCAGGGCCCGCAAGGGGTCTATGCCCAGCCGCTGGGAGAGGTCGACGGCAATTGCTCCGATGCGGTTGCTGAGTATTATCTCCTGTATCACGGGAGCCTTGGCGGGGTCGTCATATTGTCTCGGTGCTGTCATATTCTAGGTATTTGTCGGTTAATGCCTGATTTAACAAACACATCTGGTTGTTTGGCCGATGTTCTGAAAGTCGCCCAAGGGCGGTGTTCAAATCCATCAGTCCGAGAATGTACAGGTTCACGGTATCAATAACCCTGTCGTTGGCTACGCCACCTTCGATATAGTCGTATTCCTTCGAGGGGTCGGCCCCTTGGCGGCACGCAATGATGAACTCCAGCCAGTCGGCATTGTAAGCAGAGAATACTTTGCATCGACCGATGGAGAGGATGGCATCGCGGTCAAGGTTGTAACGATTGAGTAGAGGAGTCATACCGCGCCTCTCGGACATGCGGACAGCCCATTGTATGGCCTGTTCTTTTACATCGGTAACATAAAAGCCTTGTCCGAAGTCAAGATTCGGGCGACCAAACCTACAAACAGGTTGTTTTATTATTTCAGTTCCTCCGTGATATACTGTTATCATTTGGTAGCCTCCCATCTGTTCATACATTCAATCATATCCTTGGCCAGATTTTCGCGACTCTCGGTATGTAGGGTCTCGTAATTAGGATAGATGTATTTTTCAATCATTCCCAGACGTTTCATCCGTTCGAAAACCTCTGAGAAATCAACGCCCATAGCTCTTGCTGTAGTTTCAATGCAAGTTGCCACAAAAGCCATGATGACTTGCTGCCGTGGTGTGTTGATTACATGTTCCATTTCGACTGCAAAGATACGACAATTCTGCGAGGTGGCAAAATTTATTTTTTCTCCGAAGGTGACATTGTGCAATATTTTTGTTTTTTTTGCGTTGATAGGGGGCATGAAAGGCTTGGAGCAATACGATGTGAAGGTGCTGCTGGCGCTGGTGAAGAGCGTCAGCGGACGCATTGATTTCTTCAAGGTGCTGATTGAGAGCGGCTACCCGGAGTTGGCGGCCTTCAGCAACGCCATACGTGGCGACGACGACGCCATGGTGTGGCTCTTCAAGAACAACTACGCCTGGCTGGCGATCCTCAGCAACGCCTGCGACGGCGACGAGAAGGCCATCGACTGGGTTCGCAACGGACTGACGACGGTCAACCTGCGTTTCGCCTTGGCCTGCAAGCACGATGTCGACTCGCTGAAGTGGCTCTACCAGCGCAAATTGGGCGTGCTGTTGATGCTGGTGCGCGAGGTGGAGAAGTTCCTCAAGTACCAGGAGAAGGAGTACACGTGGCCCTATGTGATGCATTTCGGTGGTCACTACCGCGCCATGATGGAGCTCAATGATTGGAAAGAAAAACAAACAGAACATGATAAAGAAAGACAACAACAAAACACCGAGGAGCGCTAAGCCTTCCGCCTCCGACGAAAACCATAAAACAAGGAAGCCTGCGACGACAGAATCGCGCGAACCGGCAAGAAAGAAGGCTCCTGCCGCCGGCGCCATCCACAAATCCGCCAAACCCGGCACCGAAGGCTTGCGCAGGGCAGGGGAGAAGAGAAGCGGCTCCATGGACTTCTGCGCAGCGGGAAGAAAAAAGACCGCTCCGCAAAAGCCCAAGCAAGAGCACCCCGAGGGTTCGATGCGCCTGAACAAATACATCGCCCATGCCGGCATCTGCTCGCGCCGCGAGGCCGACGAACTCATCGCCGCCGGCAGCGTGAAGGTCAACGGCAAGGTGGTCACCGAAATGGGCTACATGGTCATGCCCGGCGACGATGTGCAGTACGGCGGCGAGAAGCTCCGCAGCGAGCGCCACCGCTACTTCCTGCTCAACAAGCCCAAAGGCTTCATCACCACCACCGACGACCCGCAGGAGCGCCGCACCGTCATGATGCTCATGGACGGCTGCTGCGCCGAGCGCAT
>DFIZ01000010.1:3870-6314 GCA_002372855.1 Bacteroidales bacterium UBA3684
TACCAGGTGGAGCTCAACAAGCCCGTCACCAAGGAGGACATGAAAAAGCTGCTTGAAGGCATCGAGCTGGAGGACGGCCCCATGCATGTGGACGACATACAGTATGCCGCCACCGGAGGCACCATCGACAAGCGCGTCGTGGGCGTCGAACTGCACAGCGGCCGCAACCGTATCGTGCGCCGCCTCTTCGAAGCCCTCGGCTACGAGGTCCACAAGCTGGACCGCACCGTCTTTGCCGGCCTCACCAAGAAAGACCTCCCCCGTGGCCGCTGGCGCGAGCTGACCGAGAAGGAAGTGGGTTATCTCAAGATGATATAACGGTGTCGATGGCAGCCCTTACTCCCCATATACAAGGATTCAGGGATAAAAGTTGAATGAGTTATGACCAAAGACAGTAACGGAATAAACCATACCAACGGCGAGGCAGAGCATCGGGATCTCGTCGGTTCCATGTCGCCTTTCCTCGACAACGGCAATCCAAAGGTCGGTATCTTTTGGTACGACGTGGCCAATCAGTCGCTCTTCGGCGTAGAGAAGATGGATGCCGAGCAGGCCACCTTCATCAATGGCCGCGCCACTATCTCCAAGCTTCACAAGACCTACTGGCAAAAGCAACACCACCGCGCTGAAGCCAAGGGCAACACTTCGTCGATATTCTACAAGGAACACAACTATACGCTCATCCCCCGTGGACGTATTTTTCTTGACGAGGCCACCGACCGCTTCTATGTCTGCGTCGGCAGCTGGTTGAGCGACGTGGACGCCGAACACTTGCACGAGCTGATAGAGGACGAGTTCAATCTTCCAGTCGACTTCGAGTTTGTTGTCGACTACCATTGGGACCTCGGTCACGGTTGGTCCGAGGAACTTATTTAACATAATCGACTTGATGATTCTCGATTTTCACACCCTCACCATCGCCGACCGCGAAGCATACCAGGCCGTCAGCCTACGCAGCGGACGGCGCAACTGCAACTTCACCTTCGCCAACCTTGTGGGCTGGCAGTTCTGGTTCCGTACCGAGGTCTGCATCCTGTCCGAAGCTGTGGTACTGCGTTTTACCTTCGACGGCGAACGGGCCTATATGCTCTGCATGGCAGGCACGCCCTCGTGCGACCTGCTGCAGGCCATCTGCGACGACTGCGGCGGGCGCATGACCCTGCTTGGTCTTGAAGATGAAGCCGCGCTCCAGCTGCAGCAGAACGCCTGCAGCAAAGGTATCAATATCACTGTTGTACCCCAGCGCAACCAGTACGACTACATCTACCGCCGGGCCGACCTGGCCTCCTTGACCGGCGGCAAGCTGAAGGCCAAGCGCAACCACGTCAACAAGTTCCTGTCTGAGTATCCTGATTTTGAGTACCGTCCGTTGACACCGGAGATGTTCGACGAGTGCCGTCGGCTGGAAGCCCTCTGGCGTGAGGAGCGTGGTGACACCAACCCCGAATATGGCGACACCATCGCCGCCGAGCAACGCGTGGTAGAGAATGTCTTCGCCCATTGGAACGAATTGGGCATGATGGGCGGCAGCATCTGGCTCGACGGCCGCATGGTGGCCTTCACCTACGGCGCCGCTGTCACCGACGACACCATCGATGTCTGCGTCGAAAAGGCCGACCGCACCATCGACGGCCTCTTCTCCGTCATCAACCAGCAGTTCTGTGCCCACCTGCCAGAACAATATGTCTACGTGAACCGCGAGGAGGATATGGGCCTCGAAGGCCTGCGCAAAGCCAAGCTTTCATATCATCCTGAAATACTTCTGACCTACAATGACGTACACATTGCATAGGATGACGCCCGCCGATGCCCCGCTGACCATCGACTGGATGGTGCGCCAGTACGGCTTCGACCGCCGCGAGGTGGAAGGGTGGGTGAGAGACCTGCACTTCAATTGGCCGCTGAGCGTCAAGGCTATCTCTGAATGCGGTAATGTCATCGGTCTGCTCAACATGAGCGACTACCGCATCGAAGAGGAGACGCCGCTGATAGCCGAGGAGCAGCCGGAGCTGCTGGCCGCCATGAATGCCCGGCGCTACACCGCCGTCTTCTCCTTCATCGTCGCCCCCGAATACCGTGGCACCGGCCTCAACTACGACATGTTGATGTCCATCATGCCCGAACTGAAAGCCAACTACGACTTCGTTTTTGTCCCTGTGATGCACCGCCTGAAGACCCATCAGTATTGGCAGCGCTGGGGCGCGCGGGAGTTCTACCGAGACGCCGACTGCGTCTATTACCGCCTGCCACTTCATGACAACCCCGCCGTCTAATCTGTTGGAAACCATCATCTTCTTCCTTTTGTTGCCCATTCGGGGCGGATGCCTCCATGCTCCCCTTTCCGGCCACTCCGGTTGCGCCGTTTTTACGTACTTCTTGCGTGGCGGAACCGTACCAAATTCGGCCCTTCTTATATCGTTCTTATATAGTTCTCATATACTTCT
>DFIZ01000010.1:6387-15029 GCA_002372855.1 Bacteroidales bacterium UBA3684
TATGAGAACTATATGGGAAGTATATAAGAACGATATAAGAAGGGCCGAATTTGGTGCCTATTGGGTTCGGGTCGGGGGCGTTTTTTTTTTACTTTCCATTCGGGGGTGGATGCAGGGTGGTTCCGTGGCGGATTCCGCCCTGGAGACGTTTGTGTAAAAAAAATATATTTAGTATATATAATAAAAATATCACTTTGTCGTTAGAAGGGGTATGATAGCAGAAAAAATAGCAAGCATCAAGGCGTCGTTGCCCGAGGGAACGAGGCTGATAGCGGTATCGAAACTGAAGCCCGTGGAGGACATCATGGAGGCCTACCGTGCCGGCCAGCGCCTCTTCGGCGAGAACTACGCCACCGAACTGCGCGACAAACACGCCCAGCTGCCCGGCGACATCGAGTGGCATTTCATCGGCCACCTGCAGTCGAAGCAGCTGAAATACTATATCGGTTTTGTGTCGATGATTCACGGAGTGGACTCCATGGAACACCTTGAGGATGTGGAACATGCCGCCGTCAAGGTGGACCGTGTGGTCGATGTGCTGCTGCAGGTGCATGTGGCACAGGAGGAGACCAAGTTCGGCTTCCTGCCCGAGGAGCTCTCGGCGGCCACCTTCAACCCCGCGGCCTATCCCCATGTGCGCATCTGCGGCGTGATGGGCATGGCCAGCCACACCGACGACCAGGCGCGTGTCCGCGACGACTTCCGCCACGTCAAGTCCATTTTCGACACCCTCAAGGCCGGAACCTTCGCCAACAACGCCGCCTTCCGCGAGGTGTCCATGGGCATGAGCCACGACTACCCCATAGCCGTCGAGGAGGGCAGCACCCTCGTCCGCATCGGCACAAGCATCTTTGGTCCAAGAGATTACAGTAAAAAACAATAGAATATGCAGATTTTCAAGAAAAGCAAAAATATCATCATGTCCTACGTGGTCATCACGTTGGGACTGATGACCTATACCTTTGGTTGGTCGGCTTTTATGCTGCCGGCGCAGATTGTCGGCGGCGGCGTCAGCGGCCTCTCGGCTATCATCTATTACGCCGTGGGCATCCATATCCCCATCGGTATCCTGAACCTTATTTTCAACGGCATTCTGGTCTCCATCGGCTTCAAGATGCTGGGTTCCAAGTTCGGAGCCAACACCATCTACGGCATCGCCATGTCGAGCGTGTTCTTCATCATGTGGCAGCAAGGCCTGCATGTGGAGAATCTCTTCATGAACGCCGACGGCACCATGCAGTTCGACTCCTTCATGTGCGCCATCATCGGCGGCGCCCTCTGCGGCTTGGGCATCGGCCTGAGCTTCATCATGGGTGGCAACACCGGCGGAACGGACATTATCGCCCTGATTGTTACCAAGTACTACAATATCTCCCCGGGCCGTGTCATCATGCTCATCGACATTGTCATCGTCGGCTGCTCCTACTTCGTCTCCGGCAAGTTGGGCAACGTGGTCTACGGCTACGTGGTGATGGGCGTTATGACCTATGTGCTCGACATGGTGCTCGACGGCAACAAGCAGAGCTACCAGATTATGGTCTTCTCGCTCAAGAACGCCGAGATTGGCGAGGCCGTCACCCGCGAGGTGGGCCGCGGCGCCACGCTCCTCGATGCCGAGGGTTGCTACACCAAGCAGAACCAGAAGGTCCTCCTGATGATGGTGCACCGCACCGACAAGTCGCACGTCATGCAGATCATCCATCGCATCGACGAGAATGCCTTCATCTCGGTCAACAAGGCCCAGGGCGTCTATGGCAAGAACTTTGAGAAACTGAAACTATAATCACCACTAAACACTTAAAACATAACACTTAACACTGAACGTTTATGAAACTGATATCCCCCTCTCTTCTCAGTGCCGACTTCGGCAACCTCCAGCGCGACATCGAGATGCTCAACGCCTCGGAGTGCGACTGGCTCCATGTCGACGTGATGGACGGCATCTTTGTGCCCAACATCTCCTTTGGCCAGCCCATCGTTAAGCACATCAAGAAGCATGCGCAGAAACCTCTCGACGTGCACCTGATGATCGAGGACCCCGGCCGCTATGTCCAGGACTTCCGCGATGCCGGCGCCGATATCCTCACCATCCACTACGAGGCCTGCCACCATCACGACCGTGTGCTCCACGCCATCCACGACGCCGGCATGAAGGGTGGGGTGGTGCTCAACCCCTCGTC
This sequence comes from Bacteroidales bacterium UBA3684, assembly GCA_002372855.1. Taxonomy (GTDB): domain Bacteria; phylum Bacteroidota; class Bacteroidia; order Bacteroidales; family P3; genus Colimorpha. Next base: position 8,568 of record DFIZ01000010.1, read on the forward strand.
GCCCGTTTGCCTGCTCGAGGACATCGTCCAGCTCTGCGACGTGGTGCTCCTGATGAGCGTAAACCCCGGTTTCGGCGGACAGAAGTTCATCGAGAACACCTATAACAAGGTGCGCCAGCTGAGAGAGTTGTACAACCGCAAGAACCCGCAGTGCCTCATTGAGGTCGACGGCGGCGTCAACCTCCAGAACGCCCCCTTGCTCTTCGAGGCCGGTGCCGATGTCCTGGTGGCCGGCAACGCCGTCTTCAAGAGCGACAATCCCCAGCAGACTATCCACATGATGAAACAATGAAGCGTCCGCAGCTCATCATAGCCCCCGGCAAGGAGAAAGCCCTCCTGCGCCGCCACCCTTGGATATTCTCGGGTGCGGTAAAACGCATTGTGGGCGAACCGCAAGAAGGTGACCTCGTCGATGTTGTCGATGCACGCGGTCAATGGATGGCTACCGGCCACTATCAGGATGAGAGCATCATCTGCAAAGTGCTCACTTTCGATGCTGACGAGGCAGCGCTCCCCGTAGAAGAACTCCTTCGCCGACGTATCCACTCGGCTGTAAACTATCGTGTGATACTTGGTTTCTTCGGAGATAAAGAAACCAATGTCTTCCGCCTTGTCCACGCCGAAGGCGACTATCTCCCCGGCCTCGTGGCCGACTGGTACAACGGCGTTCTGGTGTTGCAAGCCCATTCGGTGGGCATGCACCGCCTGTTGCCTGTGCTGGCAGAGCTGTTTGTGCACGAATTGCAAACGTATCACGGCTATCCGCTCCGGTCTGTCTTCGACAAGAGCAGCGCCACCGTCCCGGGTGGCGGTGTGCAGGACGGCGTTATATGGGGCGAGAATACTGCGGAAAATGAGATTTTGGAAAATGGCATACGTCTGACTGTGAATTTCTACGAAGGACAGAAGACGGGCTTTTTCATCGACCAGCGCGAAAACCGCGCCCTCGTCCAGCAGCTAGCCTTTGACCGCCGCCTTCTCAACTGTTTCGGATACACAGGTGGCTTCTCGTTGGCAGCCCTGAAGGGTGGTGCCGACTATGTTGAAACCGTGGATATCAGCAAGAAGGCTATCGCTCTCTGCGAGCGTAATGTCGAACTGAACTTTGGCGACGATGTATCGCATTGCGGTGTCGCTGCCGATGTGCTTGAATATTTGAATACCATTGATAAGGGCGACTATGCACGAGGGTTCGATTTTATCATCCTCGACCCGCCTGCCTTTGCAAAAAACCACCGTTCGCTGCAAGCCGGACTTAAGGGTTATCGCTCCATCAACCAGCGCGCCATGGAGAAGATTGCGCCCGGCGGCTTGCTGATGACTTTCTCCTGCAGCCAGGCCGTCAGCAAGGAGGACTTCCAGACCATGGTATTCACCGCCGCCATGAACGCCCGTCGTCGCGTGCGCATCGTGCGCCAGCTGCCCCATGCCATGGACCACCCCGTCTCCATCCATCACCCCGAGGGCGAATACCTCAAAGGGCTGCTTTTGCAAGTTGAATAGTAATAACAGTACTTAATGATATGTGCGAAAAAGGTTATCTGAAAATAGACAAATATGACGAAAAGTGCGTCGCCGAGATGGCCGGGCACTACAAGGCTATACTTAAACTTCTGGGTGAAGACCCGGAGCGTGAAGGCTTGATTAAGAGCCCTGAACGTATTGCCAAAGCTATGCTGTTCTTCACCAATGGCTACGACCTCGACCCGGAGGAGATTCTCCGCTCGGCCATGTTCCACGAGGACTACAAGCAGATGGTCGTCGTCAAGGACATCGAGCTTTACTCCCTCTGCGAGCACCACATGGTGCCCTTCGTCGGCAAGGCCCACGTGGCCTATATCCCCAACGGCACCATCGTGGGCCTCAGCAAGATACCGCGTGTCGTCGACGCCTACGCCCGCCGCCTGCAGGTGCAGGAACGCCTCACCAAGCAGATCAAGGACTGCATCCAGCGCACCCTCAACCCCCTCGGCGTGGCCGTGGTCATCGAGGCCCAGCACATGTGCATGTCCATGCGCGGCGTGCAGAAGCAGAACTCCGTCACCACCACCTCCGACTTCACCGGCGCCTTCATGAAAGACCCCAAGACCCGCGAGGAGTTTATGAATATTATCGGCGTTAATTTGCATTGATTATGAAAAGATTGCTTATTGGTCTTATAGGACTTATCGGTCTTGTAAGTGTGGCCCAGGCCCAGATTACCCACAGCTCGCAGGGCAACCTCGACGAGAACGCCATCGCCGTCCTCAAAAAGGCCTCCAGCTATCTCGAGAGCGTCAAGGGAACGGTGACACTCACCATGCTCGACAGCCAAAAGAAACAGACCTCCAAACAGTCGGCGAAGGTCACCTATTTGAACGGCAAGTATTGTTTGGTGATGGACAATATGGAAATCTGGTGCGACGGCAAGACCATCTGGCAGTGGAACAAGACTGCCAAGGAGGTGGTCATCAACAACATGCAGTCCGACGACGAGATCGACCTGCTCAATCCTGCACGCCTCATCGCCAATTGCCACAAGAACTTCCGTGTGAAGTATATCCGCACCGAGGACGACGGCACGGCAGTCGTCGACCTCCAGCCCCGTTCCGCGCAGAGCTATCACAAGATACGCCTCCTCGTCAACGAGGAGACCGGCGCCCTGCGTCGGCTCGAGGTGCACAAATACGACTCCAGCCGCGAGATTTACGACTTCTCCAAGATGAAACACGTCCTTTTGAAAGGTGCGTTCTGTTTCGACGTCTCGGAACATCCCGAGGCTGAAATAATCGACATGAGATGAATACTTTACTGATAGAAACTGCCACACAAGTCTGCTCCGTGGTCCTCGCCTCCGAGGGCCGCATCCTCGCCCGTCGCGACAGCGACGTTCCCAACGCGCATTCCACACGCCTTTCGGTCTTCATCCAGGAGGTGCTCGACGAGAACCGTCTCTCACCCCGCGACCTCGGGGCCGTCTGCGTCTCCGCCGGCCCCGGCAGCTACACCGGCCTCCGCATCGGCGTCAGCTCTGCCAAGGGCATCTGCTACGCCCTCGGCATCCCCCTGGTCTCCGTCCCCACACTGCTCTCCATGGCGGCGCTCTACTACCGCCAGCATCCTGAATACAAGGGACTTGTATGCCCCATGATCGATGCCCGCCGCATGGAGTGCTACACCATGATGGTCGCCCCTGGCCTCGACGTGCTGCGTCCCACGGCAGCGGACGTCATCACCGAGGGCATCTTCGACGAATACCTGAACCGCGGTGAGGTGACCTTCATCGGCGACGGCGCCGCCAAGACCCGTCCCCTCCTCGGCAACCATCCCAACGCCTGCTTCGACGATTCGTTTCGCCTCTCGGCCGAGGGCATGATCGACCTCGCCGCCCAGCGCCTCGCCGAGGGCAAGACCGAAGACGTTGCCTATTTCGAACCTTTCTACCTGAAAGACTTCGTTGCGAAAAAGAGTGTTGTTCACGGACTTAGAGACTAGTACTTAAAGTAATGCTTCGCTACGTAGGAAAACGGCTCATGTATGGCTTCCTGGTGCTCCTGGGGGTGGTCACACTGGTGTTCTTCCTTTTCAATATCCTCCCCGGCGACCCCGCCCGTATGATGCTCGGCCAACGCGCCGACGAGGAGAGCATCGCCATCATCAACCGCGACCTTGGCCGCGACAAGCCCCTGGGACTGCAGTACATAGGCTACCTCAACGACCTCGCGCCCCTCTCGCTGCACAACAACGCCGACTCCACCAGCTTCTTCTTCCTCTCTCCCGACAAATACAGCTATGCCACCCTCCTGCGCCTGGGAACCACCTCGCTGGTGGTCAAGGCCCCCTACCTGCGCCGCTCCTACCAGAGCCAGCGAAAGGTGAGCGAAATCATCGCCACGGCCTTCCCCCAAACGGCAATCCTCGCCCTTGTGGCCATACTCTTCGCCCTCGTGGTAGGCATCACGCTGGGCGTGGTATGCGCTCTGCACAAGGACACCTGGATTGACCGCACCACGCTCGTCCTCAGCACCCTCGGCATGTCGCTGCCCTCCTTCTTCGCCGCCATACTCATCGCCTGGCTCTTCGCCTACGTGCTGGCTGACTGGACGCACCTCAACATGTTCGGCAACCTCTTCACCGTCGACGACTACGGCGAGGGCGAATACCTTGACCTCAAGAACCTTATCCTCCCGGCCCTCACCCTCGGCATCCGTCCGCTGGCCACACTGACACAGCTCACCAAGAACTCCATGCTCGACGCCCTCGGGCAGGACTACATACGCACCGCACGGGCCAAAGGCCTCAGCCACAGGCGTGTCGTCGTCCACCATGCGCTGCGCAACGCCCTCAACCCCGTCGTCACCTCGGCCTCTGGATGGCTCGCCGGCCTCCTGGCGGGTGCCGTCTTCGTGGAATATGTCTTCGACTGGAAGGGCATGGGCGTGGTCATCGTCAACGCCCTCGACACCTACGACTTCCCCGTCGTCATGGGCGCCATCCTCTTCATCTGCGTCCTCCTGGTCCTCATCAACATCCTCACCGACCTCGTCTACGGCTGGCTCGACCCCCGCGTCCGCATCGAATAGGATACGGCCTTGAAAGACAAGCGATAGTATTTGGAAGACAAGAAAGACAAGAAAAACAAAAATATTTAGCATAAAAAAGAAGCGCATGTTGCGCTTCTTTTGTTGTCTTTGTTGTCTCTGTTGTCGTTAATTGAGTGAGTCGATGGCAGCGGTCATCTTGTCCCAGGCGTATTTCTTCTTCTCCTCGCGGACGCCCTCGGTGAGGCGCTGCTGCCAATCTTCCTCGAAATAACGCACTATCGCGTCGGCAATCTCCTGCGAATCAGGCTTGACAACGAAACCGGCCTTGCCGTCGGGCACTATCTCCGGCAGGCCGCCCACGTTGGTCACCACCATGGGCTTCTCGAAGTGGTAAGCAATCTGACTCACACCGCTTTGCGTGGCGTTTTTGTACGGCTGCACCACCAGGTCGGCGGCGCAGAAGTAGCGGTTCACCTCGTGGTCGGGGATGAACTCGGTGTGCAGCACCACGCGGTCGCCGATGTCGTGGCGGCTGATCTGCTCCTGGTAAGGCTTGGGGTCGCCATAGAACTCGCCCGCCACAATGAGCTTGACGCCAAGCTTTTCCATCCGCTCGTCGGCCATGGCATCGAGCAGTAAATCAAGCCCTTTGTACTCGCGGATAAAGCCGAAGAAGAGCACGTAGCGCTGGTTCTCGCGCAGGCCGATGAGGTCGAGGGCCTCCTTGCGGCCGAGGGTGGCGCCGTAGTGGTCGTAGAGGGGGTGCGGACTGAACGTGCGCGGTTTCAAACCCTTGGGGTCGAAGACATTGAGGTCGTCCAGCACCGAGCGGCTGAGGGTGATGAAAGCGTCGTTGGAACCCACGAAATAGCGCGAGAAGAGTTTGTCGCCGGGACGGTGCTCGTGGGGGATGAGGTTGTGCAGGATGGAGACGCGGCGCATCCCCTTGCGTTTGGCGCGGCGCAGGGCGGTGCCCATGGCCGGGGCCATGAAGGGCAGCCAGAAGGCCGAAAGCACCAGGTCGGGACGCTGGCGGCGGATGTAGCGCCCCGTGCTCAGCCAGCTGAAGGGGTTGATAGAGTTCAGCTTACGTGTGATCTTCAACCCCTCGGGGGCGGGGTCGGTGCTGTACTGCGTGGTGCCGGGGAAGAGGAACGACGGATACTGCAGCGTGAAGGTGACCACCTCCACCTCGTGCCCCTCGGCCTGATACTGCCGGGCCAAACGCTCGTTGAATGCCGCAATGCCGCCACGGTAGGGCCAGGCGGGGCCCAATATGATGACTTTCATGATTTCTTTAGTGTTTGATTGAATGATAGTTCTGTTGCTTTATTTCAAGTTGAAGTTGATGGGCAGGTGGAATTGCACACGCACCGGCTTGCCTTCCTGGCGGCCGGGTTCCCACTTGGGCATCAGCTTCACCACCCGCAGGGCTTCCTCGTCGAAGGCGGGATGCAGCTTGCGCACCACCTTGGCGTCGCTTACCGTGCCGTCCTTCTCGATGACGAAACTGACAATTATCTTGCCGCTGACGCAGTCGTCCGGGCCTCCTGGATACTTGATGTTGGCCGCCAGAAACTGGTACAGCGCCTCCATGCCGCCCGGGTACTCCGGCATCTGCTCCACGATGGTGAAAATGGTGTTGTCGTCTGCCTGCTCCTGGGCTGTCTGCTGGCGGGGTGCCTGGGTTTTCTGCGGCGTCTGCGCTGCCGCCAAAAGGCTCATCGTCAGCGCTATGGTCAAAAATATGGGTCTTTTCATGTCGGATTGTTTTTGTTCTGTTAACGCGCCTTTGCTCGTTTTATTGTGCGCCGTGCGCAATAATTTGCAGGGCTCCGCCATGGGTCCGACACCTACCCGATTCGGCCCTTCTTATATAGTTCCTATATACTTCTCATATACTTCTTATATCACCTATATAAGAAGTATATGAGAAGTA
>DFIZ01000010.1:15104-18073 GCA_002372855.1 Bacteroidales bacterium UBA3684
ATATAAGAAATGCCGAATTATGTACCTCTTCGACCCCTGTCGGGTAGGAGGGGGACGGAGGGAATTTTTGGGGGGCGGAATGATTTTTTTTGTAATTATTCGAATTTTTTTTGTATCTTTGTACATTCAATGACTTGGGAAAAGTTAGTTAATTTATTTAATAATCAATAAAATAAACCAATATTATGCAGAAAAAAGGCAACAAGTACGGTACCCACCGCGTCATCGAGCCGAAGGGTGTTCTCCCTCAGCCCGCCAACAAGCTTGACAACAACATGGACGAGATCTACGACAACGAGATCCTCATCGACGTCCAGACCCTGAACATCGACAGCGCCTCGTTCACCGATATCCACAACTATGCCAAGCAGCAGGCCGGCGAAGGCGCCAGCCAGGAGAAGATTATGGAAGAGGTGAAGAAGGAGATGCTCCTCAACGTCGAGCTCCAGGGCAAGCATCGCAACCGTCGCACCGGTTCGGGCGGCATGCTCCTCGGCAAGGTGGAGAAAATCGGCGACGCCCTGAAGGGCAAGATCGACCTCAAAGAGGGCGACCGCATCGCCACCCTCGTCAGCCTCTCGCTGACCCCGCTGCGCATCGACGAGATTCTGGAGATCCGTCCCGAGGTCGACCAGGTCGACATCAAGGGCAAGGCCATCCTCTTCGAGAGCGGCATCTACGCCAAGATTCCTACCGACATGCCCGAGAAGCTGGCCCTCAGCGCCCTCGACGTCGCCGGTGCTCCCGCCCAGACCGCCAAGCTGTGCCAGTACGGCCAGACCGTCGTCATCCTCGGCGCCGGTGGCAAGAGCGGCATGCTCTGCTGCTACGAGGCCAAGAAGCGCGTCGGCGTGACCGGCAAGGTCATCGGCATCGCCAACAGCCCCAAGAGCACCCAGCGCATCAAGGACCTCGGCTTCTGCGACATCGTGGAGTCCGCCGCCGGCATGACCCCCGTGCAGGTCTATGAGCTCGTCGAGCGCCTCACCAACGGCAAGATGGCCGACGTCACCATCAACTGCGTCAACGTTCCCGACCAGGAGATGACCGCCGTGCTCTGCACCAAGGACGACGGTGTGGTCTACTTCTTCAGCATGGCCACCAGCTTCACCAAAGCCAGCCTCGGCGCCGAGGGTATCGGTGCCGACGTGAACATGATCATGGGCAACGGCTACACCAAGGGCCACGCCGAGTTCACCCTGCAGGAGCTCCGCGAGTGCCCCAAGCTGCGCAAGATCTTCGAAGAGCTCTACGCCTAAGTTTTTTTCCCCGGAATCTCCGGAAAATCCGGAAATTCCGGAATCTCCGGTTAACCCGGAACCACACCAACCTGCCGGCAGGGGAGACCCTCCGGCAGGTTCTAATAAAAATACTTACGTCATGGATGTGTACAACAAAGTGATGGCCATCACCGGCGGCCGTGGTACCGACGTGACTATCAACAACGTAAATGTTCCGAATACCGAGATGACCTCCATCCTCATCACCAAGGGCCGTGGATGTGTCTATTTCTTCTCCATGGCCACCAGCTTCACACGCGCCGCCCTGGGCGCCGAAGGGGTGGGGAAGGACATCAACCTCATTGTCGGCAACGGCTACGCCCGTGGCCATGCCGAGCTGACACTCAACATCCTCCGCGAAAGCGAACCCATCCGCAACCTCTTCGAGGAGCTCTACGCCTGAACTTGGCGATAAAGGTCTTGTATAATCAGGCCGGCGAGGGTGAAGCCGAAGATGGCGGTGATGTGCGACATGGAGCCGTTGATTTGGGCTTTGGAGGTGCACCATTCGTGGTTCAGCAGGTCGGAGCGGCCGTACTGCTCCCCTGATGCAGGGGAGCTGCCAGAAGGGCTGAGGGGTGGCGCCTTGGGGCACATGCAGGCCTCGGTGCCGCAGGTGCGAGCCTGCCCCAGGTTGGGCAGCACCTCGGGTCCCCACACACATTGGAATTTCTTTCCCGGGAAACGTTTCTGTTTGCGCATGCGACGCCGCAGGGTGGCTGCCAGCGGACAGCCGTCGACCTTCCAGAACTCGCTGACCTGCACCTTCGTGGGGTCCATCTTCAGGGCGGCGCCCATGGAGGAGTAGAACTTGGGGCCTTGCTTGTCGGCGGTGGCAAGGATGATGAGGTCCATCTTGTCCTTGAGGCTGTCGATGGCGTCGACGATGTAGTCGTACTGCTCCAGGTGGAAGCTCCCGGCGGTCTCGGCGGAGAAGATTTCCTGTATGGCGTCGATGTCGGCGTGGGGGTTGATGTCCAGCAGGCGCTCGCGGAGGGCGTCGACCTTCACGCGGCCCACGGTGCTGGTGGTGGCCATGGCCTGGCGGTTGACGTTGGTGATGCAGACGCGGTCGGAGTCGACAATGGTCAGATGGCGTATGCCGCTGCGTACCAGGCTCTCGGCGCACCAGGAGCCTACGCCGCCCACGCCGAAGACGATGACGCGGGCCTCGGCGATGCGCTCCATGGCGGCGTCGCCCACCAGCAGGGCGGTGCGGTTCAGAATGGCTTTTTCCTGAGTTGTCATTGCTTGTTTTTTGTATCATTAACGCAAGGATGCTGATAATATTGTGGAAAAAAACATTTGGCCATGTCGGCCTAATTTTGTATCTTTGCATCGACTATAATGGTGCGCAGAAGCACTATTGTGTTGATTTATAGAAGAAATATAAATATATATCATGAAAGTAAACCGCAGAAAAGAGCTGTTCCCCAACGTCAGCGACGCTGAGTGGAACGATTGGAAATGGCAGGTGAAGAACCGCATCGAGACCTACGAAGAGCTGAGCAAGTATTTCACCTTCGAGCCCGAAGAGGCCGAGGGCATCAAGAAGGCCCTGGCCAAGTTCCGTATGGCCATCACGCCGTACTACCTGAGCCTCATCGACCCCAACGACCCCTTCGACCCCATCCGCCGTCAGGCCATCCCGCAGGGTGCCGAGTGCAACATCGCCCCCGCCGACCTCAA
>DFIZ01000075.1 GCA_002372855.1 Bacteroidales bacterium UBA3684
CGTCCTCTACCACCAACAAGCCGCCAACGGGAGGTAAAAAGAGGGGTCGAAGAGGTACATAATTCGGCATTTCTTATATTGTTCTTATATCGTTCTTATATCGTTCTCATATACTTCTCATATACTTCTTATATAGGCGATATAAGAACTATATGAGAAGTATATAGGAACGATATAAGAAGGGACGTCTGATGTGGCTATCGGACAGGGTTTTGGGTATAAAAAAAGGACGCAGGCTTGCGGCCTGCGTCCTTTTCGTGTTGCAGGCGGTGGGCCTGCGGATGGGTATGCGTCAGTTGATCAGCTCGTTGGCGAGGGCGAGGGCACGGTCGAGGCCGTCGGGGTTCTTGCCGCCGGCGGTGGCGAAGTGGGGCTGTCCGCCGCCGCCACCCTGGATTTCCTTGCCGAGGGTGCGGACCATCTGGCCGGCGTTGAGGCCGGCGTCGACGCGGGCCTGGCCCAGGACGATGAGCAGGGCGGGCTTGCCGGCGGTGACGCTGCCGAGGACCACGGCCATCTGCGGACGCTCGTTGCGCAGGGCCATGACGGCGTCCTTCAGGGCGTTGACGTCGGTGTCCATGCGCTGGACGAGCACGGGGTTGGCGTCGAGTTTGGCAGCGAGGTCACGGGCCACGCCTGCGGCTTTCTCTTTCTTGAGGGCCTCGACTTCGGCCTTGAGGGCGGCGTTGTCGTCCTGCAGTTTGGCGATGGAGGCGGCGAGGTCCTTGGTGCCCTTGAAGAGGTCGGCCAGCGAGGCCAGCTGCTCCTGCTGGGCGTCGGCGTACTGCTCGGCGGCGCGGGCGGTGACGGCCTCGATGCGGCGCATGCCGGCGGCGATGGCGCCCTCGCTGACGATGCGGAAGGAGCCGATCATGCCGGTGTTCTGCACGTGGGTGCCGCCGCAGAATTCGATGCTGGGACCGTATTTGACCACGCGCACGCGGTCGCCGTATTTCTCGCCGAAGAGGGCCATGGCGCCGAGTTTCTGGGCTTCGGCGATGGGCATCTGGCGGTGCTCCTCGAGGGGCAGGCACTGGCGGATCATGTCGTTGACGCGGCGTTCCACGTCGCGGATTTCCTCGTGGCTGAGTTTGGCGAAGTGGCTGAAGTCGAAGCGCAGGCGGTCGGGGTCGACGCTGGAGCCTTTCTGCTCCACGTGCTCGCCGAGGACCTGGCGCAGGGCGTGGTGCATGAGGTGGGTGGCGGAGTGGTTGCAGGCCGTGGCCTGGCGCTTGTAGGTGTCGACCGAGGCATGGAAGGTGGCCGTAAGGTCTTCGGGCAATTGCTCCACAATGTGCACCGTCAACCCGTTCTCCTTCTTGGTATTGACAATTTTCAATTTTGAATTTCCAATTCTCAATTCTCCCGTGTCGCCAGCCTGGCCGCCGCTTTCGCCGTAGAAGGGGGTGCGGTCGAACACCAGCTGGTAGAACTCCTTGTCCTTGGCCTTGACGTGGCGGTAGCGGACGATGTGGACGTCGGCCTCCAGCTCGTCGTAGCCGATGAACTCCTGTTCCACGCCGGGCATGAGCTCCTGCCAGTCGTCGTTTTCGACCTTGGCGGCGCCGCGGCTGCGTTCTTTCTGTGCCGCCAGGCCGCGCTGGAAGCCGTCCATGTCGACGGTCATGCCTTTTTCGGTGGCCAGCAGCTGTGTGAGGTCGACGGGGAAGCCGTAGGTGTCGAAGAGCTCGAAGGCGAAGTCGCCGTCGACCACCTTGGTGGTGCATTTGGAGGCGTATTCTTCGAAGCGTTTGATGCCGCCGGCGAGGGTGCGCAGGAAGGCCTGCTCCTCCTCGAGGATGATGCGCTGGATGAGTTCCTGCTGCTTCTGCAGCTCGGGGAACTGGTGTCCCATCTGGCCCACGAGGGTGGGGACGAGGGTGTTGAGGAAGGGCTCGGTGAAGCCGAGGAAGGTGTAGCCGTAGCGCACGGCGCGGCGCAGGATGCGGCGGATGACGTAGCCGGCCTTGACGTTGGAGGGCAGCTGGCCGTCGGCGATGCTGAAACTGACGGCGCGCAGGTGGTCGGCGCAGACGCGCATGGCGATGTCGGCCTCCTCGTTCTGTCCGTAGACCTTGCAGCACTTGTGGGCGATTTCCTGGATGAGGGGTTGGAAGACGTCGGTGTCGTAGTTGGAGCGTTTGCCCTGCATCACCATGCAGAGGCGCTCGAAGCCCATGCCGGTGTCGATGTGCTTGGCGGCCAGGGGCTCCAGGCTGCCGTCGGCCTTGCGGTTGTACTGCATGAAGACGAGGTTCCACACCTCGATGACCTGGGGGTTGTCCTTGTTGACGAGGTCGTGGCCGGGGATTTTGGCTTTCTCCTCGTCGGGACGGATGTCGACGTGGATTTCGGAGCAGGGGCCGCAGGGGCCCTGGTCGCCCATCTCCCAGAAGTTGTCCTTCTTCGAGCCGCGCAGAATGCGGTCCTCGCTGATGTGCTCCTTCCAGTAGCCGTAGGCCTCGGTGTCCATGTCGAGGTGCTCCTTCTCGTCGCCGCCGAAGACGGTGACGTAGAGCCAGCTCTTGTCAATCTTCATCACCTCGGTGAGGAACTCCCAGGCGTAGGCGATGGCCTCTTTCTTGAAGTAGTCGCCGAAGCTCCAGTTGCCCAGCATCTCGAACAT
>DFIZ01000040.1:0-13264 GCA_002372855.1 Bacteroidales bacterium UBA3684
TGTCAGTTATGAGTTATGAGTTAAGAGTTAAGAGTTATGAGTTGGGCGGGAGCAAAAAGTTTTTGCCGAATCGGAAAAAAGATGTATATTTGCATTTTTGATAATATATAAAAACTCACTGTCAGAAATGAAGAAACTATTTGTTTTTATGGCATTTGCACTATTGGCAGGCGCTGGCGTGGCCGGTGCCCAAACGAAGAATATCACCCTGGAAGACATCTGGACAAAGGGAACCTTCCGTGCGAAGGGCGTCTACGGCATCCGCTCGATGGCCGACGGCGAGCACTACTGCACCATGAGCCGCACGGGCATAGCCAAGTACAGCTACGCCACGGGCGAGAAGGTTGCCGACGTGTGCCTCTTCAACGCCCCCGACATGAAGAAGAAAGCCAAGCCCCTGCCCCCGATGGAAGGCTACGAGTTCAGCAAGGACGAGCAGAAGATACTGCTCAGCAGCGGTTTCGAGCCCATCTACCGCCACAGCGGCGTCAGCGACTACTACCTCTACGACGTCAAGGAGAAGACCTTTACGAAGATCAGCAACAACGGCAAGCAGCGCCTGACGACCCTCAGCCCCGACGGCACGAAGGTGGCCTTTGTGCGCGACAACAACCTCTACTGGATGGACCTCCAGACCCTGGAGGAGCACGCCATCACCACCGACGGCCGTGTGAACGAGATTATCAACGGCACCACCGACTGGGTGTACGAGGAGGAGTTCGCCATCACGCAGGGCTTCCAGTGGAGCCCCGACTCGAAGAAGATTGCCTACCTGCGCTTCGACGAAAGCAAGGTGAAGGAATACAACATGCAGATGTGGGGCGCCCTCTATCCCGAGGACTACAAGTACAAATACCCCAAGGCCGGCGAGGACAACAGCAAGGTTCGGCTGACGGTGTACAATATCGAAACCAAGGACTCGTTCACTCCCGGTATCGACGGTATACCCACCGTGACCAACAGCGAGTCGACATGGGAGTATATCCCACGCTTCCAATGGACAAACAGTTCCAATGTGTTGGCCTTCATGATAATGAACCGTCTACAGAACCAAATGAGGATTCTATCCTTCGACATTGCACAACAAGGGAAGTTGAGTACCCTCTACGAGGAGCAATGCGACACCTACGTCGATGTACCCGACACGTGGCAGTTCATCACCGTGGGCAAAGGCAAGAAGGCGCAGGAACAGATGCTTATCACCAGCGAGCGCGACGGCTACCGCCACATATACCTCTACAACATGCAGGGCAACCTCGTCAAGCAGGTGACCACCGGCGAGTGGGAGGTCTGCGACGTGCCCGGTGTGGATGTCAAGAACCAGCGCCTCTACTACACCAGCCGCGAGCACGGTGCCATCAACAAGAGCCTCTTCGTCATCGGCTTCGACGGCAAGAAAAAGAAGTGTCTGAACTATACAAAAGGCTTTTTGGCTGCCGTAACTTCCAACCCCGACAAAGATCCCGACGGCATGTACAGACTTCAAGTAACCAATAGCGGCACTAGTGGCAACGAGGCATTTGGCACATACAATGCCACGTTCAGCGAGGGCTGCAAATATTACATCTGCACCTACAGCAATGCCAATCTACCGCCGGTGTACACCCTCCACGATGCCAGCGGCCAAATACTCCAATACTTGGAGACAAACTCCAAGCTGCAAAAAACAATGTACGACCACGCCGCTGCCCGTAAAGTGTTTGGCACGTTCAAAACCTCGAACGGCACCGCGTTGAACTACTACACCATTGCTCCAAGGGACATTGACGTGGACTATGACAAAATAAAATACCCCGTGCTCATCTACGTCTACGGCGGTCCCGGCAACCAGCAGGTGACCAACAGCTATGGCTACTCGGACTACTACTGGTACCACATGCTGGCCGACATGGGCTACATTGTCTTCTGCTTCGACGGCAGAGGCACCGGCGGCCGCGGGGCACAGTTCAAAAAGCAGACCTACGGCGACCTGGGCCGCATGGAGTGCGAGGACGCCATCGAGGCCGCCCGCTGGCTGGCCCAACAGCCGTGTGTGGACAAAGAGCGTATAGGCATCTGGGGCTGGAGCTTCGGCGGCTACCTCTCGACGCTCAGCCTGCTGAAGGGCAACGACGTCTTCAAGATGGCCATCGCCGTGGCCCCCGTGATGAACTGGCGCTACTACGACAACATCTACACCGAGCGCTTCCTCGGCCTGCCCAAGGACAACGCCAAGGGCTACGACGACAACTCGCCGCTCAACTTCGCCAACCAGCTCAAGGGCAACTACCTGCTCATCCACGGCACGGGCGACGACAACGTGCACTTCCAGAACAGCGCCGAGATGGTGGAGAAGCTGGAGGAGGCCGGCAAGCAGTTCGAGTTCCGCATCTACCCCAACAAGAACCACAGCATCTACGACGCCACGGGCAACACCCGTCTCAACCTCTACCAGCTGATGACGGACTTTATTGAGAGAAAATTATAATCGATTATGAAGAAGATATTTTTATTGGGATTAATGGGTTTGATGGGCATCATGGGAGCCCAGGCCCAGTTTGGCAACTACGGCGTGAAAGTCGGCGTCGGCATGGCCACGGTGGACGACGACCTCTCCTCCAAGTCGCCCATCCTCGGAGCCTCCGTTGGCGGCTACATCAACTACACCTTCGCCCAGAGCGAGAGTGTGCTCGCCGAGACCTTTTTCCTGCAGACGGGGCTGAACCTGACGCGCCGCGGCGGCAACTTCCAGGAGGTGCTGGAGAACGGCGCCAGCCTGATGTTCCGCGAGGGCTACTACCACTCGTACTACCTGCAGCTGCCCATCCTGGCCTGTGTGCACTACGAGCTGCCCATCCGCGCCTCCGGCCACGTTGTCGGAGTCTTCCTGGGCCCGGCGGTGAGCTTCGGCCTCTTCGGCCGCTACGGCGACCGCCGCATCACCCCCAGCGTGACCTCCACCGCTGCCAACTACGACGTCAACTTCAACGGTTCGGCCGACGACCGTCAGGTCTTCAACCATATCAACCGTCTGGACGTCAGCGCCATCATCGGCATCAGCTATGAATACAAACGCCTGTCGGCATCTTTCTATGTCGACCACGGTTTCCTGGCCACCTCGGAGGGCGACGACATTCTGCGCATCATCGAGAACAACCAGAGCGGCAGCAACAAGGTCGACGTCAAGATTCCCAACGGCCACAATATCGCCTTCATGCTCTCCGTAGGCTACAGCCTTGGAAGCTTTATGCAAGAATAACAATACCCTGACTCCTAAAAAAAACACAGAAATAAATGGTAAGAGTAAGATTCGCCCCCTCCCCCACCGGGCCACTCCACATCGGCGGTGTGCGCACCGCCCTCTACAACTACCTCTTCGCCCGCCAACAGGGGGGCAAGATGATTCTCCGCATCGAAGACACCGACCAGACACGTTTTGTACCGGGTGCCGAACAATACATCATCGAGGCTCTCGACTGGCTGGGCATCCAGTTTGACGAAGGCGTGCACATCGGCGGCCCCTACGGTCCCTATCGCCAGAGCGACCGCAAGCCCATGTACCGCCAGTACGCCGACCAGCTCATCCGCGACGGCTGGGCCTACTACGCTTTCGACCGCCCCGAAGCCCTCGAGGCCAAGCGCAAAGAATACGAGGCGGAGAAGAAGACCTTCCAGTACGACTGCAACACCCGCAGCCAGATGGAGAACAGCCTGAGCCTCGGCATGGAAGAGGCGCAGCGCCGCATCGACGCCGGCGACCCCTACGTGGTGCGCTTCAAGTTCCCCGAGGGCATCGACATTACGGTGCACGACCTTATCCGCGGCGACGTGACGATGAACAGCCGCCTGCTGGACGACAAGGTGCTCTTCAAGAGCGACGGCATGCCCACCTACCACCTGGCCAACATCGTGGACGACCACACGATGGAGATCACCCACGTGATTCGTGGCGAAGAATGGCTGCCGAGCGCCCCGCTGCACGTCATGCTGTACAAAGCCTTCGGCTGGGAGGACACCATGCCGCAGTTCGCCCACCTGCCCCTGCTGCTCAAGCCCGAGGGCAACGGCAAGCTGAGCAAGCGCGACGGCGACCGCCTGGGATTCCCTGTCTTCCCCCTGGAATGGCACGACCCCAAGAGCGGCGAAATCAGCAGTGGCTACCGCGAAAAAGGCTACCTGCCCCAGGCGGTGGTCAACATGCTGGCCCTCCTCGGCTGGAACCCGGGAACTGAACAGGAAATCATGTCGATGGACGAGCTCATCAAGCTCTTCAACATCGAGCACATCAGCAAGAACGGTGCCAAGTTCAACCTTGACAAGGCCAAATGGTTCAACCACGAATACTTCCAAAAGCTCGGGGACGAGGAGGTGGCGTCCTACCTCGAAGCGCAGCTCAAGGAACACGGCATCAGCGCCGAGCACGACTACGTGGTGAAGGTGGCAGGCATGATGAAGGAGCGCATCACCTTCCCCAGCGAGCTGTGGGAGACCTGCTGCTACTTCTTCCAGGCCCCGACGGAATACAACGAGAAAGACGTTGCCAAACGCTGGACCCCCGATATGCACATCCACATGCAGAAGGTCATAGACATCCTGAACACCGTACCCTTCGAGCACGACGCAATCCACAAGGCCCTGCTGGACGACTACATTGCCGCCAACGGGCTGAACACCGGCAAGGTGATGAACTCGCTGCGCATCGCCGTGGTGGGCCGCACCGTGGGTCCGGACATGATCACCCTCGTCCTCACCATCGGCAAGGAGGAGACCATCCGCCGCGTGGAACGCGCCATTGAAAAAATAAAAATTGAAAAATAAAAAAGACAACAATGGAAAACAATAAACTGAGCAAAATCCTTCTGGCCTGCAACGCAGTGCTGCTGCTGGGCCTTATCGGCATCTACATTCTCCACTTCACCTCGGCCCCCAAGAGCAAAGTGAACCCCGAAGCCGCCGCCCCCCTGCAGAAAGAAGGCGGACTGACCATCGCATACGTCGACACCGACACTCTTCTGGCCAACTACGAGTACGCCAAAGAGCTGGAGCAGGAACTCCTGGCCTACAAGAGCCAGCAGGAGCAGTATGGCCGCCAGCAGATTGAGAAATTCCAGAAGGACTACCAGGACTACCTGAAGAACGGCGCCAACATGACGCGCACACAGCAGGAAGCCAAGGAGGCCGAACTGAAACAGCGCTCCGAGAAGATGGCCACCCTGGAGCAGGAGCTCACCGCCAAAATCATGGAACGCCAGATGGAGGAAAACACCAAGCTGCTCAACGCCATCTTCGCTTTTGTGCGCGAATACAACGCACAGAACCAGCAGTTCGACATCATCCTCCGCAAAACCTTCGAGAACGCTCCCTCCCTCTACCTCAACCCCGGCATGGACATCACCAAGGAGATTCTGGACGGGCTCAACGAAGAACACCGCAACCTCAAGGCCAAAAAGGAAGAGTAGCCGACAAAGGCCACTCCCATTTACAATTCAGCCACAGCCAAAAGCTGTGGCTTTCTTTTTACACCTTGGAAGATGAGTGGCATCAGTCGCGACGCGAACGGACAAACTTGGCGCCAAGGGCACTGAAAGTAGTGCGTCGAAGAAAGTAATAATCAATAAGAATCAACCGCTTATAAACACACGAGACGGTGTGGTGGGGCAACATGGAACGCTTGTCGACAAGCTCCTGGTGCTGGTCCCTGAATTCCTGATGCGCCTGCCATACAGCCTTGAACTCGCCGAGGTTCCCCTGCAGGAGAAACTTCAGCGCCGCGACACCGTCGAGCACCATGCGCCGGCGAATCACGCGTTTCAGGCGCCGGGCAGGGAGGTTCTTATAGAGCATGGCGAGGTTGTTGCGGAAATTGAGACGGGTCTTGAAAGGCGAGCTCTTGGGCAGGGTGCCGCCGCCGACGTGGTAGACCGTCGAACGGGGACAATAACGCACCTGGTAGCCGTGGTTTTTGGCACGCCAGCAGAAGTCAATCTCTTCCATATGGGCAAAGAAATCGCCGTCCAAGCCACCGAGTCTGTGGAAGACATTGGCCCGGACAAACATGGCCGCACCGGAAGCCCAGAAGATGTCGCACTCGTCGTCGTACTGCCCATGGTCGCGCTCCAGCGAGGAGAAGAGACGTCCGCGGCAGAAGGGATAGCCATAGTGGTCGATGAACCCTCCCGCACCTCCGGCATACTCGAAGGTGTCCTTGCTGTCATACATCAGCAGCTTGGGCTGGGCAATGGCCACGCGGGCCTCGCGTTCCATCATGGCAACCACCGGCTGCACCCAGTGGGGGGTGCATTCCACGTCGCTGTTGAGCAGCACATAGTAGTCGGCCTTCACCTGCGCCAGCGCCCGGTTGTAGCCTTCGGCAAAGCCGTAGTTTTTGTCCAAGAGCACCAGACGCACTTGAGGATAGGATGCCTGGAGGAAAGCGACAGAGTCGTCGGTCGAGCCGTTGTCGGCCACCACCACCTCCGACGAGAGGTCGAGGCGAGGGCTGTTGGGGGTCTGCCATCCGGCCTCCGACTCGCTGTCCATCAACGAGTATTTGAGAACCGACGGCATGAAACGCTCCAGCATCGGGCGTCCGTTCCAGTTGAGTATTACGATGGCAACGTGTATCATGGTTGTAAAAGGCTAAGCAATGTTGAGAGATTTGACTGGATGCAACGGCGATTGTTGCGGACGGGTGAGTTTCCAGCGGCGGTGGCTCCAGAGCCAGAACTCGGGTCGCGTCGCAATGTCGGCCTCCAGGGTGCGGATGTATCGCTCCTCGATGGTGTATTGCGGCACCGCCTGAGGGTCCTCGCAGAGGAGGCTGAAGGTAATGGTATAACGCCCGCGGCGAGGTTTGTCGACGCGATAGTATAGCACAGGGTAGTTGTAGCGGCGGGCAAAATTCTCCGCACCATAAAGGAAGGCTGTCTCCTGGTGGAAGAAAGTGGTCCAGTAGCTCCTGTCGGGATGCGCCGGCGACTGGTCGCTGAGCATCATCAAAGCACATGGCACATGGTGCTTGTCGTAGAAATCCACCACCTGCCTCACCGTGTCCGGATAAACCACCTCGGTGCCAAAGCGCGTGCGGCGACGGAACACCCACGGCTCAAGAACCTTGTTGCTTAAGGGTTTGCCCACGCCGATACCATGGTGGAAGAGCTGCATATTGAGCGAAGTGACCATGTATTCCCAATTGTTGTAGTGGGCCGACATGAGAATCACCGAACGTCCCTGCTCGTAGTAGCGGTTGACAAGGTCGCGGTTCACCACATGGTAGCGTTTCATGATGCTGCGCGGCGAAGCGAAAAGATTGTAGAGACCTTCGATGAGGAGGTCACAAAGATGACGGTAGTAGCGGCGCTCTGTCTTCAGCCGTTCCTTCTCGTCCTTTTCGGGGAATGCCGCCGCCAGATTGCGCCGCACCACCTTGCGGCGGTAGCCCACAAGGTAATACGCGATGAAATACAATATGTCCGACAGCAAATACATCGTGCGAGAAGGACCTGTCAAACCAATTTAATAACCACGCCTGAACTGTTCGCCCACCTCGCCGACGACATTGTCGCCCAACTGGTTGCGGCACAGACGACGCTCCCAGCCCGGATCCTGCACCTCGCCTCGGGCATTGCTGTTGAGGAGGGTGTAGAGGCCGCTGCGATGCTCGTCCCAGAAGAGGAAGACACGCGTGTTGTCGTCCATCGGCAGTTTGTTGTAGCGCCATATCTGATAGGGCAGATAGTAGACGTGTCCCTGCGATTCGGTCTCGAACTGGTTGGTGGCGTCGTCGCCGGTCTGACGCATCTGCAGCGGGGTGCCCGAATGGGTACCGTTGAGGTTGCGCACCGAGACGAAGTTCTTCTCGTCGCGGACAAAGTCGGGCGGTCCGTACTGCAGGTATACGCGCCCGCGGTCGGTGTGGATGCCAAGGGTGCGCGGATAGCTGAAGGCGGCCTGCACATAGTCGATACGTTCTTTGTATTTAAGCCATTCCACCTCGGCGTTCAGCGGGTAGCGCTCCTGCCAGAAGCGGTAGAGGAAAGCCTGCTTCTCTTCGAGGCCCGGACGGGATATAAGGTCGCGCGACACCTGCTTCTCACGCTCAGATGCTATGGGATAGAGCGCGTCGAGATAGATGTTGAGCTGTGCCTCGTCGGTATAGGCTCCGGCGAAAGTCCCCGTGAAATCGCTAAGCTCTTCGCCCTTCACGCCGGGATTGGAACGGAAGAACGGCAGCTTCTTGTAGAGGAGCAACTGGTTGTCGCTGTTGCGCAGCTCGACAACGAGGTTGAAGTTGCCCGAAGGCAGCTGCGAGATGTCCAGGCTGCCGTACACAGGCACATAGGACGAGCCGTATTTGCGCGACATGCTGCGCTGCGCCTCATAGCGGTTGCCCGTCTCCTGCTGTTCTATGTATGCCACCACCAGGAAAGGCTTCTTGCCCAGCTCCTGGTTGATATTGTAAATCTCGTAGTAGAAGTTCAGGTGATCCACCTGCTCGGGTACGAAGTCGCTGACATACGGCTCCATATCGTATCCGCCGCGCGAGAAGATGTTCTCCGTGGTGGTGGGGGTGGCTTCTGCCATAAGCTGGATGGAGGAGAGCGTCGGATGGACATTGTCGAAGTTGAAGGCTAGCTTCTCGCTCACCATGGCCGCAGGAGCTTCCGAGTTCTTGTCGCGGATGGTCAGCTCAAGGTCGTATATGCCGTTGTTCAACGAAAAACGCTGCATGTCGATAAAACTGAAGTCCAGCTCCTCCAACGAGCCCACGGTGGGGCTGTTCAGGTCGTACTTCTTCACATAGCAGACCGAGTCGCCCTGCTTGGCAACGATGGTCACCTCGGCGGTAGCCCTGTAGCTGCCGTTGGGCTGCTTCACGAACTGCATCGTCCATGCGTCAAACGAGAGGTAGGTCTCCACATACGGCTGGCTGGTCGACGGGGCATAGAAAGTGCTGTAGCTGAACACCGCGCGCATCGACCCCTGCGCCTGGAGCGCGGTCCATCCCATGGCGGCCAGAATCACTAGCATTGATACTATCCTTTTCATCTCTTTTATCTTTAAAATTATATATACAACGCACTCCGCACATTTTTATTGCCCCGATGGCAATCTATGTGCTATTAATTTTTGTTAAAAAAAATACTGTCTCCCGCTATTTCAGCCCGTTGTACTCGCGGTAGTTGGCCACAATGTCCAGTATCTCTTTGCCGTACTGCTCCAGCTTGGCCTTGCCGATGCCGGGCACCGCCAGCAGCTCCCTCTCGTTGCGCGGCATCAGGCTTGCAACGCCCATCAGCGCCTTTTGTGTGAGCACGAAAAACGATGGCTTGTCTATCTCCGCGGCCTTTGCACGGCGCCATTGCGTCAAGAGCGACACCAAGCCACCCTCCACCTTCCGTTCCCCACTCTCCGTTCTCCGCTCTCCACTCTCCGTTCTACGCTCTCCACTCTCCACTCTCCGCTTTCCGCTCCCACCTTCCTTGTCCATCAGCACCTCCGCCTTGGCCCTTTGCACCGACACCACATTGTATCCGTCCTTGCACACGGCCTCCATGCATGCCAACTTCACCTTCAGCCGCTCCATCAGCTGCTCCGAGGCCTCCTTGATGGCCTTCGAGGTCTCCTTGTTATCGATGTCCACGTCCACCAGCACCGCCACCGCACAGCGTGCCGACGCCAGCTGCGTGCGATAGTATTCGGCCCCCTGGCGCGCGCGTTCGTCCTGCTCCCGCTCGCCGAGGTGCATCAACTGCATGCGGAAACGCTCGCTCACACCCTGCAGCTGCACAAGCGACGTCGCCACCTCCTGCATCCTCCTCACCTTGTCGGGATAGATATTGCGCAACTTCGCATATCGCTCCTCCAGCCGCTCCGTCTCGTGCACCACGTCCTCCATGCCGAAAAGCTCCATCAGCTTCTCTATGCGGTATTCTTTCTCCCGCTGCCCGATGCCCTCCGCCACAGCCTCGCGCCTCTGCTCCACCCCCTCGGCAAAACTCGACACCGTGGCATCGCTGAAGGCCACTCCCGCCGTCAGCGGCGTCGTCAGCGTCAAGCCTTCCAGCGTGCGGCAACGGCTCAACGCCACATACACCTGCCCGAAGGCAAAAGCGTCGGCCGCATCGATGGCCACCCTGTCGAACGTCAACCCCTGAGCCTTGTGGATGGTCACCGCCCAGGCCGGCCGCAGGGGGTACTGGCTGAAGGTGCCGTCCACTTCCTGCGTTATCTGTCCGTTCGATTCGTTGAGGGTATACTTGAGGTTCTCCCACGTCTCGTACCCCACCTTCAACACGTCGCCGTCATCATCGGCCACCTCCACCTGTTCGCGTCCTTCGTCGTCTGTCACAAAGCCAAGCACCGTAGCCAGCTTGCCGTTGTAGTAGCGGTGCTGCCCCGAGGAGTCGTTCTTAACGAACATCACCCGCTCGCCCTCACGCACCTCCAGCAGGCTGTCGATGGGCATCATCGAATCGGGGTAATTGCCACGGACAACAGCCTTGAACATGCGCACCTCGCCTTTCAGGGCATCCATTTGGCGACGGTTGATGGCATCAGCTTGACGGTTGTGGGTGGTGAGGGTAATCGGAATGCCCTCCGACCTCCGTTCTCCGCTCTCCGTTCTTCGTTCTTCTCTAACCACGCGGCTGTTCAACGCCGCCAGAGTGGCAGCATCGAGGTTGTTGTCGCGTACATGGTTCAGGAGAGAGACGAAAGCGGCATCTTGCTGACGATAGACATGCGTAAGCTCGATAGTGACATAGTCGACCTTCTGCAAAGCCTTGCTGTGGAAGAAGAACGGCGAGGGGTAGACTCGCTCCATGTAGGGGCGTTCATTTTCCGTCACCACTGGCGGCAGCTGGTGCACATCGCCTATCATCAGCAGCTGCACTCCCCCAAAGGGCTTGCTGTTGCGACGGTAGCGCCGCAGCATCATGTCCACAGCGTCCAGCAGGTCCGCACGCACCATCGAAATCTCGTCTATAATCAGCAGCTCCAGCGTCCGGATTATGTTCTGCTTCGTCTTGCTCAGCCCCTTGTGGGCGTTGGGCATCTGGTATTCCGTCACCAGCTCTTTCACATCCGGCAGGTAAGGCTCGAACGGCAGCTGGAAGAACGAGTGTATCGTCACCCCCCCGGCGTTCACCGCCGCCACGCCCGTCGGTGCCAGCACCACATGCCGCTTCGGGCAGTGCTCCACCAGCTCGCGCAGAAACGTCGTCTTGCCCGTACCGGCCTTGCCCGTCAGGAACACACTCACCCCCGTCAATTCGACGTAGCGCTTCGCCAAATCTATCTGCGGATTATCCAAAACTCCCAACTCTTAACTCCTAACTCTTAACTCTTAACTCTTAACTCCTAACTCTTAACTGATCGGCCACCTCCGGTCGAGGGTGAAACTCAGCGGGCTCACCTTCAGCTGCGGGGCGAACTGCAGGCGCTTCCACTCGTTCTGTCCCACCTTGCGAATCACATTGTGCACCAGCTCGCGGTCGTAGCCCTCCTCCACAATCTCGTCCTCGCACATCGACTCGTCGAGGTACAGGTTCAGCACAGCGTCCAGCGTGTCGTAGTCCGGCAGCGAGTCGCTGTCCTTCTGCCCCGGGCGCAGCTCCGCGCTCGGCGCCTTGGTGATGGTGTTCACCGGGATGCGTATCCCGTCGCGATTGATGTATTCGCACAACTGATAGACCTCGGTCTTATACAGGTCGCCGATCACCGCCAGGCCTCCGCAGGAGTCGCCGTAGATGGTGCCGTAGCCCATGGCGGCCTCCGAACGGTTGGTCGTGTTCAGCGCCAGGGCGCCGAACTTGTTGGCATAGGACATCACCAGCGTGCCGCGGATGCGTGCCTGCAGGTTCTCCTCGGTAACGTCCTCGGCGCGGTCGCCGAACACAGGCTTCAGCGCCCCGCGGAAGGTGTCGAACATCTCGCGGATGGGGACGATGTGGTAGTCCATGCCCAGGTTGTGCGCCAGGTCCTCGGCGTCCTTCACCGAATGGTCCGTGCTGTACTGGCTCGGCATCAGCAGGCCGTGCACATTCTCGGCCCCTATGGCGTCCGCCGCCAGCGTAGCCACCAGCGCCGAATCCACACCGCCGCTCAGCCCCAGCACCGCGCGCTGGATGCCGTTCTTGCGGAAATAGTCCCTCAGGCCGCACACCAGCGCCTTGTACACCAGCTCCACGGCCTCAGGCTTCTCGTCTTCAATTTCCTCAATCTGCTGCATGTCGACCGTCGCGCAGGCGTCCTCGAAATACGGCAGCTGGCTCAGCACACCGCCCGCGGCGTTCATCGCCAGGCTCCCGCCGGCATACAGGTACGGACCCTCGCCGCCCGTGCGGTTCACATACACCAGGCCCGCATTCAGCGTCTCCACAATCTTGCTCATACGGTAGCGCGTGCGGTAGGGCTTCTGGTAGTCAAACACATTGCACCCGCAGCACACCACCAGGTCCGGCTGCTCCACGTGGCCGCGCGTCAGCTCCTTCAAGTCCTCGTAGAACCCGATAGCTATCTTCTGGTCGTGGAACTGCACCACCTGCACGCCCTCGCCCCGCACGAAGCAACGCTGCTCGTCCGGCGCCAGGTACTTCTTCGTCACAATCGCCCGGATGGCGCAATTCTGCACAAACACAATCGCGTTGCACAAACCCTTGTCCTGGATCTGCAGCGGCAGACCCACCAGGAACGCCCGGTGCTCGCTCCGCACCACCAGCTCCTGCAGCGCCGCCTGCGCGCGCTTCTGCAGGTCCGTGTAGCCCGCCGACGCAAAAAGCGGCGCCCCGCACAACGTGCACGCGGGGAAAACAGTAAGCAAAGCCTCACGGCTCTCCGGCGACTCCAGCTCGCCGATTATCCACTCGAGATTCTCCTCGGGTCGGTTCGTACGCACATCGTGCTGAACAACATGTATATTCATCGCTGTCTCTATTATATTTTTTTTATTTTTTAACTTCCTGTCCTCCTGCCGCGCGGCAGAACGGATTGCCGGGCGGCGCAACTTTGCCGGGCGTCGCAACCTACAGGTTGCGCAACACCTATTCCAAGAAACGCCGCCACCCCGTTTTTATTATCCCGCCCGGCAAAAAAAATATCAACACCCCCCACTCATCACTCATCACTCATCACTCATCACTCATCACTCATCACTCATCACTCATCACTCCCCCCGAGAGGGGGCAAATTCGGCCCTTCTTATATAGTTCCTATATACTTCTCATATACTTCTTATATCACCTATATAAGAAGTATATGAGAAGTATATGAGAACGATATAAGA
>DFIZ01000040.1:13319-29923 GCA_002372855.1 Bacteroidales bacterium UBA3684
CGAATTATGTACCTCTCGGGTAGGTCGGAGGTGGGAGGTTGGAGGGAGGTGGCGGAGGGGTTGAAAACTTTTTTTCGATGCGCGTACAATAAATTATATATATTTACGTTTTGCTGGTGTCGTTTTTTTTAACGGAGAGAAAAATAAAACATATATATTTATGAAAAATCTAGTAATTGTTGAGTCGCCTGCCAAGGCGAAGACCATCGAGAAATTTCTCGGCAAGGACTACACGGTGAAGTCGAGCTACGGCCACATCCGCGACCTGGCCAAGAAAGAAATGAGCATCGACGTGGAGAACCAATACGAGCCGCAGTACCAGGTGAGCGACGACAAGCGCAGCCTGGTCAGCGAGCTGCAGAAAGCCGTCAAGAGCGCCGACAAGGTGTGGCTCGCATCCGATGAGGACCGCGAGGGAGAGGCCATCGCCTGGCACCTTCAGGAGACCCTGAAGCTCAACCCGGAGACGACGCAGCGCATCGTCTTCAACGAGATTACCAAGACGGCCATCCTCCACGCCATCGAGAACCCGCGCAGCATCGACATGAACCTTGTCGACGCCCAGCAGGCCCGCCGCGTGCTCGACCGCCTTGTGGGCTACGAAATCAGTCCCATCCTCTGGAGCAAAATCAAGCCCGCCCTCAGCGCCGGGCGCGTGCAGAGCGTGGCCGTGCGCCTCATCGTGGAGCGCGAGAACGAAATCAAGGCCTTCCAGAGCAAGGCCTACTTCCGCGTGACGGCGCAGTTCCGCCCCGTCGACGGCAACAAGACCCTCAGCGCCGAGCTCAGCCGCCACTTCGACACCGAGGCCGAGGCCCAGGCCTTCCTCGAGAGCATCGTCGGCGCCAACTTCAAGGTGAGCAAAATCGAGACCAAGCCCGCCCACCGCACGCCTGCGCCGCCTTTCACCACCTCCACCCTCCAGCAGGAGGCCAGCCGCAAGCTCGGATTCAGCGTGGCTCGCACCATGCAGGTGGCACAGCAGCTGTACGAAAGCGGATACATCACCTATATGCGTACCGACAGCGTCAACCTCAGCGAGCTGGCGCTGAGCATGGCCAAAAAGGAAATCGAAAGCCAGTACGGCGCCGAATACGTCAAGACCCGCCGCTACCAGACCAAGACCAAGGGCGCCCAGGAGGCCCACGAGGCCATACGCCCCACCGACATGACCGCCCAGACCATCAACGCCGAGAGCGCCCAGCGCCGCCTCTACGAGCTCATCTGGAAGCGCACCGTGGCCAGCCAAATGGCCGACGCCGACATCGAGAAAACGGAAATGGTCATCAGCTGGAACAGCGACCTCCACTTCCAGTGCAGCGGCGAACAGGTGAAGTTCGACGGTTTCCTGAAGGTGTACATGGAAAGCACCGACGACGACGAACCCACCGGCGGCGAGCGCATGCTGCCGCGCCTGCCCGAAGGCACCCTCCTCGCCCTCGAGAGCTGCGACGCCGACGAGCACTGGACACAGCACCCCCCGCGCTACACCGAGGCCAGCCTGGTCAAGAAACTCGAGGACCTCGGCATCGGCCGTCCTTCCACCTACGCCCCCACCATCAGCACCATCCTCAAGCGCGAGTACATCATGAAGGAAGACCGCGAGGGCGAGGAGCACAACTGCGTATCCCTTTCGCTCAAGGGCGGCCAGGTGAAACGCACCGAGAAGAAGGAGAAAGGCTACGCCGAGAAAGGCAAGCTCTTCCCCACGGACATCGGATGCGTGGTGAACGACTTCCTGATGGAGCACTTCGAAAACATCATGGACTACAACTTCACCGCCACGGTGGAGAAGGATTTCGACGACATCGCCGCCGGCAAGAAGGAGTGGCGCAAGGTCATCGACCGCTTCTACGTGCCCTTCCACAAGAACATACGCCAGACCCAGCAGAACAGCCAGCGCACCACCGGCAGCCGCCTGCTGGGCGTCGACCCCAAGAGCGGCAAGAACGTCTACGCCAAGATAGGCCGCTACGGCACCCTGGTGCAGATCGGCGAAACCAACACCGACGAGAAGCCGCAGTTCGCCAGCATGAAACGCGGCCAGAGCATCGAGACCATCACCCTCGAAGAGGCCCTGGGCCTGTTCGCGCTGCCGCGCACGGTGGGCGAGTTCGAGGGCAAGGAAGTGACCGTCAGCATTGGCAAATTCGGCCCCTACGTGCGCCACAACAACAAGTTCTACTCCCTAGGCAAGAACGACGACCCCTACGACGTGGAGCTTGAGCGCTGCATCGAAATCATCAAGACCAAACGCGAAGCCGAAGAGCAAAAGGAGGAGCTGAAGAAGATCTACCCCCACGAGATTGGCCAAAAGGACGGCGAGGCGGTGATGAGCAACATCGGCCGCTTCGGCCCCTACCTGACCTACAAGGGCGAGAACTTCCGCCTCACCAAGGGCGTCGACCCCCTGAAGCTCACTCTCGACGAGGCCCTGGCCATCATCGAAGGCGCCGGCAAACGCAAAAAGAAGAAATAAGAATTTACGAGATTTCTTAATCGCAATCAGAATAAAAAGAATAATCAGAATTTCTTTTCCATTCTTTTCATTCTGATTGAAAAAAAGAAAGAAGGATTTGAGACTCGGAATCGTCATAGTCAACTACAATGTGAAGTACTTCCTGCGGCAGTGCCTGTCGTCGGTGTTCGGCAGCAACCGCACACTGAAGGACGGCAGCGAGCTGGAGCTGGAGGTATGGGTAGTCGACAACGACTCGGTCGACGGCAGTGTGGACATGGTGCGCAGCGAGTTCCCGCAGGTACACCTGATTGCAAACAAGGAGAACACTGGATTCGCCAAGGCAAACAACCAGGCCCTGAAAGAGATAGCAGGCAAAAGGCAGGAGGCAGGAGGTACGGGCACAGCCCCCCAACCTCCAACCTCCGACTTCATATTGCTGCTCAACCCCGACACCGTGGTGGAGAACGACACCTTCGTCAAGTGCATGGACTTCATGCGCGAACACCCCGACGCCGGGGGCCTGACGGTGAAGATGGTGGACGGCGACGGCCGTTTTCTCAAGGAAAGCAAGCGCGGGTTCCCCACGCCGGAAGCCTCGTTCTACAAGATTTCGGGCCTCATCAAGCTCTTTCCCCATTCACGCCGCATCGCGGCCTACTACATGGGCCACCTGCCCGAAAACGAGGTGAACGAGATTGAAATCATGCCCGGAGCCTTCCTGATGATCAGCCGCGAGGCCTACGAAAAGATTGGAGGCCTGGACGAGAGCTACTTCATGTACGGCGAGGACATCGACTACTCTTGGCGCATCCACCTGGCGGGATTCAAGAACTACTATTTCCCCCAGACGCACATCATCCACTACAAAGGCGAGAGCACCAAGCGCGGCTCGATGAACTACGTCTACACCTTCTACAACGCCATGTCCATCTTCGTGGGGCGCTACTTCTCCGGCAGCAATGCACGCATGTTCAACGCCCTGCTGCGGATGGCCATCTGGCTCCGAGCCACGCTGGCCTGGGCCAAGCGCATCGGCGTCAGGCTGGCGGTGCCACTGCTGGACTTCGGCGTGGCCTACGGCGGGTTCCTCGTCATCAAGCGCCTCTGGGCCGAACTGTGGGCCAACAACATCGACTACTACCCCCCGGAATACACCTACCTGGTGATGCCGCTCTATGTGCTGATACTGATGTGCAGCAGCTGGCTTGCCGGAGGCTACGACAAACCCGTGCGCCCATGGAAGATTGTGAAAGGCATGGGCATCGGCCTGCTGCTCCTGCTGTCGTTCTATTCCCTGCTGGACGAAGGGCAGCGCTACTCGCGCATGCTGCTGGTGGCAGGCGGGCTGTGGACCCTGGCGAGCACCCTGCTGACAAGGTTGCTCCTGGGTGCCGCAGGAATTAAAGGATACGCGCGTTACGCACGCAGGCGCGGAAGCGTGCTGGTGGTGGGCAGCGAGGCAGAGGCGGCAAGGGTGAAAAACCTCTATGCCCTGATGGGCATCGGCGGAGCCAACATCATCGCCGAACGGCCCCGCGAAGCACACCACCTGCAAGACCTTATCCTCATCGAGAAGGTGGAGGAAGTGGTCTTCTGCGGCGCCGACATCGAGCTGAAAGACATCATCTCCCTCATGGCCACCCTCCGGACCACCGGGGTGGAATACAAGATAGCGCCCGAGAACGGCGACTACGTCATCGGTTCCGACAGCATCCTCACCCGCGAGAGCCTCTTCCTTGACGACCTGGAGACCATCAGCACCGACACCTGCCGGCGCAACAAGCGCATCTTCGACCTTGCCTGTTCCCTGCTGCTCCTGCTGCTGTCGCCGATACTCTTCTGGTTCCAGCGCAGAAAGAAGGCCTATTTCGGCGACTGCCTCCGGGTGCTCGGAGGCCGGTGGAGCTGGGTGGGCTACCGCGGCCGCAAAGGCATCTTCTCCCCTGCCGACCTGGCGCCGGGCGCTTCGGCGGAACTCCAGGAGCGCCTCATGCTGCGCTACATGCGCCACTACAAAACCACGACCGACGCATCCATTTTACTTCACAACCTGAACAATATATGAAAAAGACAACCCTGCTCCTATTGATTCTCCTGTCGGCAGCCCCCCTGTCGGCCCAGCGCATCCACGGCCTGGTGTCGGCTGGCGGCACCCTCTCGCAAATCGAGGGCGACGAACTGAAAAGCTTCAGCAAATGGGGCGTCACCTCGGGCGTCGGCGTCATCTTCGGATTCGACCGCTACGAGACCTGGAACCTCAGCGTCGAAGCCGCCTATTCGCAACGCGGCTCCTACAACGGCAGCGGCGACCCCTACAGCATCTCGCTCCGGCTCGACTACGTCGACATCCCCCTCATGGTCCACTACCGCGACCCCTGGGGCGGCATGCTCCTCGGCCTCGGCATCAACTACAGCCGCCTGGTGCAACAGCCTCATAACATCCTGAGATACAACCCCAACTACTTCTTCCCCGACACCAACGACATGGAGTTCCTCAAGAACGACCTCGCCCTCGTCGCCGACCTGCGCTTCAAGGTGTGGCGAGGCCTCATGTTCAACATCCGCTGGCAGTATTCCATCATCGCCGTCAAGCGCGACTGGACCTTCACCGAAGTCAGCACCGACGGGGTGAAAAAGAATGTGTGGGACAACGACTGTTACAACAACTCTCTAACCTTCCGCTTGCTATGGCAGTTCTAGCGCTTTTCCCGGGCTCCTTCGACCCCTTCACCGTCGGCCACGAGGCCATCCTGCGGCGCATGCTGCCCCTGTTCGACAAGGTGGTGGTGGCCGTGGGCGTAAACAGCGAAAAACGGTACATGTTCTCCGTCGAGGAACGCCTTGAGCGCATCCGCGCCATGCTCTCCGACTGTCCCACCGTCGAAGTCACCTCCTACACCGACATGACCATCGACCTCTGCCACCGCCTCGGCGCCAAGGTCATCATCCGCGGCATACGCACCGCCAAGGACTTCGAATACGAGCAAACCGTCGCCGCCGTCAACCGCCTCCAGGACCCCTCCATCGAGACCCTCCTCGTCATGGCCGACCCCGACCACATCAACATCTCCTCCACCCTCGAACGCGAAAAACTAACTCATAACTCTTAACTCCCAAGATGACCCTCTACGACGACATAGCATACCTCAAAGGCGTAGGCCCGGCGCGCGCCAAGGTGCTGGCCTCCGAGGCCGGCATCCACACCTATGCCGACATGCTGGACTACCTCCCCTTCCGCTATGTCGACCGCTCGGTCATCTCCACCATCGCCTCCGTCAAGGAAGACGACAACTTCGTCGTTGTCCGCGGACGCCTGTCCAACATGCAGACCGTCGCCACAGGCCCCCATCGCGAACGCCTCACCGTCGACCTCTTCGACGGCACCGGATACTTCCAGCTCGTATGGTTCGCCGGAACCAAATGGGTGCGCGAACGCCTGAAACCCAACGTCGAATACCTCGTCATGGGCAAGCCCGCCGTCTACAACAACATCTGGCAGATGACGCATCCCGACATCGAGCCCTTCTCCTCCGTCGACGACGGCGCACGCCACCCCCTGATGCCCGTCTACCACACCACCGACAAAATGAAGCAGCACGGCCTCGGCACCCGCGCCCTGGCACGCATCTCCGAGTCCCTCATCCAGGCCCTCCAGCACTCCGACCCCCAACTCATCCCCGAGAACCTCCCCGACGACATCCTCCGCCACTTCCACCTCCTCCCCCGCCGCGAGGCCATGCTCGCCATCCACTACCCCGACAGCCGCCAGCAGCTCGACCAGGCCCGCCTGCGGCTCAAGTTCGAGGAACTCTTCTTCCTCCAGCTCGACTACCAGTACGCCCACCAGCAGCGCTCCTCGCACTCGCAGGGTCGCGTCTTCGCCCATGTGGGCGACCACTTCAACAACTTCTACCGCCAGATACCCTTCCCCCTCACCGGGGCCCAGAAACGCGTCATACGCGAGATCCGCGAGGACATGCGCACCGGACGCCAGATGAACCGCCTCGTGCAGGGCGACGTGGGCAGCGGCAAGACCCTCGTGGCCCTGATGTGCATGCTCCTGGCCGTCGACAACGGCAGCCAGGCCTGCCTCATGGCACCCACCGAGATCCTCGCCACACAGCACTACCTCACCTTCCAGCGCATGCTCGACGGCCTCGGCGTCAACGTGCAGCTCCTCACAGGCTCCCTGCGCCCCGCCGCCAAGAAGAAACTCAAACAGCAACTCGCCGACGGCGAGATAGACCTCCTCATCGGCACCCACGCCCTCATCGAGGACAACGTCGCCTTCCGCGACCTCGGCCTCGTGGTCATCGACGAGCAGCACCGCTTCGGCGTCGAGCAGCGCAGCAAACTCTGGCAGAAATCCGCTGTGCCGCCCCACATCCTCGTCATGACCGCCACCCCCATACCGCGCACCCTCGCCATGACCCTCTACGGCGACCTCGACTGCTCCGTCATCGACGAGCTGCCCCCGGGCCGCCACCCCGTGCGCACCTACCACCGCCTCGAGCGCAACCGCCCCCTCGTCTTCTCCTTCCTCAAGCAGCAGATCGACGCCGGCCGCCAGGTCTACATCGTCTACCCCCTCATCGAGGAAAGCGAGAAGATGGACCTCAAGAACCTCCAGGACGGCCTCGAGATGGTGCAGAGCTACTTCCCCCGGCCGCAGTACCAAACCTCCATGGTCCACGGACGCCTCACCGCCGAGGAGAAAGCCTTCGAGATGGACCGCTTCAAGCGCGGCCTCACCCACATCATGGTGGCCACCACGGTGATAGAGGTGGGCGTCGACGTGCCCAATGCCTCCGTCATGGTCATCGAGAACGCCGAACGCTTCGGCCTCAGCCAGCTGCACCAGCTGCGCGGACGCGTGGGCCGCGGCGCCGACCAGGCCTACTGCATCCTCATGACCAAGGACGACCTCTCCTACACCTCGCAGGAGCGCATACGCACCATGTGCAGCACCACCGACGGCTTCCAGATAGCCGAAGCCGACCTCCGCCTCCGAGGACCCGGCGACATACAGGGCCTGCAGCAGAGCGGCGCCCTCGACCTCCGCCTCGCCTCCATCGTCGACGACGAACCCCTCGTCAGCGCCACCCGCAACGCCGTGCGCGACCTCCTCGCCGCCGACCCCGCCCTCGCCGCACACCCCCTGCTGATGCAACACATACAGAACTCCAAAAACAAGATACTATGGGGGAAGATTTCGTAACACCGGGAGTGAAAGGGAGTGAAAAGGGAGTGAAAGGGAGTGAAAGGACAATAGCACTCGTGGCCGAAGAGGGAGCCTCCCTCTCCAGCGGCAGTCTCAGACTGTACTATCTACTCCCCTCTCCCTCTGGAGAGGGGTCAGGGGTGAGGCCTATGAGGCCCGTCGGCTGCATCGACCTCTACAACTACGACCCCCTCAACCGCCGCTGCGCCGTGGGCATCATGGTCGCCTCCGAGCACCGCCGTCAGGGCCACGCCCTCGCCATGCTCCGCGCCCTCGAAACCCTCTACTCCCCCACTCAGCCACCCAGTAACTCAGTCACTCAGCAACCCAGCCACCCAGCCACTCAGCCACTCAGTAACCCAGCCACTCAGCCACCCAGCCACTCCTCCCCCCTCCACACCCTCTACGCCGACATTGCCGCCACCAACGCCGCCTCGCTGGCCCTCTTCGCCAAAGCCGGATACACCGAGTGCGGCCACTTCCGCGACTGGCTCGCCATACCCCTCCGGCCTTCGGCCACCTCCCCTAAATTAGGGGAGGAGCCAAAGAATGTCCCTGATCCCCAAAAAGAAAACAACCTCACCCCTCCCCCTTTCCAAGGGAAAGCCCCCGAAGGCATCACCTCGCTCAACTCTCCCCCTTTCCAAGGGAAAGCCCCCGAAGGCATCACCTCGCTCAACTCTCCCCCTTCACAAGGGGGAGCCCCCGAAGGCATCACCTCGCTCAACTCTCCCCCTTTCCAAGGGGGAGCCCCCGAAGGGGAAGGGGGTGTAAGATACATTGACACCATCCGCATGCAAAAAATACTACAATGAAAACCCGAACCCTCCTCCGAACCCTCCTCATCGTCGCCATCCTGGCCCTGCTCGCCATAGGTGGACTGGCCTTTACGTGCCTCAACGCCACCACCGACAACGCCGAACCCGTCCGCATCTACCTCCCCACCGGCGACAACGCCCTCGCCGCACGCGACACTCTCGTGGCCAACGGCCTCGTCGACGACGGCCCCCTCTTCAGTCTCATGGCCAATGTGTTCAAACTCGGCAACTGGCAGCCAGGCTCCTACCTCGTCGAACCCTCCACACCCCTCATCCGCCTCATCAAGCGCATCACCCGCGGCCAGCAGGACCCCCTCCGCCTCACCATCGGCAAATTCCGCACCCCACAGCAGCTCAACGAATACCTAAACACCAAGTTGATGCACAACGACTTCGACGTGTCCCTCGACAGCTTCCACCTCGTCCTCCAGGACACCTACGAATTCTACTGGACCGTCACCCCCGAGCAATTCATGCAGCGCATGGAGAAAGAATACAACAGATTCTGGGAAGTGAAAAGGAGTGAAGAGGACTCCCTTTCACTCCGTGAAATCATAATCCTCTCCTCCATCGTCGAGGAAGAAACCAACAACAATGCCGAGAAACCGACCATAGCCAGCGTCTACCTCAACCGCCTCCGGCGCGACATGCCCCTCCAAGCCGACCCAACCGTCAAATACGCCGTCGGCGACTTCACCCTCCGCCGCATCCTCCACAAACACCTCGCCGCCGAGAGCCCCTTCAACACATACCTCCACACCGGCCTCCCCCCGGCACCCATCTGCCTCCCCTCCAAAGCCACCATCAAAGCCGTCCTCAACGCCCCGGAAACCAACTATATCTACTTCTGCGCCAGCGACAAAATGGACGGCACCCACCGCTTCGCCGCCACCCTCGCCGAGCACCAGCGCAACGCCGCCGCCTTCCACCGCGCCCTCGACCAACGAGGGGTCAAATAGCCACATCTTACCGCCCTTCTTATATCCTTCCTATATACTTCTCATATACTTCTTATATAGGTGATATAAGAAGTATATGAGAAGTATATGAGAACGATATGAGAAGGGTGCTCTTTGGTGGGTGTTTAGGGGGGCGTAGAGTTGTAGAGTCGTAGAGGGGTAGAGTTGTAGAGGGGTAGGGGTGTAGGGTCGTAGAGTCGTAGAGTTGTAGAGGGGTAGAGTTGTAGAGGGGTAGGGGTGTGGGGTCGTAGAGTTGTAGGGGGTGGCGATAAAAAAAAGTTGGAAATTGGATTTTTTTTGTATCTTTGCAAATTGAACCAATAAGTTTACTCGAATGTAGAATCTTGATTACCAAGGAGGTGTTATATGATTGAAACGATACAGTACAAGTCAATCCGATGGCTTGACATCACCAATCCGAGTGAGGACGACTACAATCTGCTGTTGGATGAATACCATTTCCACCCCTTGGATATCGAGGACTGCCGCGGCACCAACCAGCGGCCGAAGATAGACGAGTATGACGACTATTATTTCCTTATCCTCCATTTCCCCTATTTCGACAAGGGGAACAAGTTTATCCGTATCCGGGAGGTGAAAATCTTCTGGGGGCGCGATTTCATCATCACCGTGGGCAAGGCGCACTGGGTGGTGAAGAAGTTCTTCGAGGAGATTCAGGAAGACCTGCAGGAGGGCGACGAGGAGACGCAGGAGATGATGGCCTCGAGCGACCAGCTGCTCTACCACATCCTCAACCGCCTGATGCTGGAAACCAACACGTTGGTGCAGCGCGTGGGCGCCGAGGTGGACCTCATCAACTACGACATTTTCAACAAGCGCGCGCGCTCCATCATCGAGCAGATTTCCGTCACGCGGCGCAACACCATTCTGCTCAACACCACCTTCAAGCCCCAGCTGCGCGTGCTCCACATGTTCGAGAGCGGCGGCATCAAGGGCTTTGTCGACCCCGAGGTGCTGGATATGGAAGACTACTGGGGCAACATTCTGGACCAGTACCAGAAGATGTTCGACTCCATCGAGGATTTCGGCGAGTTGATCGAGGGTCTGTCGCAGACGTTCGACTCGTTGCTGACCAACCGCACCAACGACATTATGCGCGTGCTGACCTACTTCTCGACCATCATGCTTCCGCTGACGGTGGTGGCCAGCCTCTTCGGCATGAATGTGGATTTCCCGTTCACGACGAGCACCACGGCTTTCTGGGTCATCATCGGCGTGATGGTGCTGATGATTGTGGGCCTGATGTTTGTCTTCCGCAAGATGACGGGACGGTAGTTTCAGTTATGAGTTAAGAGTTATGAGTTAAGAGTGGGTTCTGCTGTTGTGGAGCCGTATAGAAACAAAAAAAGCCACCCTCGAGGGGTGGCTTTCTGTTTGTAGGGTGAGGATTGACCGTAGGGCTTATTTGCTTATACGGGCACCTTTGGAGGCGTTGTAGAAGATACGGAGGGCACCGGCCTTGCGGAGTTCCTGCTTGATGTCGGTGATCAGACCCATGCGCACCTGTTTGTCGGCCTTGATGGCGGTGGTGAGCTGGGCGCGCTCGTCTTCGCGGCGCTGCTGGCGCTCGTCTTCGACGAAAGCGATGATGTCGGACACCTCGGAAATCTGGTCGTTGAGCTGGATACGGGGTTCGGTACCGTATTTCTTCTGTTGGTCTTGTATAGGCACACCAACGTTGATGTAGCTCACGAGGCTTTTCTTGGCCAGTTTAGTCACTTCGGAACCTTGGGGAGGGATAATCTTCACGTAGAGGGAGCTCTCGCGCATGGTGGTGATGACCATGAAGAAGAACAGGAGCATGAAGATGATATCGCTCATGGAGCCCATGTTGAGGGCGGGCGTTTCTTTAGCTTTCTTACCAGTAAAACGTGCCATTATTTACCTCCTATCTTTGTGGGCTCGGCCTCGGAGATAGCCATGGGGATGGCGGTCTCGACGGCTTTGCGTTGTGGTTCACTAAGGTCGGCATAGTGTTTGCCGAAGCGGGCGGTAGCCAGTTCGTCGCGCATTTCGGTGATGGCGGCAGTCAGCTCGTTCTGCACTTGCAGGTACATGTCGTAGGAAGTACCGCGGTCGTTGCGGAGGGAGATGACGCCTTTGGAAACGTCGTATGTGCCGAGGAGGTCGATCTGGGTCGGGGTCTTCTCGGGCATGTGGGAGAGGTTGTTGGGGTTGCCGAGGAATTCCTTGGCACGGTCCTTCAAGTCCTCAATGCGGCCGTACTCGGTGTTGAAGAGCAAACGGTCGTCCTTGTTGACCATCACTACAAAGATATTGCGCTCGTGAACATCTGGGGCTTCTGCGTCCTCAGGCAGGGGAGGAGGCAGCTTACGTGCGATACCCATATCGGAGTTGATGTTGGAGACCATCAGGAAGAAGGCCAGCAGCAGGAACGAGATATCGGACATCGAACTTGTATTTAATCCAGGAGTCTTGCGAGCCATATCTTATTTCTTTTTTAACGATTTTGCGATTTCGGCATAGATGATGCAGCCGGCGGCGCCGATCACGAGGATGTAGACGAGGATGCAGGCTGCGCCGATGAGTTTGGAGGTACCTTCGGTGGTACCGCTCTTCTCCATCAGGGCGGGGGTGACGTCGTCGCCCTTGGCCAGCAGGAAGGCAGCCAGGCAGGCTACGATGGCGATGCCGAGGATGATGAAGAACTTCTTCGCATAGCCGGGGACGGTTTTGAAGCGGTCGGCCAGCTTGATGCAGAGGAAGATGATGATGGCAACGATGGAGATGGCCACCAGGGCGACGAGGATCCAGTAGATGGTGTCGAAGAGACCACCTGCTTTGACGTCGGCCAGGGTCTTCACATCGCTGCCGTTGTTCATGGCAAAGACGATAGCCAGCACGAAGCACAGCAGGGCGATGCCAAGACCAACGAAAGTGATGAGTTTATCTGTTTTTTCTTTCATGATTGTTTCTCTTTTAATGTTAATGTTTAACGTTTAACCGTTTCCCGTTCAAAAGAGAAAGCAATTATTTGTGGTATTTCACGAGGATGTCCATGAAGGAGATGCTGCCATCTTCCATCTGGTCGACAAGGCTCTCGATTTTGGTGAGGATGTAGTTGTAGAAAATCTGAAGGATGATAGCGACGATAAGACCGAAGATGGTGGTCAACAGAGCCACTTTCATACCGCCGGCGACGACGGTCGGGCTGATGTCACCAGCGACCTCGATGTCATCGAAGGCCTGGACCATACCGACAACGGTGCCGAGGAATCCGAAGGAGGGAGCAAGGGCGATGAACAGGCCGATCCAGGTGAGGTTGTTCTCGAGGCGGGCCATCTGGACACCACCGTAGCTGGTGACGGCTTTTTCAACGTTCTCCAGGCCCTGGTCCATACGGTCGAGGCCCTGGTAGAAGATGCTGGCGACGGGGCCGCGGGTGTTGCGGCAGAGTTCCTTGGCGGCCTCATAGTTGCCGCTCTTGACGTTGTCCTCAATGCCGTTGAGGAGCTTCTTGACGTTGGTGGTGGCCATGTTGAGGTAGAGGATACGCTCGATGACGAGGGCCATACCGAAAATAAGGCAGAGGAGCACGGGGGTCATCCAGCCGGCACCACCCTGGATGTACTTCTCTTTGAGCACCTGGTGGAAGGACTTGGTGGTCTCTTCGGCAGCGGGGGCTGCAGTCTCTTCGGCAGCGGTCTCGGCGACGGCTTCTGCGGGGGCAGCGCTGTCGGCGGTAGCGGCAACCTGTTCGGTGGCTTCAGTCGTTGTGGCATCCTGTGCCATCACGCCATTGAAGTTGGCAAATGTCAATAATCCTACTATTGACATCACAGCAAATACTTTTTTCATGTTGTGTTACTTTGTTGATTATTAATTTATTGTTTGTAATTCCGTTGTTTTATTTCAATGTGCAAATATACACCTTTTTTCTAATTCCACCAAAAAATATCATTTTTTTCTTCCATTTAGTGTTTCCATGAGTTCGCGGAGAGGTGTTTTTCGGGGTTCGTCGGCATGGATTCCGTCGAGTTCTTTGCGGGCGGTTTCAAACTCGTCGGCGATGGCTTTTTCGATGGCGTTTTTGAGGTTCATGGCTTGGTAGAGTGCCAGGACCCGGCGCACTTTTTCTTCTTCGTCCATGTTGTCCTTGGCGGCGAAGAGGGCCAGGAGTTCTTTCCGCTGCTCTTCGTTGGCGTATTTCAGGGCCGTCAGCGGGAGGAAGGATATCTTGTTGTCGCGGATGTCCTGTCCGGTTTTTTTGCCGAAGACGGCGGTGTCGCCGTAGCCGTCCAGCAGGTCGTCCTGCATCTGGAAGGCGAGGCCGAGGTGGATGCCGAAGGCGTAGAGGCGTTCGACCTCGTCGGCGGGGGCGCCGGCATACAGGGCACCTATCTTCAGGGCCCCGGCGAGCAGCACGGCGGTTTTCTGGCGTATCATGTCCATGTAGTTGTCGATGCTGACGTTGGCCAGGCCCATGCGTTCGAAGTTCATGTCTTTCTGTTGCCCTTCGCACACTTCGATGGCGGTCTCGTTGAAGCATTGCAGGATTACCTGCAGTTTAGGTGTGGATTGGCGGAGGAAATAGCGCCAGGCGAGGGCGAACATGGTGTCGCCGCTGAGGATGGCGGTGTTCTCGTCCCATTTGGTGTAGACTGTGGGCTGGCCGCGGCGCAGGGGCGAGCGGTCCATGAGGTCGTCGTGGAGGAGGGTGAAGTTGTGGAAGGTCTCGATGCCGAGGGCTGCATTGCGCACCTGCTGCTCGTCGCCGCCGAAAAGGGCGTTGGCCATCAGGAGCATGGTGGGGCGAATGCGTTTGCCGCCCAGGCGCAGGGTGTATTCGATGGGGGCGTAGAGTTCGCGCGGTTCGGCGATGAATTGTTCGGCGTCGAAGATGGCGCCTACCTTGTCGAGATAGTATTTTATATTGTTCATTAGTTTTAATTACTGATAATACTGTTCAATATGCAATGTTGTGCTGCGTGCACCATTTCTGGGCACCTCTGTGGCCCAGTTTGGCGGCGCGTTTGTAGTTGGCCTGTTCGCGTTTGGGTTGTTTCTGTTTGGCGTAGAGTTCGGCAATGCGGACGTAGGTCTCGGCGTCTTTCTTGTTGATTTCCACGGCGCGCTGGTAGTTGCGGATGGCTTTGCCGAATTCGCCCATTTCGGCGTAGGTGCGTCCCATGAGCCGGAACGACTCGCTCTGCCTGGGGTTGATGCGCGAGGCGGTGCGATACTGCGCGAGGGCTTCACGGTATTCGTCTTTGCTGAAATAGATGTCTCCCAAGCGGTTGTAGGCATGGATGTAGGTGCTGTCGTATTTGATGACCGTTTCCAGGCACTCGATGGCGTTCTCTTTCTCGCCTTTGAGCAGGTAGGCCCAGCCCAGGCAGTAGATGAGCTTGATGGAGTTGCGCTCCAGTTTGAGTCCTTTTTTGAGGGTGTTGATGGCCATGTCGTAGCTGTTGCGATAGCAGTACATAGTGCCGAGGTTGAAGTAGGCGTCGATGTTCTTCGGGTCGGCCTGTATGGCTTTGCGGAAGGTCTGAGTGGCCTCGTTGTCGTTGCCTTTGTAGAAGTAGATGATGCCTGTGACGTTGAGGGCGCGGGCCGACTTGGGGTCCTCGGCTTGGGCTTTGTGGGCCCAGGTGGAGGCGTTGGTGTAGCTCTCGTCGATGCAGTAGACCATGGCAAGCGATGCCATGGCCGAGGCGCGGAGGGCGCTGTCGGCGGGTGCGGAGAGTTCGATGGCCTTCTCGGCGGCTTTCTTGGCGCCTTCCCAGTCGCGTTGTTCGCAGAGACATTCGGCCAGGTGGCACATGGACGTGGCGCTGCTATCGGCTTTCCCCAACCAATGGGCGGCTTCGGCGAAGTGCTCCATGCGCTGCAGCAGGAGCCCCAGGTGCAGGCGGGCCTGCGCATTGGTGTCCACGGCCTCGCGATAGTAACCGACGGCAAGGTCGTTCAGCCCCTTGCTGTCGGCATTGAGGCCTTTCTCGAGGCTCCCCTGGGCGGTGGCACCCAGGGCGAGCATCGTGATACAGGCGGTGATGAGCAGTCGGCGCATCATGGTTTTATCCGAGGTTCTCGATTTGTGCTTTCAGGGCGGCAATCTTGGTTTCGGCATCGCGCTGTTTGTTGCGCTCTTTCTCGATGACGGCGGCCGGGGCCCCGTTGACGAACTTCTCGTTGGAGAGTTTTTTCAGCACACTGGCCAGGAAGCCTTCGGCGTACTTTAGTTCCTCGTTCAGTTTCTTCAGCTCGGCATCCTTGTCGACATTCTGGCTCATGGGCACGAAGCATTCGGTGGTGCCAATCATGAAGCTCAGAGCGCCGGCAGGTTTTTCGCTGACGGCTTCCACCTTGCCGACATTGGCCAGCTTGCGGATGATGCCCTCGAAGCGGGAGACCTGGAAGCGGTCGTCCTTGGCGATGTAGCTGACGTCGAGCGACTCCTTGGGCGAGAGGTTGCGGGTGTTGCGGATGTTGCGCACACCGGCGATGACCTCGCGGGCGGTGTCGAACTCGTCGAGCATGCGCTGGTCGAAGAAGACGCTCGTGGGCATGTGCTGGTTCATGATGCTGTAGTTGGCATTGATGAAGGCGGCCTGCTCGTCGCTCTTGCCGAAGCCCTGCAGGATGTGCCATATCTCTTCGGTGACGAAGGGCATGAAGGGGTGCAGGATGAGCATCAGGCGGGAGAAGATGCTGACGGTGGCCTCGTAGGTCTCGCGGTCGATGGGGGTGCCGTAGGCGGGCTTCACCATCTCCAGGAACCACGAGCAGAAGTCGTCCCACACCAGCTTGTAGCTGGCCATGAGGGCCTCGCTGAGGCGGTACTGCTCGAAGTCTTTCTCGATTTCCTCGAGCACCTGTGCCATGCGCTGTTCCATCCACAGAATGCTGGTCTCGTTCTCCTTGCTCTGCTGCTGGTCGCCGATTTGCCAGCCGGAGACCAGTCGCAGGGCGTTCCACATCTTGTTGCTGAAGTTGCGGCCCTGCTCGCAGATGGCCTCGTCGAAGGGGAGGTCGTTGCCGGCAGGGGCGGTGAGGAGCATGCCCATGCGGACGCCGTCGGCGCCGTATTTCTCAATGAGCTCGATGGGGTCGGGACTGTTGCCGAGGCTCTTGCTCATCTTGCGGCCCAGCTTGTCGCG
>DFIZ01000040.1:30067-36556 GCA_002372855.1 Bacteroidales bacterium UBA3684
GATGATGTCGGGGGCGGTGATGAGGTCGGCGG
This sequence comes from Bacteroidales bacterium UBA3684, assembly GCA_002372855.1. Lineage (GTDB taxonomy): Bacteria > Bacteroidota > Bacteroidia > Bacteroidales > P3 > Colimorpha. The sequence goes on from DFIZ01000040.1 coordinate 30,100, forward strand.
TGGGGTAGTAGTATTTGATTTCGGGGTTGTCGGGGTTGCGGATGCCGTCGAAGAGCGAGATGGGCCAGAGCCAGGAGCTGAACCAAGTGTCCAGCACGTCCTCGTCCTGACGCAGGGCGCCGGTGTAGCCGTACTTTTCGGCGGCCACCTTGCGGGCCTCCTCCTCGTTGAGGGCCACGATGGTCTCCACGCGGCCGTCCTTCTCGATGTACCATGCCGGTATGCGCTGGCCCCACCACAGCTGGCGGCTGATGCACCAGTCTTTGATGTTCTCCAGCCAGTGGCGGTAGGTGTTTTTGAACTTGGTGGGGTGGAAGCGGATGGTGTCGTCCTCCACCACCTCGAGGGCGCGCTTGGCTATGCCTTCCATTTTGAGGAACCACTGGGCGCTGAGCTTGGGCTCGATGACGGCGTCGGTGCGCTCGCTGTGGCCCACCTTGTTGGTGTAGTCCTCTATCTTCTCGATGAGGCCGGCCTCCTCCAAGTCTTTGACAATCTGCTTACGGCAGGCGAAGCGGTCCATGCCGGCGTATTTGCCGCCATGCTCGTTGAGGGTGCCGTTGTCGTTGAAGATGTCGATGGACTCGAGGTTGTATTTCATGCCCAGATTGTAGTCGTTGATGTCGTGGGCGGGAGTAATCTTCAGGGCGCCGGTACCGAACTCGCGGTCCACGTATTCGTCCATGATGATGGGCACCACGCGACCCACGCCGGGCACGACGACTTTCTTGCCCTTGAGCCACTGGTAGCGCTCGTCCTCGGGGTGCACGCACACGGCGGTGTCGCCCATGATGGTCTCGGGACGGGTGGTGGCAACGACGATGTAGTCCTTTCCGGATATACCGGAATTTCCGGAAACTCCGGAGTCTTCAATATAGTAGCGGAGGTAGAACAGTTTGCCATGGCTTTCCTTGTAGATGACCTCCTCGTCGCTGACGGCTGTCAGGGCCTGGGGGTCCCAGTTGACCATGCGCACGCCGCGGTAGATGAGGCCTTTGTTGTAGAGGTCCACGAAGACGCGGATGACGCTCTCGTAGCGCACCTCGTCCATAGTGAATGCCGTGCGGTCCCAGTCGCAGCTTGCACCCAGTTTGCGCAGCTGTTTCAGGATGATGCCGCCGTGCTCCTCTTTCCATTCCCAGGCGTATTTCATGAATTCGTCGCGGCTGAGCGACCGTTTGTCGATACCGCGGTCGGCGAGCATCTTGACGACCTTGGCCTCGGTGGCGATGCTGGCGTGGTCGGTGCCGGGCACCCAGCAGGCGTTCTTGCCCTGCATGCGGGCGCGGCGCACCAGCACGTCTTGAATGGTGTTGTTGAGCATGTGGCCCATGTGGAGCACTCCCGTCACGTTGGGCGGCGGAATCACCACGGTGTAGGGCACGCGGTGGTCGGGCTCCGAGTGGAAGAGTTTCTTGTCAAGCCAGAACTGATACCATTTCTCCTCTATCTGCCGAGGGTCGTACTTAGATGCTAATTCCATAGTCTGTTTTAATTATTATATTCTATATATATTGCACTTATTCATACACTTGTATTGTGTATGGCATATTGTATTGAGTGATGCAAATGTACGAAAAAAAATCGGATTGCACACAATTATTTGTATGCAATCCGAAAAAAGGCTTCTTTACAACTGGATGCCAGTCTGTTGGACTTATCTCCTGACGGCCTTGCGCTCGTCGGCCCATTTCTGTACTTTCTCAGTGGCTTTGTCCCTGTTGTAGGGGATGGAGAATCCGATGCCGAAGTTCAGGCCGTTCAGCTCTTTGAACTTGGGAACAATCTCGTAGCCCAGCGAGAAGTGTACCATGTATACGTTCACCACAATCGACGGCGCCAGGGTGAAGTAGGTGTTGCTCTCTTTCACCCAGTTTGTCCCGTCCTCGGTGGTGACGTCCTTGGTTTTGTCGATGCCCATCACCAGCATCGGGCGGAACGACACGGCGCCCCAGCCGGTGATGTCCTTGTCGAAGTTGTAGCCTATCCATCCGAAACGCAGCGACCATGTAGGCTCGCGGTATTCGGTGGCCGAGATGTCGTACCTTTTGCCATCCTCGGCAAATCCCATCGAGAGGAACGAGCCGCCCGCCAGCGAGAAGCCGTAGGGGTAGCCCGGCTGGTACGAGTATCCGACCATCTTCAACCATTCGTGGCTGAGGTTCAGAATGTTCGACTGTGCGCTGCCCACCATCGTGGCGGCCAGCATGACAACGAGAATAATGCTTTTTTTCATGTGTTATTATTTTTTGTTGGTGATTTTAGAATCGGGAGAACGGGTGCTTGCGCCACCACATGATGAGCAGGAACCCGATGAGCATGCCGCCCAGGTGGGCGAAGTGGGCCACGCCGTCGTAGGAATAGAAAATGCCCTGCAGCAGCTCGATGACAATCATGCCCGTCACAAACCACTTGGTCTTGATGGGCATCAGGAAGTAGAGGTATATGTATTCGTTTGGGAAGGTCATGCCGAAGGCCAGCAGCAGGCCGTACACCGCCGCCGAGGCACCCACGGTGATGTGCAGCCCCGGCAGGAGCATGTAGAGCAGACCTGCCCCTATGCCGCAGGCCAGGTAGTAGGTCAGGAACCTCTTCGTTCCCCAGAAGTTCTCCATGGCTGCTCCGAACATCCACAGGTTGAACATATTGAAGAATATATGACTCAGGTTGGCATGCATGAACATGTAGCTCAGCGGTTGCCAAAGATGGAAGTTGCCCGACTGCAGGCTGAACAGGGCCAGAATGTTGCCCAGATAGATGCCCTGCCTCTGCAGCACATAGTCGGCGCCAAAGACCAGGACGTTGATGATAAGCAGGTGTTTCACTGCCGGAGGCAGCAGGCTGAAGCCTTGGGGTTGGTATTGTGCCATGGTGTCTATTTTAGTATTTCTTCGGGTTTGACAACGGTGATGATTCTTTTGCCGCTGGGCGAGGTCTCGGGCATGGGGCAGGAGAACAGGTCGGCCACCAGCTGCTGCATCTCCTCCTGGCCGAGCACGGTGCCGGCCTTGACGGCCATCTGGCGTGCCAGCGAGGCGCAGAGGGTCTGCGTGCGGTTGCTGTATTTCTGCAGGGTGGAGCTCTTGTAGTCGGTCAGTATGCTGTCGAAACTCCCCTGCAGCTCGCTCTCTTTCATGTCGGCAGGTGTGGCCGTGACCACAAAGGTGCATTGCCCGACGGGGTCGATGGCGAAGCCGTATTCCCGCAGGTCGGGCAGCAGCTCGCCGAAGAGCTCCGCGTCGGCTGCCGAGAACTGGCAGTTCACCGGGAAGAGCAGCGCCTGCGACGTCGGCGCCAGGCTGGCCTGCTGCGTGAGGCGTTCATACAGCACGCGCTCGTGCGCACGCTGCTGGTCGATGATGGCCAGGCCCGACGACAGCGAGGTGACTATGTAGCGCCCCTGCACCTGCAGGCAGCTGTTGGCGGGGAGCGACGGCGTCGGGGCGGGGGCGAGCGGTATCGAAAGCATGTTCGTGTCGTCGCCCAAGGGGATGGTGTCCGCCATCGCATCCTTCTCGCTCCGCTTCGTTCCCTTGTCGTTCCCTTTCGCCCCTGCAAACGGGTTGTAGTCGGGGTTGTAGCTGATTCGCGGCGCCGGAGGCACATAGCCTTTCGGCGCGGGCGGTATGTTGAACTCCTCCGGCGTGTCGAATTCCAGCTCCGTGGCCAGGGTGAACTGCCCCAGGGCTTTCTTCACCGCCGACCGCAGGATGGCGAACATGGCGTGCTCGTCGACGAATTTCACCTCGGTCTTCGTCGGATGGATGTTGATGTCGATGCGGGCGGGGTCCACCTGCAGGCCAATGAAGTAGCTGGGGTAGGAGTGGTCCGGCAGCAGGTCGCTGTAGGCCTTCTCCACCGCCGCGCTCAACGCCGGATGCTTGATGAAACGGCCGTTGACGAAGAGGTACTGCTCGCCGCGCGTCTTGCGGGCATAGTCCGGTTTGCCGACGAAGCCTTTGATTTTCACTATGTCTGTCTCTTCCTCCACATTGAAGAAACGCTCCTTGTAGTGGTTGCCGTACAGGCCGGCGATGCGCTGCAGCATGCTGCCCGCCTGAAGGTCGTAGAGCAGGCGGCCGTTGCTGGTCAGGCTGAAGCCCAGGTCGTAGTGTATCAGCGTCACGCGGCGGAACACCTCCTCGATGTGGCTCAGCTCCACGCTGTCCTTCTTCAGGAAGTTCCTTCGCGCCGGCACATTGAAGAAGAGGTTCTTCACCGCCAGCGACGTCCCCGGCGCACAGGCCATGGGCTGCTGGCCGACAATCTGCGACCCCTCGATCACCACCTGCGTGCCCAACTCGCTGTCGTGCATGCGCGTGCGGAGTTCCACCTGCGCAATGGCCGCTATCGAGGCCAGGGCCTCGCCCCGGAACCCCATGGTCTGGATGGCGAAGAGGTCGTCGGCACGGTGTATCTTGCTCGTGGCGTGGCGCTCGAAGCACAGGCGTGCGTCGCTGTCGCTCATGCCGCAGCCGTTGTCCACCACCTGTATGAGGGTCCGCCCGGCATCCTTCACCACCAGGTCGATCTGGGTGGCGCCGGCGTCCATGGCGTTCTCCAGCAGCTCCTTGACGGCGCTGGCGGGGCGGTCCACCACCTCGCCGGCCGCTATCTGGTTGGCCACGCTGTCGGGCAGTATGTTGATGATATCCATTCGTTCTGTGTGTTTTGTTCTTTTGGGGAGTGAAGGGGAGTGAGAGGGAGTGAGGGGGAGTGAAAGGACAAATGTTGACGACGGTACTAATGTCCTTTCACTCCCTTTCACTCCCTTTCACTCCCTCTCACTCCTTTTCACTCCTTTTCTCGTAGTCGTCCAGGAACCCCATCAGGTTCTTCACGGGGATGGTCTTGTTCATGATGATGTCGCGCCGCTGGTTGAGGATGATCATCGTCGGGGCGCCATGCACGTTGTAGGCCTCCTGGTAGTCGATGTTGACGTTCGGCCCGCCGACGTTCACCCAGCGGAAGTCGTGCTCTTTCACATATTTCTTCCACTTCGGCACGTCGCTCTCGTAGCCCACGGCGTAGACCTCGAAGCGCTTCTCGCCCTTGGCCACCATGTCGTCGTAGAGCTTCTTCAGCTCCTCGCTCTGCTCCTGGCAGTGGTGGCAGTCGGGGTCCCAGAACCACAGCACGACGTAGGGGGTGGGGAAGCGGTGGCTGCTGATCCAGTCGTCGGGATTCGTGCTCTGGTTCGTGTCGGCCATCCACAGCTCCTGGCCGTGGGCGCCGATGAGGCTCTGCTTGATGCGGTTGTAGTTGTAGCGCATATTGGTCAGCGTCCCCGGCAGGGCCCAGGGGCAGCGCCCTTTGAGGTAGTACTCGCTCGCCAGGTGGCACCACACGGCGTCCCACCCGATGTTGCGCGTCGAACGGTAGTAGCGCGGCTCTATGTGGTCGAACACATAGCGCAGCATCGCCGTGTCGTCGCCGATGCGCGCCGCCAGGCGGTCGATCTCCTTGATGATGGTGTCGCTGTCGGCATGGTAGAGCTGGCCGAAGAAGAAGTAGTTCAGCTTCTTGAAGAGGTCGGGGCTGTACTTCAGGTACTGGAACCTCGCCTTGCCGCTCTTCATGCGCCAGTCCGCGCTCTGGTCGTCGAAGTAGCGGTCCCAGTAGTGCGTGCGGAAGTAGTAGGGTTTGTCCTTCACCGTGTCCGGCACGTGGGCGTCGTCGAAGAAGTTCACCAGGTCGAAGAACAGCTGCGGCTTCTTTGGGTGGCGCGCCTCGTTGTCGTAGGCCTTCATCTCGTCCAGCAGGGCCTGATCCTCTTTCTCGGCCTGCTCCTTGGTGACGGCGTTCTTCTTGCGCAGGTCTATCGCCTCGCGGCGCTTCTTGGCCTCGCTCCAGGTGGCCATGTAGGCGAACATCTGGCTGTTGGCCTCGCTGCCCTTCACCTTCACCGTCGTCGGCGTCAGCTTCTCGTCGGCCGTGATGCTGAACAGGCGGCTGTCGTCGATGGCGAAGTCGCCGATGGCCTTCTCGCCGTCCTGGTGCACCAGGGCGTAGATGCCGCGCTCCCACGTGCGCTTGCCTTTGAAGACGAAGCTGCCGTCCTTGCCCACACGCGCCGAGTCCATCAGCTGCAGTTGGTCGCGGTAGTGGCGGGCGATGTACAGCATGCTGTCTTTCAGCCCTTCCAGCTTGAAGGTTATCTTGTACGTCTGCGCTCCGGCACCCATGGCGGCACCGAGCATCAGCGCGAATATCAACGTGCGTTTCATCCCTTTTGATTTAGAATTTTAATACATAAAAACGCCCAATCCTCCATTTTATTGTATCCCCCGCAAAAATGTTGAAAACTTTTTTCCCGCCGCCCCGTTCCGCCCCACGCAACCCCCACGCCCGCCCCCCACTGTAGAGACGTGGCATGCCGCGTCTCCCTGACAACGCTGCTAACCGGGAGACGCAGCATGCCGCGTCTCTACATTAACTCATAACTCATAACTCTTAA
>DFIZ01000035.1 GCA_002372855.1 Bacteroidales bacterium UBA3684
TTGCACTTGATAGTTGAATCTACGTAATCGCCAATATCATTTTCGATACAATATTTTAATGATTGCTGCGTTATCAAAGTCATTATGGGAGTAATAGCACGACAAAGTATCAAAGGGGCGATGGCCAACTATCTTGGGGTGGCCATTGGTTTCTTTGTCTCCTTTTTCGTACTGACGCGCTACCTGACGCAGGAGGAAATCGGCCTCACTCGCGTCATGGTCGATGCCGCCCTGCTCTTCTCCTCCCTCGCCCAGCTGGGCACCAACGCCAGCATCGTCCGTTTCTTCCCGTGGTTCAAGAGCGAGAAATCGGAAACCTCCATCCCCAACCACGGCATCTTCGGTCTCAGCGTGCTGGTGCCGCTGGCGGGCTTCTCCCTGTTCGCATTGGCATTCCTCCTCTTCCGGGAACCCCTGTTGACGGTCTACGCCAAGAACTCGCCCCTGATTGCCGACTACTTCTACCTTGTGCCCATGCTGACCTTCTTCGCGCTGTACACCACCGTGTTCGAAACCAACGCCTCGGTGCTGCTGCGCATCACGGTGCCCAAACTGGTGCGCGAAGTCGGCATACGCCTCTTCAACCTGGCGGCCTACCTGCTCTACGGCTACGACCTCATCTCGCTCGATGTCTTCGTGTGGCTCTTCTGCGGCAGCTACGGCCTGGCCATGGTACTCAACCTGATGTACCTGCGCAGCCTGGGCCGTATATCGTTCCGCATCGACCGCAACTTCCTCGACCGCGGCAAGGTGCGCGAGATGGCACGCTACTCCCTCTTCATGACCGCCACGGTGCTCGCCGGCAACATACCCCTCTTCAACTCCCTCTTCCTCGGCGCCAAGGCGGGCCTGGCGCTGACGGGCGTCTACACCATAGCGTCCTACATCGCCAACGTCGTCGAGGTGCCCTACCGCAGCCTCGGTGCCATCTCCCGTCCGGTGATAGCCACCGCCGTCAAGGAGGAGGACTGGGCCGAGGTCAACCGCCTCGGCAAGCAGGTCAGCCTCCACCAGTTCATCGTCAGCATCTCCATCCTCTACCTCATCTACATCAACCTCGACACCCTCTTCGCCCTTATCCCCAACGGCGCAGACTATGCCGCGGGCAAGAGCGTCGTCCTCATCCTCGGCCTGGCCAAGGTGGTCAACTCCTCCCTCTCCGTCTGCACCGACATCCTCAACTTCTCGAAGCACTACGCCTGGAGCCTCCTCTATATCGCCATCCTCACCCTCACAGCCATCGGCCTCAACAACGCCCTTATCGGTCCCGACAGTGCCATCGAGGGTGCCGCCGGCGCCACACTGATCTCCTACCTAGCCTACTTCGCCCTGCTGATGCGCCAACTGTGGCACGAGGACGTCAACGTCCTCACCTGGGGGCACCTCAAGATGGTGGCCATCATGACGGCCTTGGCGGCGCTCTACGTGGCATGGACCGCCATCGCCGAACCCGCCCTGGGCATGCACCCCCTCCTGGCCGCCGTGGTGCGCACCGCCATCCTCGGCGCCCTGCTGGCGGCAGCCATCCTGGGGTGGAAGGTGTCGCCGACGGTGAACGCGGCGGTGAAGAAATTGAAAAAATAATCGAAACCCATCAACCATAATACACAAAACACTATTACTATGAAACGAATACTATTCCTGATTGCACTGACGGTCTTGGGGCTGACGGCACAGGGGCAGCTGGACCCCGACTGCCCGGGCTTCCGCAACACAACGTCGTTCAGCACCGGCAGCTCCTTCTATTATTGGACTGCGCGCGTAGGCGACCGCATATCGTCGGGAGCGTCCACCGGCTACACCGTCTACAGCACCTGCGCCGCCAGCAACTGTCCCGACATCACCGGCCACAACAACATCATGGCGGCCAGCCTCAACACAGGTTCCGATGCGGGCATCAACTGTTGCAACCACGGCAACCTCTGGGATGCCGCCCAGGACCACCGGTTCATGATCATCACCGGCGTCAACTCCGGCACCGACGAGCTGACGGTGAACAACGGAGTGGGCATGCCGCGGATACCGCCGGGATACATGACGAGCATCCGCCTGGGCGACCCCCGGTCGTCGTATCAGGGTGCAGCCTACAGCTCCAACTGGAGCTCGAGTGCCCCCAACAAAAGCTCCGAAGCGCTGTTCTACACCATGCGTGTAACGCCCATGAACGCCCTGCTGATCATCAACTATGCCGTAGTGGGACGATGCTACGACCACACCCCCGACGTGGCAGGCGAGTTCATGATCCGGGTTGTCAAACAGAACGACGACGGTTCCTGGCCCAACGCCCCCATCAACGACTCGATGTGGTTCCGCATCTCGGCGCCGCCGATTCCCTCTTCGGGAGTCCCCGATGCACCGTGGATGATGGGCCGCCCGGGGACATCCTGTGCCTCGACAACCTGCGCCTACGTCTACAAACCGTGGACCAAGGTGGCCATCAGCGTGAACAAATTCCTATACCAGAACATCCGCATAGAGTTGTACACCTCCGACTGTGTGCCGACGGTGGACCCCATCTACGCCTACATCAGCGGCGACTACCAGCCGATGCGCATCGACTCGTCGGGCTGCGCCAGCGCCGAGAGCAGCACCATCACCACCCTCTCCGCCCCTCGGGGGCTGCTGTCCTACCAGTGGTTCGTAGCCACCCGGGGCCTGGAGACCGACCTCAACAACACCTTCCACATGGACTCCGTGTCCTTCCGCCCGGTATCCGAGGTGAGCGACACCAACACCTACTCGCCCACGCTGGCCGACTTCGTGGTCACCGAGGGCCCCGACTCCGGCGACACCATCCCGCAGCAGACCTTCATGTGCGTGATGACCTCCGCCCTCGACCCCGCCAAACCCATCACCTCGCGCGTCTACGCCAACGTAACCAACAACAAGCCTACTCCCTACGCCACCGCCGTATCCGACTGCAACCTTTCGGTGCAGCTCACAGAAGAGTGCATCACCTACAACGAAAACAACATCGACAACGACTCGACCCGCTGGATCGTCTACAGCGACACCCTCTGCACCTCCGTGCTCGACACCCTCTGGGGCCGGCAGGTGAACTACCGTTTCCCCACCGACGGCTACTACAAGGTCGGCATGCGCGTCAAGGTTGCCGGAGCCGACTGCGGCGCCTCGACCACCATAGTGGTGCGCGCCCTGCAGGCACACCCCGCCACCATCGAGCTGGAGGAGGACATCGTCTGCGAAGGCGAGCAAGCCGAAGTGCGCTGCACCTCGCAGTGCCACATGGAGAAGGAGTGGCACATCGGCGACAGCATCCTGCGCCCCTCGCCCTACACCCCCCTGGACACCGTCCGCTGGTGGCCCGCGCTGGGCACCACCTACATCACCCTCACCACCACCATCGACTCCCTCTGCCCCGCCACCACCAACATCACCCTCACCGCCCTGGGCAACACCACCGTCACCTCCGACGCCCCCAACTCCATCCTCTGCCGTGGCGACTCCACCCTGCTCAGCGCCAGCGGCGTCATGTCGCCCGTATGGCTCTCCACCCCCTACGACACCCTCCTGGGCAACGGCGGCGGACGAGAGGAGGTCTACGTCTCGCCGCAGGTCACCACCACCTACATGGTGCAACCCTCGCAACCCACACGGTGCATGCAGAACGCCTCACCCATCACCATCGTCGTCCTCCCCTACCCCGAACCCACCATCTGGACCTCGCGCCCCAGCCTCGACCTCACCAACCCCACACTCAACATCGAGGACCGCTCGCCCTACAGCACCTCGTCGCACTGGCTCTTCAGCGACGGCCTCACAGCCACCGGCAACCACATCAGCCACAACTTCGGCGTCTCCGCCGACTCCGTCACCATCACCCTCAACGCCTGCAACGAGGAACGCTGCTGCGCCGACACCACCATCGCCCTGCCCGTCACCGTCACCACCTTCTGGCTCCCCAACGCCTTCACCCCCTGGGAGGTCAACAACAACCGCTTCACCTACAGCACCACCCTCAACCTCCTGACCTTCGAACTCCACATCTACGACCGCCACGGCCTGCTGGTCTACCACTCCACCGACCTCCAGCCGCAGTGGGACGGCACCGACCTCTCCGGCAACCCCTGCCCCCAGGGAGCCTATGTCTACCACTACGCCTACACCGAAGCCACCGAGCCCGACCGCCTGCACCAGGGACAGGGAACCGTCACCCTGCTCCGATAAAACCAAAAAGACTTAAAACCACCCACTATCCACTACCCACTTAAAACTCAAAACTTAAAACTTAAAACTAAAAATTTTTCGTATCTTTGCAAATGCTATGTTAGATAAATTAGAAGCCATATACGCTCGCTATCAGGAAATTGAGCAACAGATGAACGACCCGCAGGTCACTGCGGACATGAAACGCTACGTCAAACTCAGCAAGGACTACAAGGACCTGCAGCCCGTGGTCAAAGCCTACCACGAGTACAAGTCGCTCCTCGACACCATCGCCGAGTGCCGCGACCTGCTGGAAAACGAGAAGGACCCCGAGCTGCGCGACATGGCCAAAGAGGAACTCGCCGCCAGCCAGGAACGTCGCGAGAAGATGGAGGACGACATCCGCATCCTCCTCATCCCCGCCGACCCGCAGGACTCCAAGAACGCCGTCGTCGAAATCCGCGGCGGCACCGGCGGCGACGAAGCATGCCTCTTCGCCGGCGACCTCTTCCGCATGTACACCCGCTTCTGCGAGAAGAAACACTGGAAAATCGAAGTCAACGACTTCAACGAGGGCACCTCCGGCGGCTACAAGGACATCTCCTTCACCGTCAGCGGCGACGGCGTCTACGGCCTGCTGAAGTACGAGAGCGGCGTGCACCGCGTGCAGCGCGTCCCCGCCACCGAAACCCAGGGCCGCATCCACACCTCCGCCGCAGGCGTCGTCGTGCTCCCCGAAGCCGAGGAATTCGACGTCGAACTCAACCCCGCCGACATCAAGAAGGAAATCTTCTGCGCCTCCGGCCCCGGCGGCCAGAGCGTCAACACCACCTACTCCGCCGTCCGCCTCACCCACGTCCCCACCGGCATCGTCGTCTCCATGCAGGACCAGAAAAGCCAGATCAAGAACATGGAGAAAGCCATGGCCCTCCTCCGCACACGCCTCTACGAGCGCGAGTACAACAAATACATGGAGGAAATGTCCAGCAAGCGCAAAACCATGGTGGCCACCGGCGACCGCAGCGAGAAAGTGCGCACCTACAACTACCCCCAGTCCCGCGTCACCGACCACCGCATCGGCTGGTCCATGCACAACCTCCCAGCCTTCATGGACGGCGACATCGAGGACTGCATCGAAGCCCTCCAGCTCGCCGAGAACGCCGAGAAACTCAAAGCCTCCGTCGGTTGACACATCCGCCGTTTGCAAAAATCATGGATGGACGAAAAGAGAAATCTGAATTGTAGCACATCAAATTAATCATTTAATAAAATAAAACAATGAAAAAGATTATCATTTTCCTCCTTTCGGCTGTTGCAGTTCCCGTTATTTCGCAGGCGCAGGACACACTAGTAAACCCATCTCCCTATCTGTTGTATTCAAGTTGTCTCTATCCCGATTCGGTTGCTAATATTACCAGAAATTTGCAAAGCCCCTTTATGTACGCAATAGAAAACTATGGCGAGGGTAGGCATACAATATATGGGATAGCAGTCACGGCAAAATTCCCTATTCCGGATAAATCAAAGCTCACCTATTATGAAAGGCATAATGGCACCGTTACACTTGTCGATTCCATAGAGGGGTCAACCGTTCCCTATCCAATTGACTACCATATCAAGCATTATAATTCTCGTTGGTGTTGGGTTTTTGACACATGCGAACCCAAGCTTGATACACTTCCATGTTTTCTCTACCTGTTCGACACCCCCCACAAAAATGTCGACACATTTTATGTAGGTTTAAAAGCACCTCGGTCCACATGGGAGGATACAAACCAAATAAGCTTGTTTGGAACAGAGATGGCGGGGACGCCTGATTCTATGCCTTTTGCTCCTAATAGTATTGGACAAACTTTGATGATTATAAATGACGACGATGATGCCTTGAGTGCGCTGTTGCCTCTTTATTATCGCTTTAAAACTGTAGTTTCTGGTCAACTCTACCCCCTCATCGGGCTGCCGTGTACGGCACCGCAAGCACCCAGCGTTTCTGCGGAGGGCGACAGCCTTCGGATGGAATGGGACAATGTCGGCGAATTCTACCAGCTGAGCTTCAGGAACACCGACACAGACAGCACCGCCCTGGTCTCCGACACCCTTGCCGACAACCACCACACTCTCAGCGACAGGCTCTTCGAAGCGGGAAGCTACGAGGTGCGTCTCCGCAAGGCCTGCCGCTACACCACGGCGACCTACAACACCTTGGTGTGGAGCGAATGGAGCAACCCGACAGCTTTCGCCGTCTCCGCCCATGCCGGCATCACCCCTTTGACACCTTCCCAATCCCTCTCCTTCTCCCTCCTCCCCAACCCCGCCAGGGGCAGCGTCACCATCGTGATGGATGAGCCTTCCGGGTATGGAAACGGAGAACGGCAACTTACCCTTCTCGACCTCCAGGGCCGCGAAATAGCCACCATCTCTCATCTGTCGGGCAACACCTTCTCGCTCGACCTCGGCTCCCTCGCCCCAGGCACCTACCTGATCCGCCTCACCACCCCCGACGCAACAGCCCACCAACGCCTCGTAGTGCAATAAAACACCTACCCGAGAGGTACATAATTCGGCATTTCTTATATCGTTCTTATATCGTTCTCATATACTTCTCATATACTTCTTATATAGGTGATATAAGAAGTATATGAGAAGTATATAGGAACTATATGAGAAGGGCCGAATTTGGTAGGTATGAGGCAGGGGGTGGAAGGGAGGGGTAATAAACAATGGATTATTGATAACTTGTCGGGCAAGGGTTGCGAGGGTTGCGGGAAAAGTCGTAATTTTGCACTTTGGAATAAAATATAAAAATGACAGATATGAAGTGCAGATTTTTCACTTTGATGCTCTCTATGTTGCTGATGTCCACCCTGATGGCGCAGAAACCCAAGACGGTGCAGTTCACCCCCGCGGGGCTGCCCGACGAGCTGCTGGAATACATGAACGGCAGCACCAAGGACAAGGACCGGCAGAAGGAGAACACCAAGGTGCTGAAGGAATTCAAGTCGGTGTACAACAGTTTCGACAGCCAGCTGCAGGAGCGGCTGGCGAATGTGTACAACTACACGGTGAAGGCCAAGATGAAGGGCAACCCGGAGATGTGCGGCCTAACGAAGATGCTGACCACCATAGCCACCACGCCCTCGGGGGGCGAGAATGTGGCCGGGGCCTACAACAACGCGCCCAACCTGTCGGGCTTCGTGGAGGGTCTGGAGACCTTCGCCAAGCGCAACGCCAAGGCCAAGGCGGTGACGGAGTATGTGGAATTCTGCGAGGGGCTGTTCGCCAACCGGGTGCTCTACCATTCGGGCACGTGCGAGTGGCGCTTTGCGCCGAAAACGCCCTTCCGCCTGGCGGTGGCCGACGGGGTGCCGCTGGTGTACTTCGAGTCGGCGGCCGACCTCTACTACGCCTCGGCCAAGGACGAGGGCGTCATCAAGGGGACGCGCGGCGTGTACAACTACAAGGAGAACGAGTGGAGCGGCGAAGGCGGCCGTGTGGAATGGACACGCACGGGCCTTCCGGCCACGGAGTGCTACGCCGACCTGCGGCGCTACACGGCCGAGACCAAATTCCCGAAATTCAAGGCCGACTCGGTCGACTTCGTCAACACGCGCTACTTCTCCTCGCCCATCCGCGGCCGCGTGGAGGACCTGATGGAGACGCCCAAGGAGCCCGCCAAGTACGGCTATCCGCGTTTCCGCTCCTACCAGCGCGACTTCGTCATCAAGGACGTCATGCCCGGCGTGGACTACAGCGGCAGCTTCATGATGAACGGCTCGAAATTCATCACCGCGTCGAGCAAGCATCCGGCACGCCTCATCTTCAACCAGGACGGCAAGGCGCGTCTGGCGGTGTCGTCGCTCAAGTTCACCATCACCTCCCAGCGTATGACGGCCGAGAACGCCTCGATTGCGCTCTATGTGGGCGAGGAGGACTCCATCGCCAACAACGGCATCCTGGTGCGCTACCTGCCGGCCGAGAAGAAGGTGGTGCTGGTCAACGACGCAAAGCGCAACTTCTACAGCCCGTACAACGACACCTACCACAGCCTCGACATATACAGCGAGTCCATCGTGTGGCGCATGGACCAGAACGACCTGGTGTTCTCCAACCTGGCCTCCGGCGGCGCCACGAGCACGACGAGCTTCGAATCGAGCAACTACTATACCTACCGCAAATACCGCGAGATTAACGGCATCGACCAGAAGAGCCCTGTGGAGCGGGTGTACGAGTACGCCGACTCGCACGGGTCGGAGTTCACGTCGAAGGGGCTGTCGGACGCCGTCGGCCTCGACATGAGCCAGACGCTGCTGATGATCCACACGCTGTCGAAGCACGGCCTGGTGACCTACAACGAGAACACCGGCCGGGTGAAAATCAAGGACAAACTGGTCGACTACCAGAAAGCCTCCACCAAGAGCAAGGGCTTCGACTACGACGCCATGGCCCTCGAGTCGGCCACCGCGGGCAACAACGCCCGTCTGGACTTTGCCGACAACACGCTGCTTATCCGTGGCGTGCAGCCCTTCGTGGTGAGCGACAGCCAGTCGGTGATGGTCTACCCCGACTCGCTGACAGGCCGCCAGGTTGTCGTGGGCCGCAACCGCGCCCTGCACTTCTCGGGCCGCATCGACGTGGGCAAATTCATGCTCACCGTCAAGGATTGCGACTTCAACTATGAGAACTTCTCCTTCAACATGCCCGACATCCAGCGCATGGAGTTCTACGTGCCCGACTTCAAGGCGCCCGACAAGTACGAGCAGCTGGTGCGCACGCCGCTGAGCAACCTGGTGGGCACCCTCGAGGTGGACAAGCCCGACAACCATTGCGGCATGACGAAGAACAAGGAATACCCCATATTCAAGAGTTTGGAGAACAGCAACGTGTTCTATGACGCCAAGGACATCCAGGGCGGCCAGTATGTGCGCGACAGGTTCTACTATACCCTGCTGCCCTTCACCATCAACAGCATGGTGGACTTCGTCACCGACAGCCTGCAGTTCAACGGCGTGCTTACCTCGGGCGGCATCTTCCCCGACATCAAGGAGCCGCTGCGCGTGCAGAAGGACTACTACCTGGGATTCACCATGCAGACCCCGCAGGGCGGCTATCCCGCCTACGGCGGCAAAGGCCAGTACAGCAAGAAGCTCAAGCTGGACCACAGCGGTCTGCGCGGCAACGGCACGCTGGACTACCTGACGTCGCACTCCAAATCGAAAGACTACCTCTTCCTGCTCGACTCCACGGTGGCCGTCACCGACACCTTCAACGTGCGCGAGGAGCAGGGCTTCCCGCAAATTGCCAACGGCAAGGCCAGCATGCACTGGCATCCCTACGCCGACTCGATGGCCGTGGCCACGGTGGACGGCGGACGGCCCTTCAAGATGTACCGCGGCGATGCCTCGCTGCAGGGGCGTGTGGACCTGATGCCCAAGGGTGCCGCTGCCGCCGGCGTGGCCGAGGTGCGCGAGGGCACCTTCAGTTCGCAGCACTTCGCCCTGGCATCGCGTGAGATGAGCGCCGAGGTGAGCAGCTTCACGCTGCGCAGTACCACCTACAAGACCGTGGCCTTCAGCGCGCAGAACGTCAGCTCGAGCGTCAACTACGACACCCGCCGTGCCGACATCCAGGCCAAGCAGGGACCTGTGCGCAGCGACCTCCAGCTGGTGCAGTACGAGGCCTGGGCCGACCGTTTCAGCTGGGAGATGGACCGCAAGGAGCTGACCCTGGCCAACTCCACGCGCGGCACCTCCGAGGGTCTCGACGCCCTGGAGCTGCGCCTGCGCCTGCCCAAGGCCGGCGACATGCCGGGAGTGCGCTTCGCCAGCACCGACCCCGCCCGCAAGCAGCTTGGATACAGCTCGCTGCTGAGCCTGTATAAATATGATGTCGGCGAACTGTCGAGCCAGGGCGTGTTCCTGGTCAGCGTGGCCGACGCCGCCATTGCCCCCGCCGCCGACACCCTGCACGTCAGCAAGGGTGGCGAGATGCGGGTGCTGAACAACGCCCAGGTGGTGTTCAACCGCGACAGTGCCTACCACTACCTCACCGGTGCCGACCTGCTCATCGCCAGCGGCGACAACTTCACCGGCAAGGGCTACTACGACTTCCACAACGACCAGGAGAAGACGCAGCGTCTGTTTATGAACAACGTCGAGGTGAAGAACGGCGTCACCACGGCCACGGGCGACATCAGCGCCGAACAGTCGTTCACCGTCAGCTCGGCCTTCGGCTTCGCCGGCAAGATACGCCTCGAGGGCAACAAGCGCTGGCCGTGGCTCGAAGGCGGCGTGCGCCTCATCCAGCCCTGCATCCCCGATGCACAGCTGGGCCTGCTGGCCTATGCCGACTACACCGACCCGGAGCATGTGCACGTCACCGTGCCCGAGCTGCCCACCGACTGGAAGGGCAACCGCATCACGGCCTCGGTGCTCATGGACAAGAGCACCCTGCGGCCCCACGCCGCCTTCCTCACCAACGAGAAGGTGGCCGACAACGAGTTGCTCTCGGCCCACGGCATCCTCACCTACCTCGGCGACCGCAAGCAGTATATGATTGGCTCCGAAGCCAAGGTCAGCGACCCCGACGGCATAGTGGAGCCCTACCTCGCGCTGTCGACGGAGGACTGCATCGTCGAGGGTGAAGGCCCCGTGAACTTCGCCCGCCGCAAGACGCAGGCCTCGTTCTACTCCTACGGTTCCGCCACCGTTGGCATCAGCAGCGACAACGAGGACCAGCTCACCACCGTCTACGGATTCTCCTTCCCCATCGACCAGAGCATCGTGGACGCCCTGGCCAACAACTTCAAGAACGAGCTGCGCCTGATGCCCGTTGGCGGCACCACCAGCGCGGAGATGCGCCATGCCATGATGCACCACCTCGGACCCGAGAAGGGCGGCGCGGCCTACGCCATGTATAGCGCCACAGGCCAGCTGGACAAGGTGCCCGAGGCCATGCAGTCCACCATGCTCTTCGACAACGTCCGTTGGCAGTATACGCCCGCGCTGGGCCTCTTCTGCGAAGGCAAGGTCGGCCTGGTGAGCATCGGCGACAAGCCCATGGGCGTCACCGTCAACCTCAAGGCACAAATCTATATGGACAAGGGCAACCAGAAGATGAAGATCTACGTCGAAGCCGCCAAGGACCACTGGTACTTCTTCTACTACGACACCCAGGCGCAGGACCTGACCATCTACAGCAGCTACGGCACGTGGGACGACCTCATCAAAGCCCTGCCCACCGACCAGCGCAAGGTCAGCAAGGAAGGCCTCGGCACCTTCTTCTACCATGTCGGCACCGTGGCCAACTACGTGCAGAACAACTTCCTTGTCCCCTTCAGCCGCGCGGCCCATCCCGAGGAGGACGGCGACTAGTCCACGACACCCCTAAAAACAGCAAAAATGGAGGCGGAACCACGGCGGTTTCGCCTCCATTTTACATTCATGGCAGAAAAAAATTCGCATAGACAATATCCTAAAAATCAACTCATAACTCTTAACTCTTAACTCTTAACTGAAAAAAAGTTTTGCCATATCGGAAAATGTTCGTACCTTTGCACCCGCTTTCGAGAGATAGAATGAAAGTTTTGCCCAGGTGGTGGAATTGGTAGACACGCTACTTTGAGGGGGTAGTCGCCATAGGCGGTGCAAGTTCAAGTCTTGTCCTGGGCACGAAAGAAAAAAGACGTTCAAACAACGTCTTTTGCTTTCAAAGAAAGCTACCAGATGCCCGGGTGGCGGAATTGGTAGACGCGCACGTTTCAGGTGCGTGTTCCGAAAGGAGTGCAGGTTCAAGTCCTGTTCCGGGCACCAAAAAAAGAGAAGACCAAACAAGGTCTTCTCTTTTTTTTTACACCCTCCGCACATGTTAAATGTTGTTAAAACGGAATGGACGATGTAGACTTTTGGCGAAAATGGCGTTATATATAATTGTATAAAAAATTTTTTATACTATGAAAAGGATATATTTTGTCATGATATGGGCGGCGCTGCTGGGTTTGGCGGTGCCGATGAGGGCACAGGAGACAGGGAACACGGTGCTGCTGACGGCGCATCTGGTGGACGGCTATGACGGGCAGGCGCTGCAGGCTCCGTGGGGCGTGAACTTCATCTGCGACGCCCTCGACAAGGCCGTCGTGGCCATGCCCGACTCTACGGGCTACATCCAATTGCGCCTGCCCAAAGGGAGATGCATCGTGATGGAGCTATTCCATTACCCCGTCACCCTCGACCTTGCATCCGACACCGTCGTCGAACGGCTGGTACTGGAGTACGACGCCTTCGACCAAGCCATAACGAGCATCTACTTTTCGCGCCACAAGAAGGACAGCACCCTGCACGCCGAGGAGGCCCTGATGAAGGCCGATCTGCACTACGTCGACACCTCCTTACGCTTCCTCGACCCGGACCCTAACTACTACCAGCTGGCCTACCTCTACGAACGCGACCTGCACTATTCCCTGCCCCGCTGGCGCACCTTCAGCCGCGACTCCGCGCTCCACTACCTCCGCTACAGTTACCACCAGAACCCCGAGCGCTACGACTACCTCTACTACTCCATCCGCCAGCTGGAGCACGCCCTCGGCCTGCCGCACGACCGCAAGGTGCGCCGCCCCAAGGCGCCCGACAGCCGCTGGTACGTGCCCATGCCCGAGGTGAAGGACGGCTGGATCGACGACACCGTCATCTCCTACACGGACCTCTTTGCCAGGGCCCGCAACATGAGCCACCACCTCTCCCTCGAGCTGGCCCCGCAGGGCGAGAAGAGCCTCGTCTACCCACGCCGCAAGAAACCCGCCGTGCGCATACTCTACTACGGCGGCCTGGGCAACAGCACCGCCATCCGCATCGAGGACGGCCGTCTGCACTACGCCTCCTGCGACGACCCTTGGTACGCACCCGCCGAATCCCGCTGGCGCGTGCGCTGGAGCGCCAAACTGACGCGCGCCGAGATGGACACCATGCTCGCCTGCCTCGATTCGCTGCACCAGCTCGGCGACCAAAACTACTTGGCGGACTTCATTGCCATCGACGCACAGAACATCCACATCGAGTACACCGACCAGACAGGCTACCACTACGTCGACTGCTTCGCACCCAACAAGCATCCCGAAACGGCACCCATCCACCGCTACCTCGACCGCCTCTTCCGCCGCCACACGCACCTCCTCACCCTTGGCCCTATAGTGAACGGCCCTTACAACCACGGCGGCCGCTACACCATCGACGGCAAGAACATCCACCTTGAAGCCAACGACGATGGCTTCTCCCCCAGGCGCTTCCGCCTGCCGGAGGGCACCTACAGCGTCCGCGCCGAGGCTCCTGGCTTCGAGCCGCAGGAGTTCCGCCTTCGCCTGCAGGGCGACACGGCCATCGACACCCTCCGCCTCAAGCACCGCAGCATCGACCTGAAGGTGAACCTCCTCTTCCCCGGCGGCGCCGAACTGACAGGCCCCATGCTGCTCTACGTCGAGGGCGTGGACACCGCCATTGTCGAGGAACAGCCCGGCCCGCGCATCGCAACGGGCGCCTACCCCGCGGTGTTCCGCCATGTGCCCGCAGGCACGCGATGCTTCATCGTGGAAGACAGCAGGCGCGTAGGGGGCTACTTCCACACCCCGCTGCTCTACATCGCCGACAGCCTCGAGGATGCCGACAGCCTCACCATGACCCTCGACCGCAGCCGCCGTCCCTTCCGCTCAGCCCGCGAGAAGGACAGCACCCTCCGCGCCGAAGAGCGGATGATGCACATCTCGGGCGTCGATAAGTCCGAAGAACTCGGCAAACTCTACTACCACGACTTCCTGCTCTTCCGCATGCCGCCCTGGCAGACCTTCGACAGCGCCCACACCGAGGCCCATCTCTACCTTGCCGGCACCTACCTCCTCCACCCCGACAAACACTACCTCTACTACCCCCTCCGCCAGCTGGAAATCTTCGGCAACCAGAAAGCCGACCCGTCCCTCCTGCCTCCTGCCGAAGACACCCTGCGCTACCTGCCCCTGCCGGTCGACGACCTGACACCATACTCCCACCAAGACATACTCACCCCCTTGGAAGAGAACCACAAAGAGGCACGCCGGATGGCCGAATGGCTGACCCTCATGGACGAACCCACGCTGCTGCACCCCAAGCGCCAAGGCCCCGTGCTGCGCCGCCACAGCACCACCTCGCACCACGACGAACTCTACTGCCTCCGCATCGAGAACGACACCCTCTACACGAAGCACCTCTTCAACACCTTCGGGCTAACCGATCCCTTCGACACCACCATCGACCATGAGCCCTCGCACTACCCCGACACGCTCGTCGTCGCCCACCGGGCGCTGACCCCCGCCGAGCGCGACACCATCCGCCTGCTCCTCCGCGCCATGGCCGACGAGGACCTCGACGGCACCGTGGGCACCAGCGGAGGGATGCATGCCGTCATGGAAAGCTACGAATACATCGTCGACGGCGAGTTCCGCTACGTCCGCAGCCTGGCGCCATACAGCGTGCCCCTGCTGCGCCGCCTCGACGAATGGCTCGCGCAACTGACAAAGCAATAAAAAAGAAAGCCACCCCGATGCGGGGTGGCTTTTTTCGTTTCTAGTAGTTGAACTTGATGTCCTTGACGTTGAGCTGTATCTCCGTGCGCCCGCGCCAGTAGTTCTCCTCCAGCTGGTAGCAGAGGTCGAAGCGCTCGTTGCGCATACGGTTGATACACTCGCCCATCTGGAACGCGATGGCCGGATAGGGAGCCGAGCGTTCGGCAATGGGGATGGCGTTGAACTTGAGGTGGTTGGTACCCACAACGCGGGCGTTGCCCGTATCCACCAGCTCGCGCGTGACGAAGACCGGCACGTTGTTCTCCGGCCCGAAGGGCGCAAACTGCTTGAGGATGCGGAGGAACTTGGGCGTAATCTGCGAGAATCCCAGTTCGGCATCCACCTCGATTTCGGGCAGGGCCTCTTCGGCCCCCATGCCCTCGCGCACCAGCTGCTCGAAGCGGTCGACGAAGGCGCGCATATTCTCCTGCCGCAGCGACACACCGGCGGCGCACTTGTGTCCGCCGAAGTGCTCCAGCAGGTCGGCGCATTTCTCCAGGGCCTCGTGCACGTCGAACTCCTTCACCGAACGGGCCGACCCGGTGATGAGGTCGTCGCTGCCGCGGGTGAAGACGATGGTCGGCTTGTAGTAGGCCTCCACGATGCGGCTGGCCACGATGCCCACCACGCCGCGGTGCCAGTGCTCGTCGAAGAGCACCAGCGACTGCCTCCCCTTGTAGAAGGGGTCGTAGTCGATGCGGCGCTTGGCCTCCTCGGTGGCGGCGGTATCGAGGCTCTTGCGCTCGAGGTTGTAGTTGTTGATGTCGTCGGCCAGACGCCGTGCGATGGCGGGATCCTCCGTCAGCATCAGCCGCACGGAATCGAACGCCGAACGGATGCGCCCGGCGGCGTTGATGCGCGGCCCCACAAGGAAGACAAGGTCCGTAATCGTGAGGTCCTTCTCGAAATATCCGTTCTTTCCCTGCTCCGAGGTGTCGGTCGCCTCGGGCATGTCCGCTTTCCGCCTGTCCACATGCCCGAACTTCAGGATAGCCTCGATGCCGGGACGCGGCTTGGTGTTGAGCACCCGCAAGCCGAAGAATGCCAGCACGCGGTTCTCGCCCATGATGGGCACAATGTCGCTGGCGATGCTGACGGCCACGAGGTCCAGGTACTTCAGCAACCGCAGCTTGAGGTCCTCCTGGCGCTGGCGGCGGGCGGCGTCGAGCTGCTCGGGCAGGTCGCACAGGCGCACGCCGAGGCGCTGCTCGAGGTGGGCCTCGGCAATCTTGAAGCCGATGCCGCAACCGCTGAGCTCCTTATAGGGATAGGGGCAGTCCACCTGCTTGGGGTCCAGCACCGCAACGGCCTGCGGCACCTCGTCGCCCGGCAGGTGATGGTCGCCGATGATGAAATCGATGCCGTACTGCTTGGCATAGTCCACCTGCTCCATGGCCTTGATGCCGCAGTCGAGGGCGATGATGAGTTTGACCCCCGTCTCGCGCGCGTAGTCGATGCCCTGGTACGAGATGCCGTAGCCCTCGCGCTCGCGGTCGGGGATATAGAAATCGATATTGCGGTCCAACTCGCGCAGGTACGAGTAGACCAGCGCTACGGCCGACGTGCCGTCGACGTCGTAGTCGCCATAGACCATGATGCGCTCCTGTTGACGTATAGCCTCGTTGATACGATCGATGGCCTGTTTCATGCCCTTCATCAGGAACGGATCGTGAATCTGATCCAATCCCGGACGGAAGAAACGCCGCGCCTCTTCAAAGGTGGTAACACCCCGCTCTACAAGCAGAGTGGCAATGATTTTGTCAACGCCCAACGATGCCGCAAGTTTTTCAACAGTCTCTAAATCATAATCTTCTCTAATTATCCAACGTTTTTCCTTCATATTTTTCTGGCCGTAAAATTACAACTTTTTTCCCACATGGGCAAAAAAAATTTCATCACCGCCCCTTTTCCCTCCCTCCCCCTGCCTCCCACCTCCGACCTACATAATTCGGCCCTTCTTATAT
>DFIZ01000043.1:0-14136 GCA_002372855.1 Bacteroidales bacterium UBA3684
AGGTCGTTGTCCTTGCCGATGGCCCCGTTCTGCGCTATGGCCACGATGATGCTCAGGTTCGGTTTCTTGTTGGTGTCGACCATGGCGCGTCAGTTTTTGAAGTTTTCGTTGATATACGAGGCTATCGAGTTGACAATCATGTCGGCGCCGACGTGCGAGATGTTGAACACCATGTCGTAGTTGCGGGCGTCGTAGCGCGACACGCCTGCGAACGTTTGGGTGAAGTTCTCGCGCTGCTTGTCAATCTCGTCAATGGTCATTTCGGCCTCT
This sequence comes from Bacteroidales bacterium UBA3684, assembly GCA_002372855.1. Classification (GTDB taxonomy): domain Bacteria; phylum Bacteroidota; class Bacteroidia; order Bacteroidales; family P3; genus Colimorpha. The sequence goes on from DFIZ01000043.1 coordinate 271, forward strand.
TTGACGCTCATCTTCAGCTTGTTGCTGATGCGCTCCACGCGATCTTTGCGGTCTGCAATGATGAAGATTTTCAGCGCCTCGGGGGTGTCCTTGAAGATGTGGAAGCCTGCGCGGCCCACGATGATGCAGCTCTCCTCGGCAGCCAGCTCCTTCAGCAGCTTGGCCTCGGTGTGGTACAGCTGCATCGGCGTCACCTCGCGGTCCACTGCCAGCGGGTCGCTGGCGGCGGCAAACTGGCGGTGGAACTGGCACACCTCGTCCCACCAGCTCTGTTTGCGCGAGCGTATGTGCTCAATCTCCTCTTCGCTGAGGTTGAAGTGTTTGATCAGTCCGTCGATGGCGGCTTTGCTGTATACGTTCACGTTCAGCAACGCTCCCAGCCGTTCGGCAATCTCCTTGCCGCCCGAACCGGCCTCGCGGTTCACCAGAATAACAAATTTCTTGCTGTTCATATATGGTTTAAAGTTTAAGGTTTACGGTTTAAAGTTTTTAAGGTTTGAATTTGGAGCGCCGGCGTCCCGCCGGCATCAATAAGTCGGTTGTTAGTCAATATTTTCAATTCCTCAATGCTCTTGTGGCGCGTTCGAAGATGCCGTTGCACCAGGCCAGGGCCAGGCCGTAGTTGCTCACGGGTACGCCCGCCTCCAGCGCCGGCAGCAGTCGTGCGCGCACCTGCTGCTTCGTGATGACGCATCCGCCGCACTGTATCACCAGCGCGTAAGCGGAGAGCGGAGAGTGGAGAGCGGAGAACGGTGTGTTTCCGGCCAGGATGTCGAACTCCAGCTTCTTCCCCGTCTTTTTGCGCAGGGCGGCCGGCAGTTTCACACGGCCGATGTCCTCGCAGGTCACATTGTGTGTGCAGCTCTCCAGTAGCAGCACCCGGTCGCCGTCCTTCAGGCGGCCAATGGTCTGTGTGCCACGCAGGTACTCCTCGAACATGCCCTTCTGGCGTGCCAGCACCACGCTGAAGCTCGTCAGCGGCACCTCCTCGGGCACCACCTCAGCCACCTGCTTGAACGCCTGGCTGTCGGTCACCACCAGGCGAGGCTCTTCGCGCAGCGAGGCCAGGGTGCCTTCCAGCTCTGCAGGCTGGCAGAAGTAGGCGCGGGCATGCAGGTCCATCAGGTCGCGCAGCACCTGCACCTGCGGCAGAATCATCCTCCCCTCGGGTGCAGAACTGTCGATGGGCGTCACCAGCACCACGGTATCGCCCTGGTTCACAATGTCTCCCAGCAGGCTACGGCTGTGGTAGGCGCTCTCCGGCATCGCCCGGCGGATGGCCTCGATGAGGCCCTCGCGCAGCGACGGGTCGGTGGTAGTCAGCTGGTAATCCGGAAGTTCCGGGTTTTCCGGAATATCCGGAGCATCTGGGATATCCGTTTTGCTTCTGATTTTCAGCAGCGGCGTGCCGTGCCCGGCACACCAGCGCACTACCTTCTCTTCGGGCTCGCCCCACTCCGTGTAGAGCAGCAGCGCCAGGTCCACCTCGGCCAACGCCGCCATGCTTTTCTCCACGCGCTGGGCCCCGAGGGCACCCTCGTCGTCGATGCCGGCGGTGTCGACGAGCACCACAGGGCCTATGCCGCCGATTTCCATGCTCTTGCGCACGGGGTCGGTGGTCGTTCCGGCAGTGTCGCTGACGATGGCTATCTGTTGGCCCGTCAGGTAGTTGACCATGGAGCTCTTGCCCACATTCCTCCTGCCAAACAGGCCGATACGCGGTTTCAGTTCGTTTCCAATCATGCTGCAAAGATACGAAAAAAATAGTAATCCGCACGCGATATGTAAAAAATTCCTTTCCCCGACCCTCCAACTCCCTATCATGTTCTTCCGTCGTGAAGGGTGGTAAGAGGCGGGTAAGAACGTGGTAAGAAGATGGGAAGAAGATGGTACCTCTTCGGTACTGATTATTAGATAGTTATGTGTCAAGAAGCTGTATTTTACAAGTGTTTGAAAATCAATCGGTTGTGTTTTTGCGTTTTTTACTGTTTTACGGCAAGGGTCTGTTCTCTTAAAAAATGTTAAATTGCATGGTCGATGTAGACTTTTGGAAAAAAACCTGTTATATTATATATGAATGATTTTGCACGAATGAGAAAAAAATGTATATTTGCAATCATAAAAAATATGTCAATATGAGGTATTCATTTGCTCTATTGTTCTTGTTGTTAGTGTCTTGCGCTTCTGAAGGACAACGCAGGGAGGTTCGTTTCTGTCCGCGTGAGGGGGCCAATCCGGCCAGCACGTGGACGCTGATGGGCATTGCGTGCAACATGGAGGATCCGCTGTGGATACGCATGGAGCGCGAGGACGGCAAGGGTGAGCCCGTGGAGTGGAAGATTGCCGGCGGCAAGGGTACGGAGTACCTCTACCTGCCGCCTGCGGCGCCGGGGCGCTACCTTCTGCGGGCCTCGCTGAAGAAGGGCGGCCCTTGGCTGGATGAGATTGTGGTTTTCAGGTCCGACACGGTGATGGTGTTCAATTGCGACGAGAATTTCTTCCAGATTGGCACCGAGGGGTTTATGCTCGATGCCGTCAGCGGCAAACCTATCCCGGGCGTCGAGGTGAAGGTGACCGACTACGAGGACAGTACGTGGGTGAGGACGGTGCGGACGGACTCGACGGGGGCCTACCGGTTTGAGGGCCTGGTGCCGTGGAAGGAATATGTCGTTGAGTCGGGTACGCAGGTCATGGGCATTATCTACCAAGGGGATGCTTTCGGACGCTATTGGTTCTTCGGCGACACGCTGCGCATAGTTGCCCGAGGCTTCTCGCCCGAGGGCCGGTTGGTGGACGAGGATGGCCGGAAGGTGGCCTCGGTGCGCTTCAAACCCAACGACTTGGGCGTTGGCGAGGCAATGGCGTTGATGCCCAAGGGGAATTATTTTCACATGATTTTGAACCAAGACGATACGATTTCCGTCGGACGACCCGATACTTCCGACAATGCTACGTATTATTACCCTAACTCGCTTGAAATACAGAATGTTCCGTCAGAGGACGACCGTTTCCGTTTCACGGTGGCGAGTCGTGGCAACGAGCCGTTCCGGACGACGGTGCATGTCGACGTGATGCGCATTGCCGACCCGCAGCCTTGGCGCATGAACACCTTCATTTCCACACCGATATGGGCGGAGGGTATCCACCATTCGATAGACAGTGCCGAGTTCGCCCGGCGGTTCCCGTACCTGCTGATGGACACCCTGAGTCGACATTCGCTGTCCGAACTGCCCGCGTTTACCCTCGCGGACTCCTATGACATCGCGATGTCGCTGGGCGACACGGCAAGCGTCGACCTGTCCAAGCTGGCGCCCGGGTCGTACCGCATCGCCCTGCAGATGCCTCTGCCGGAGGGAAGTGTGGATTCCATCGAGAGGCTCTATTTCCACTATCACACTCCCGGCTACCGCCTTGGCAGCGGTTCTTTCTATGCCGACATCGTTGGCGGGCGGCACCTGGCCGTGGGCGACACGCTGCGGGTGAAGGTGGGCAGCTGCTACCGCGGGGTGACGGTGATGTGCCAGGTGGAGGTGAATGGCAAGGTGTTGGAGGTTAAGCGGCTGGAGTTCAACGATAACGATACGGTGCTTGTCCTTCCGTTGCGGCGCCGGGGCGTGGTGCAGATGAAGTTCCTGTCGATGTGGCAGGGCGAGTTTGGGTCGTGGACCGCGAGTGCCGACGTGGGGCGCACGCGGTTGGACTGGTACTGGGACGAACTCTACAACAACAAGACGTTCGACCTCTCCAGGCAGTATGAAATTAGGAATTGGGAATCAGGAATTGGGAATTAGGATATGAAACGATATGTTTTTGGGGTATTGTTGGTGCTGGTTGCTACCGCGTTGCAGGCGCAGGAGAACCCCGCGCCCGTGCCGCCCAACTACGAGCGCATCGACAAGGAGACGCGCCGCTGGTTCGGCGAGTACCGCTACAGGAGTCTCGTCCGCCGTTTCGAGCGCGGCGACACGTCGCTGACCGTCGACCACTACCGTTGCCTCTATTACGGTGCCGGCCAGCGTGGCGACACCACCTATACGCTCTCCGCCGTCAGCCGCCGTGCGGGCAACACCGGGTGGCTCCAGTTGATGGGGTTGGTGCAGGCCGTGTGGTCCTCCGGCAACGGAAGCGACACGCTGCCGTTCCATGTGGCCTCCTATGCCGACGCGCGTTTCATGCGCGACGACACCGGCGACCCCGATGTGTGTTGCTCGCTGATGGGCAAGCCGTTGCGGCGGCGGACTGCCGCCCGGGTGGAGCCGTTGGTTCCGCGCAGCGGACGCGATATCTTCGGCGACCGCGACAGCGTGGCTATGGTGCGCCTGGGGGTGCTGCCCACGGCGGAGCAGCGGCGCCTCTTCGACCTCGCCGCCGGGCGCGACCACCAGGCCGAGGATTCGCTGCGGCGCAGCTATGAAGGCAGGCCCAACGGCAGCCTGTGGTTCGACCTCCAGATGGCCGAGCGCGACGGATGGGAGTCGGATGAATACGAGTTGCACCTCCATAGCCATCGCGGCGACACCTCGTTGCTGCTGGCGGAATACTACCTGCGCATGGCCAAAAAAGCCTTGGTAGAAGCCGAGAAGTACAGCCAGTGGTACCGATACCAGGACATCCTCCATTGGTGCGACACCATCGAGCAATTTTGGCCTGCCAGCGTTGCGGCGCAGCATGCCGCTGTGCTGCGCTCCAGGGTGCTGACGGGCGACGTGCGCCTCAAGGACGACCACCGCCCCTACATCGTCCCCTTCACCGCCGGCGAGTGGGCGTTGGCCACCCTCTGGCACCGCAGGACGGACAGGGTCTACCTGCGGCTGACGCCGATGGATTCCGTGGTGCGAGAGCATCCGCAGGTGCTCAAGGAGTGGACGATGGCGGTGACGCAACATCCCGACCTGCTCTTCCACGAGGCCTACGTCTACCTGCCGCCTATGCCCACGGGACGCTACCTGCTGTGGGCGTCGGCAGACAGCCTCTTTCGCAGCTACGAGGCGCAGGAGGTCGTCTTCTCCGACCGCTACCTCATGGCCGACAAGGTGGGGCGCGGTGTGGTGATGGACAGCCGCACCGGCAAGCCTATCCAAGGTTTCGAAGTCCACCTGCAATATGAAGGCCATACCGTCGCCACCACGCGCACCGACCCCAATGGCTGCTTCGCCTTCGAGGTCCCCCATTCGGGCAAAGAGTACTGCTACACCCTCTATGCCCCTTACAAAGGGGTGGACCTTGCCCGATCCTCACAAGCCTATCCTTCGTACCTCTGGCATTTTGAGCTCGACACCGCCCGCTTCGAGGATGACTTGGATGATGATGAGGATGACTTGGATGAGGATGATTTGGACGAAGAGGAGCCGCAGGAGGACGAGGAAGGGAATGGCAATTTCGACGGGGAGGGATGTAACCTCTACCTCGAAAGCGCCACGTGCGACAGCCTCTGGTTTTCCTATGGCTATTGGGACTATATGAAGGGCGGAATGAAGTCCACGCCCGCGGTCGACGCCGAGCTCTCGGTGGCGCGTCTGTTGCCGCCCGCTGTCCATCGGTTCAACCACACCATGCTTTCGCGTAAGGCCGAACATGCCATCGACTCCGCAGAGTTTGAGCGTCGCTTTCCGGGCTTTGCCTACAGCACTTACATTAACAATACCGGCCTTTGGCCTGTGACCGACAGCGTGACCCTCCGTCAGCGCTTTGCACCCGCCAGGCGTCATGCCTTCGCCCTCCCGCCGATGGCGCCCGACGGCGTCTATCGCGTCACCGTCAGGGCAGGGGAGAAGACCACGCATACCACCCTTTACCAAGGCCGCATGCCGATAACCACCTCGCATGTCGACGCCTGGGCGGAGCATCCCGGCCCGATAGCCCTCGGCGACACCATCCGCATACACCTCGCCTCGTGGCAGAAGGATGTGCAGGCTGTCGTACAGTTGGAGGTGAACGGAAGGGTGACGGATGTGCGCCGTGTTTCGCTGCATGGAAAAGAACTGGTGCTGGAGTATCCCGTGGGCGATGTAGAGGGCATCGTGCTGTGGAAAGTGGCGTCGGTGTGGCACGGCGAGCCGTCGAACGCGGCGATAATGTTCGCAGTGGGGCCCCATGCGAGCGACTATGAAAAGCAATACAAAAGCGAATTGTACTACATTGAGAACCACCTGCTCGATTGGAGTCGCTTCTACGACGAGCAACGTCTGCGCCAAGCTCCGCAGGCCATCTATCCCGACCGTCAGCAGTTTGTTCCTTCCGCTTGGCGTTACCTCGACCTCCGCGATAAAGGCTTGCGCGGCGCACGCCTCTACTGCCCAGGCGAATACAATCGCTGGCGCAACATCAGTTACATGTGGCGAATATTCTGCCGTTAGCGCAGTTCGACAATGGTGACGCCCACGCCTCCCAGCTCCACCTTCTCGGGGCGGTAGGTGCGGACTTCGTGCATGGTGTGGAGTTCCTGGTGGATGACCTGCATGAGGATGCCGTAGCCTTTGCCGTGGAGGATGCGCACCTCCTTCTCGGAGAGGAGAATGGCCTCGTCGATGAACTTGTGGAGCATGTCCAAGGCCTCTTCAGCGCGGTGGCCGCGGAGGTCGAGGGTGGGGTTGAAGTTGGCGCGCTTCTCGTTCATGTCGTCGTAGATGGAGGTGTAGGAAGTGGCTGAGTGACTGAGTGACTGAGAGGCTGAGTTTTTCGGTGTCGGGAGTTTCTGCTTGGCGGTGCCTTGCAGGCGGCTGAGGGGGATGGTCATGCGGATGGAGTTGCTCTCCACGACGGCTTTCTTGCCCTTGATTTCGACCACCTGGCCGAAGGTCTCCTCTCCGTCGATGCGGACAATGGTGCCCACGGTGACAGGCAAAGCCTGTTCCAATGAGGAATTAGGAATTAGTAATGAGGAATTGGCTGCCGCTTTATTCCTAATTCCTAATTTCTCATTCCTAATTATTTCATCTTCATTCTCACGGGTGGCTTCGGCCAGGCGGGCGCGGGCTTGCTGGGTGGCTTCCTTCTCGGCGTGGGCGCTCTTGATGTCGCTGATGGTGCGCTCGACGGTGCGGTTGGCCCCCTCGAGGATCTGCTGTGCCTCGCGGCGGGCGCCGCCGATGATTTCGTTGCGGCGTGCCTGGAGGTTGTCGCTCAGGCGCTGGTATTTCTGCGTCACCTCGCTCAGGAACTCGTCGGCCACACGCAGCTCCTCCTTCTTCTTCTCGATTTCTTTCTTGTCCAGTTCCAGCTGTTGCAGCTGGTGTTCGAAGTTGAGTTGTTCGCGACCCACTTTCTCGCCAGCGCGGTCGAGGATGTCCTTGGGGAAACCGATGCTCTCGGCAATCTCGAAGGCGAAGCTGGAGCCGGGGTGGCCGACGTTGAGGCGGTAGAGGGGGCGCATGTGTTCGGTGTCGAAGAGCATGGCGCCGTTGACGACGCCGGGCATGTGGTCGGCCAGGAGTTTGAGGTCGGCATAGTGGGTGGTGACGACGCCGAAGGCCCCCTTGTCGTACAGCTCTTCGAGGACGGCCTCGGCGATGGCGCATCCGGAGCGCGGTTCGGTGCCGCCGCCCAGCTCGTCGAGGAGAAAGAGGGTGCTCTCGTTGGCGCTGGCCAGGAGCTCCTTCATGTTCTGCAGGTGGGAGGTGTAGGTGGAGAGGTCGTTGTCGAGGCTCTGCTGGTCGCCGATATCGATGAAGACAGAGGAGAAGAGGCCGCACTCCGACGTGGGGCGCAGGGGCACGGGCATGCCGCACTGCAGCATGTATTGTAGCAGGCCCACGGCTTTGAGCAGCACGGACTTGCCGCCGGCGTTGGGGCCGGAGATAATGAGGATGCGGGAGGATTGGGAATCCAGTTGCAGGCTGAACGGTATCACTCCGTCCTTTTTCTGCAGATAGAGTATCGGGTGGCGTGCGTCGAGCCATTCGATGCGGGGCTCGGGGTGGAGCAGAGGCACGGCGGCGTTGAGCTCCACGGCCACGCGGGCTTTGGCGCGGAGGAAGTCGATGCGAGCCAGGAAGCGGTAGGCCTCCTCGAGTTGCGGCAGCAGGGGCCGCAGGCGGTCGCTGAAGGTGAGGAGGATGCGCTGTATCTCGTGGTGCTCGTCGAAGTCCAGTTCGCGCAGGTCGTTGCCCAGCTCCACCACCTCGGAGGGCTCGACGAAGGCCGTCTGGTGACTGGCGCTCTCGTCCTGTATGAGGCCGCGCATCTTGCGGCGGTGGGTGGTGAGGAGGGGGATGACGGGGCGGCCGTCGCGGATGGTCACCTCGGCGCCTTCGGGGGCCCAGCCTTCGCGCTTGGCGCGGGCCAGGGCGCTGTTGACCTGGGCGTCGACCTCGGCGGCCTTGCGGGCCTTGGTGCGCCGTATCTCGGCTAGGGCGGGGGAGGCGTTGTCGTAGAGCTCGCCGTGGTCGTCGATGAGCTGGCCCAGGAGCGAGTTGATGACGTTGAGCTGCGAGGCTTTGCCGCCGTAGCCCAGCTCCACCTCGACGGCCACGTTGCGCAGCGCCTCGTATTGGATGTGCTCCTCGGCGGTGAGGAAATAGTAGCATTCGCGGATGGTGCGCAGGGAGAGTTTGAGGTCGAAGAGGGCCTCGAGGGGAATGAAGGTGTTGCCCACGCGCAGGTGGGTGAAGATGGGGGTGAGGTCGATGAAGTCCTGCTGGGGGAATTCGCTTTCCATGAGGACAATCTGGCGCATCTCCTCGGTGAGCTGCAGCTCGTGGCGCAGGGTGTCGTAGTCGGTGGAGAAGTCCATGGCGTCGACCATCTGGCGGGCCAGGGCGTTGGTGGTGTGCTCCGCCACCATCTGGCGGATACGGTCGAAGCCTAGTTTCTGTTCTATATTGTTCATTTAATCGAAGTCAAGGTATAAGGGCCATTTCTGGCGGAAGGAGTCGAGGCGTTGGCGGTCGAGGGTAGCGGTGAGGCAGAGGGACCCGTCGGCGGTGCCGACGGGCATGCTGAAGCCTTTGTAGTCGATGATGGCGCTGTCGCCGCTGTATTCGCCGCCGACGCCGTCGATGCCGGTGCGGTTGCAGCCGACGACATAGCAAAGGTTCTCGATGGCGCGGGCGCGGAGGAGGGTGGTCCAGGCCTCGCGGCGGCTGGCGGGCCAGTTGGCGCAGACAAGGAGGAGGTCGTAGGCCAGGCCGTCGTTGCGGAGCCACTTGGGGAAGCGCAGGTCGTAGCAGACGGCGGGCTTGATGCGCCAGCCTTGGTATTCGAAGACCGTGCGGCAGGTGCCACGGCTGATGATGTCGTGCTCGCCGCTAGGGCGGAAGGTGTGGGCCTTGTCGTAAAAGCCATAGGTGCCGTCGGGGAGGACCCAATGCAAGCGGTTGAAACAGCAGTCGCCCTCGCGGACAATCCAGGTGCCGACGAGGAGCACGTTGTGCTTCGAGGCCATTTCCTGTGCCCAGCGCAGGGTGGGACCGTCGGGGGCTTCGGCCAGCGAGGCCATGTGGTCGCCGAAGCCGGTGGTGAAGGTCTCGGGAACAACGAAGATGTCTGTTTCCGATGGGACGGATGCCAAAGCCTCCGCCACCTGACGGCGGTTCTCTTCGGGCTGCGCCCAAGCGATATTGTGTTGATAGAGGGTTATGACCATAAGCGTGTCTGTTCAAGGTCTTTCTGCAACTGCTGCTGCAGCGCTTCGGGGGTGGAGAAATGCTCGATGTCGCGCAGGCGGTGGAGGAACTCGACGTTGACCGTCTGGCCGTAGAGGTCGCCGTGGAAGTCGAGCAGGTGCACTTCGAGGGTGGGTTGGTCGATGCCGAAGGTGGGGGCTGCACCGAGGTTGGCCATGCCGACATGAGTGGAGAGCTTTACGGCGTAGACGCCCTCCTTGGGGAGCATCTTGCGGGTCTGGGAGAGGTCGATGTTGGCGGTGGGGAACCCGAGGGTGTGGCCCACGCCACGTCCGTGCTGCACGGCTCCCGCGACGGCGAAGGGACGTCCCAGGAGGGCCGAGGTTTCGTCGACGGCACCGCGCTCCAGGGTCTCGCGGATGCGGCTGGAGCTGATGGGGGAGCCCTCCACCTGATAGGGTTCTCCACGATGCAGGGAAAATCCCAACTCGGAGGCCAAAAGCGGCAGACGGTCGAAGTCGTCGCCCTGCTTGCTGCCAAAACGGCTGTCGTATCCCAGCAGGAGGGCGTGCATGTTCAGATGCTCGAAGAGCAGGCGTGCCATCGCACAGGCCGACAGCTGTGCCACCTCGGCGGTGAAGGTCAGCACGGCGACATAGCGGGCCCCCGCCGCGAAGAGCAGCCGCAGGTGCTCCTCCGGGTCGTCTAGCCAGTACTCGCTCTGCCGACGGCCGAGGACGAAGGAGGGGTGGGAGGTGAGGGTGACGACGAGAGGGGAGAGTTGGGAGTTGATGGCTGAGAGTTGGTGGATGAGGGCTTGGTGGCCGCGATGCACACCGTCGAAGACACCGACGGTGACGGCGGTGGGGTCGGGAATGGCGTGGATGGGACCGTGTATGTCGTAGAGTTGGAACATTTAGTGCAGTTTGATAGTAGGGCGGAACATTACGGTGGCTCCGACGGAGAACTGGTTTCGGTGGCCGTATTCCTTGGTGGTGCCGTCGGCGAAGGTGCCCGTGGAGGGCAGGTAGTGGTAGAGGGTGCCGCGGAAAGTGAGGATGCAAGAGGGCAGGGGATTCCATCGCCATCCCACGCTGAGTGTGGCCACGCGTGTGCGGTCGAAGGTCAGTCCGGCGGTGTTGGCCGAGAGGTTGGAGAAGTGCCAACTGCCCAGCAAAGGGACGAAGCCCTTGCCGTGCCAGTAGCTGGCCAGAAGGAGCCAGCTTTCGTTGATTTCCATCTGCAGCTCGGGGTAAATGCCCCAGCCCTGGGAGAAGGGTACGGTGGCGTTGCCGTGCTGGTGATACCACATCACACGGCAACTCAGGTCGAAGTACAGGTCAAAGTAACAATTGAAGACGGGATAGTTGTTGGTAATTCCCAATCCGGTGGCGGCGTTGAAGTTGTTGTTGATGTTGTGGCTCACCGACATGTTCTGCCCGCCCTCGTGCTGGACGACGAAGTGCAGGGGCAGATAGACGTACCAGAAATCATTGATAAAGTGATAAAGCTTGCCGGAAAGACCTGCGGTGAAGCGCTCGGGCACTGGGCTGCGGTCCCAAATGTACTCGCGCCAGTCGGTCCAGATGTCCACGTTGAACCAACGGCCGTTGACTTCCAGTTCGAAACCGGCCTCGGGGTCGCCCACCAGCTGGCGTTCGTCGTTATAGAGAGGCATGGGCAGACGGTGACCACTGTTGTCCAGACAACCCATCTTCAGCCTTATCTGCGGCGTGAATTGTATTTTGGCTTGTAACCACGGAAGGATATGCATGGGGCGCGAAATGCTGTCATACAATGGGTAGGCTCCATAGGCCGTTGTGGCAGGATAGTCGCGAGCTCCCCAATAGTAGAGCCAGTGCAGACCTCCGCTGAGGGTTACCTTGTCGTGCAGCTTCCATTCCACCTTGGGTTGCAGCACGAATCCCGGCAGCGTGTAGCCGCTGAGGCGGTCGCCGAAGTACTCGTTGTCGATGAAGAACGTGGCTCCGTCGACGTAGAGGAAGAGGTTGTTGGTGTCCTGGGCGGAAGATGAACTTATAGGACTTATAAGTCCTATGAGCCCTATAAGTCCTATAAGTTTGAGTTTCATTTTCCTAATGCTTTCTTGATGGCTTCCTCGATGTCCTTGTCGCGGAGGTCGCGGGCGAGGATGGTGCCGTCGGCGCCGATGAGCATAATCTGCGGGATGCCCTGCACGCCGTAGGTGTCGGTGGCGGTGCGGGTGCTGTCGACGAGGACGGGATATTTGATGCCGAGGTCAGCGATGACCTTCTGCAGGTCGGCTGCGCGCTTCTCGGCATTGCCGCGCTCCCACACGTTGAGGCCCACCAGCACGAGGCCTTGGCCTTTGTACTTGTTCCACAGGCCGATGAGGTTGTTCTCAATCTCCTGACGGCAGGGGCCGCACCACGAGGCGAAGAAGTCCACGAGGGTCAGATGGCCGTTGGCCAGGTCGCTGAGCTTGCCGTCCTTGAGCTCGCCGTTCTCTGAGCGCCACTGGCCCTCAATGTCGACGTAGGGGTGGCCTGCCGAGGTGGCGTCGGCCTTGCGCAGCTCCTCCAGCATGTCCTGCAGGGGCTCATAGGAGGTGATGACCGGGGCGGCGACCTTCAGGATGCTGTCCAACTCGTTGTAGGACAGCGCATCGCTCTGCACCAGACATTCGAGGCCTATGGCACCGAGGATGTTGTCGTGGTTGCCGTTGTAGAGCTCGCGCGAGGCGTCAATCATGCGTTGGTTGCCGATTTCGGAGATGCTGTCGAGCTTCTTCTCGGCCTCGGCGCGCTGCTCGGCGTCGGGAGTGTTGTAGAGGGCTGTCCACATGTCCATCTCCTGTGTGAGGTCTTCCATCTTGGTCTTCTGGATGAAATTGAACATCTGGTCGTTGAGCGGGGTGCCCCACAGGCTGTCGGTGGTGACATGGATCGTGCCGGGCTCCACCACAAGCATGGTGCCGCCGCCGTGGGTGGCAACAGCGCCCACCCAGGGCGACTCGACCGTGCCTGCGAAGGCGAAGCGACCCTCGCTGATGGTCGCGCTGTCCACAATCTCGTCCATGGTTTGGCTGACGAGGTAGACCGTCTGTCCGTTCATGTCGTCGAAGCCCTGAGCCTCAATCTTGTAATTGTTACTGTTTCCGCAGCTGGCCAGCACAAGCGTAACTGCCGCTGCAAAAAGCATTTGCATCGTTTTTTTCATTGTTTCTATTATTAAATAACGGCTGCAAAGATACAAAAAATTTTTTAATCGCAACCCTCCCATGTTCTTCTGGAGCGCATGATGGTATGAAGAGGGTATAAAGATGGTAAGAAGATGGGAAGAAGATGGTAGGTTAAGTGTACTGGTTGTCAGTATTTTGGAAAAATGTTAAAATTTATCGTAATTCGATATTCCTGTTGTTCGATGGCGTGAAAAAGATTTTTCTTCCGCTGATGGTTGGTAATCAGGGAGTAATGGATGTTTTTCCACTGAAGGTGAAATTTTTCTGTTGCCATGTCGAAAAAAAGTTGTATCTTTGCAAATTAATATTTTTAAGAATAAAATTTATAAATCATGTATACAGACACTTCTAAATTCATCGGCGAAGGCCTCACTTACGACGACGTGCTGCTCGTCCCCGCTTACTCCGAAATCCTCCCCCGCGAGGTTACGGTTGCTTCCCGTTTTTCGAAAAACATCACGCTGAACACCCCGCTGGTCAGCGCGGCAATGGACACCGTCACCGAGGCCGCCATGGCCATCGGCATGGCCCAGGAAGGCGGCATCGGCGTGCTGCACAAGAACATGAGCATCGAACGTCAGGCCAACGAGGTGCGCAAGGTGAAACGTGCCGAGAACGGCATGATCATCGACCCCATCACCCTCACCAAGGATGCCAAGGTGAAGGATGCCCTGAAACTGATGGAAGAGTACGGCATCGGCGGCATACCCATCGTGGACGAGAACCGCATGCTCATCGGCATGGTGACCAACCGCGACCTGCGCTTCGAGCGCGACATGGAGCGTCCGCTGAGCGAAATCATGATTACCAAGCTTATCACCACCCATGTGGGCACCACCTTTGCCGAGGCCACGGACATCCTGCAGCAGCACAAGATTGAGAAGCTGCCCGTGGTGAACGACAAGGGCCAGTTCATGGGCCTCATCACCTACCGCGACATCATGAAGACCAAGGAGCGTCCCAACGCCTGCAAGGACAGCAACGGCCGTCTGCGTGTGGCCGCCGGTGTGGGCATCACGCCCGACATGATGGACCGTGTGGACGCCCTGGTGAAGGCCGGCGCCGACGCCATCGTCATCG
>DFIZ01000043.1:14179-19781 GCA_002372855.1 Bacteroidales bacterium UBA3684
ACGCCATCGTCATCGACACCGCCCATGGCCACAGCATCCGCGTGGTGGAAGCCCTCAAGAGCGTGAAAGCCAAGTATAAGAACATCGACGTTGTGGTGGGCAACATCGCCACCGGCGAGGCCGCCCTGATGCTGGCCGAGGCCGGCGCCGACGCCATCAAGGTGGGCATCGGACCCGGAAGCATCTGCTCCACCCGCATCATCGCCGGTATCGGCGTGCCGCAGCTCACGGCTGTGTGCGAGTGCGTGGGCGCCCTCAAGTCCAAGGGCTACGACGTGCCCGTCATTGCCGACGGCGGCATCCGCTACAGCGGCGACATCGTCAAGGCTTTGGCCGCAGGCGCCAGCACCGTCATGGTGGGCAGCCTGGTGGCAGGCACCGAGGAAGCTCCCGGCGAGACCATCATCTTCGAAGGCCGCAAGTTCAAGAGCTACCGCGGTATGGGCAGCCTCGAGGCCATGCAGGCCGGCTCGAAGGACCGCTACTTCCAGGACAAGGAGACCGACTCCAAGAAGCTTGTGCCCGAAGGCGTTGTGGGCCGCGTGCCCTACAAAGGCACCCTCAGCGAAATCCTCTACCAGATGGTTGGCGGCCTGAAGGCCGGCATGGGCTACACCGGCAGCCGCACCATCGAGGACCTGCAGAAGGCCAAGTTCATCCGCATCACCGATGCCGGTCGCACCGAGAGCCATCCGCACGACATCGCCATCACCCGCGAAGCTCCCAACTATTCGAGATAAACGTTTAAGTAGACAGTAGTTAAGTAGACAAGACAAATGAAAAAGAAGATTTTGCTGGCTGCGGCCATCATGTCAGTTTTCGGTTTTCAGTTTTCCGCTGTGCGTGCCCAGGAGAACCCGGTGGTTGTTGAAGTCGGCGGCCGTCAGATACGCCAGCAGGAATTCATGAAGGACTTCATGCAGTCTGTCGGCGACAACCTCGTGGCCAAAGGCGCCACCGAGGCCGAGAAGCGTGCCGCCCTCGACGAGTATGTTGAACTCTACGCCAATTTCCAGGCCAAGCTGCGCGACGCCCGCGCCATGGGCATCGACACCGCCACTCAGCTGCGCGAAGAGCTGGCAAAATACCGCGCCGAGCTCGCCGCGCCTTATCTTATCGACTCTGCCATGCTGTCGAAAATCCTCCACGAGGCCTACGATCGCAACCACTATGCCATGCATGCCATGCACATATTGGTCAAGGTGGGCCCCGACGCCGATCCGGAGGACACCCTGGCGGCCTACAACCGCGCCATGGAACTGTACAACAGGGTGCAGGGAGGTGAAAACTTCCACGATGTGGCCATCGAGGAGGCTCTCCGCGTCAATCCCAGAGCCAAGGTACAGCCCAATGAGGGCGACCTCGGCTATTTCTCCTCTTTCGACATGGTCTACCCCTTCGAGAATGCCGTATACTCCATGCAGCCGGGCGAGATCAGCAAGCCTGTGCGCACCCGCTTCGGCTACCACATCATCAAGCTTGTGGAGAAGCGGGAGTTCTACGGCAAGGTGACCATCCAGCACTATTGGAACCGCAATCAGAACAGTCGCAACGAGGTGGCGCTGCTCTATGAACAGCTGCTTTCCGGCACCCCCTTCGAGCGTATTGCCAGCCAGAGCGACGACCGCACCACGGCCGACAAGGGCGGACTCCTCGAGAATGCCGACATGCGCCAGCTCCCGGCCGAGTACATCACCATCGTCAGCCAGCTGAAGGAGGGCGAGTTCTCCCGTCCGTTCTATACCCGCTACGGCTGGCATATAGTGAAACTCCTCAAGCGCGAGCAGATACCTCCGTTCGAGAAGATGGAGCCCTACTACCGCCAGCGTATGGCGCGTGATCCTCGCGGCAGCGCCTCGCGGAAGTCGTTTGCCAAACACGCCAGACAGAAATACGGCATCGTCGACCTGACCACCACCCCCGTGCCGCAGAAAGGCAAGAAGAAAAAGAAGAACCAGCCGGTGAAGATGATGGCCTCCATCGATGAACTGACGGCCAACCTCACCAAGAAAGTCTTTTCCGGCCGTTGGGAGATGAATGACTCTGCCTTCAAGGAAAACCCCGTGGTGGCTCGCGTCCCCGGCAAGGAGTACCGCCTGCTCGATGTGGCCCACTACATTCTCCACAATCAGAACTCCGCTCCCTCTACCGAGCTGGACTACTATGCCCAAAAACGCTACGAGGACTTCCTCGACAGCATCGCCATTGCCTATGCCGACACCCAGCTCGAGAAAGAGAATCCCGAGTTCGCCGAGCTTGTCGAAGAGTATCGCCGTGGCCTGATGATATTCAGCTACAACGAGCAAATGGTATGGACGAAGGCCATCAAGGACAGCGCCGGGTTTGCCGGATTCTATGCCCGCGAGAGTGCCAAGAAGAGCCTCTCCAATCCTGCCGACTCCATTTATTTTTGGCGTACACGTGCGCGTGTTGTGGTCTTTGATGTTGATGACAGCCGCTGCCTCGACTCCGACAAGGCCCTCAAGATTCTCCGCAAGGCCTGCAAAAAGAACCTCTCCTCGGCCGACATGCAGGCCGCCCTCCTGGAGAAGGTGAACAGCAAGAAGTGCGAGTCGGCAGAGCCCGTGAAAAGCAGCGTCGAGTTGGTGGAGCAGACCAAGCAGAACCTCCTTGCCGACGACCAGTGGAAGGCAGGCGTATATGCCGTCCATTCCGGCAAAGGCTATCGTCTGCTCGTCGTGCAGGACATCATCGAACCCACCATCAAGGGTCAGTTCGAAGCCCGTGGCTACTACCTCAACGCCTGGCAGAACGAAGTGGAGGAAAACCTCAACAAGGAACTCCGCAGCAAATACAGAGTGAAAATCAACAAGAATGTTGTTTCCGCGATCAAGTTCTAACCGATTGGCAGCCGTACTGCTGACGGCCTTTGCCATGTTGCTGGCCTCGTGCTCGTCTTCCGCTGACGATGCGTCGCCGGTGGTGGCAGAGGTCTATGGCCAGGAACTCCACCTCGGCGACATCGAGGGGCTGGTCCCCGCCGGTCTGTCGGCCGAGGACAGTATGGCTGTCGTCAAGAACTACGTCGAACAATGGATACGCCAGGCCGTCATCCTGGCCAAAGCCGAGAAGAATGTCGAGGACGATTTCGCCCGCGAACTTCAGGAATACAAGAACAACCTGCTTGTCTATGCCTATGAGCGTCAGATAGTGGACCAGCTGATCGACACCACCGTCACCACCAGGCAGATAAGGGAATACTACAACGAGCATAAGAACGAGTTTGTCCTCAAGAGCAGCATTGTCAAGGCCGTCTACGTCACTGCCCCGGTAAAGCATCCGGCCGTGGCCAAAATCAAGAAGATAATCCTTCGCGACAGGTTTGGCGACAGCGATGTCCTGGAACTTGAAGAAACGGCCTCGCGCAATGGCTTCAACGGCTACTACGATGCCTCTGTGTGGATGCCCTTCGTGGCCCTCCAAACCGTCATACCCGTCACCGCCTACAACGAACAGCTCTTCCTCCGCCAGCACCGCACCATCACCCTTTCCGACGATTCCCTTTTTTATGCTGCGCGGATTCTCAACTACAAGGTCACCGACGAGACTTCGCCCCTCGAGCTCCAGCACGACAACATCCGCGCCATTATCCTTAACCACAGAAAAATAGATATTCTCAACAAACTCCGTTCCGACCTTCTCAAGGAGGCCGAAGAGGGAGGCTATGTGAAACGCAAATTCTAGTAATACCGATGAAAAAAACGACATATCCGGCCCTTGCGGCCCTGCTCATCCTCCTGCACTTTGTGGCAACGCCCGCCTTTGCCCAGCCCCAGAAGCCTGCCGGCACCCTTGTGGACGGCGTGGCCGCCGTGGTGGGCAAGAATATCGTGAAGTATTCCGACGTCGAACGTTCGTACACCCAGATGCGCATGCGCTCCGGAGCATCCGATGCCCAGTCCAGCCGTTGCGCCATCCTGGAAAACCTTATTCTTACCCAGCTCCTGGTGCACAAGGGTGAACTGGACAGCGTCGAAGTGAGCGACGAGGAGGTGAAACAGTACCTCGACAATTTCCTCCAGAGCGACCTCGAACGCTATGGCTCCAAGGAGGCCCTCCGCGAGGCCACGGGGTTCGCCTACGACGAGTTGAAAGACCAGTATGAGCACATGATTCGCACCAACCTCCTCAGCCGCAGTGTCGAATACAGCATCACCGAGAATGTCAAGGTGACTCCTGCCGAGGTGACCGAGTTCTTCAACACGCTCCCCGCCGACAGCCTGCCCATGATGCCCGAACGCTACGAGATCTCCGAAATCGTCATCCAACCCACCATCCCCGAGACCGAACGCGACCGTGTCCGTGCCGAACTGGCCGAATTGCGCGAGCGTGTCATCAAAGGCGAGAGCTTCTCCATGCTCGCCGCCCTCTATTCGCAGGACCCCGGGTCGGCCCGCAAAGGCGGCGAACTCGGTTTCTTCCCCCGTGGACGTATGGTGTCGGAGTTTGAATCGGCCGCTTTCGCACTGAAACCCGGCGAGGTGTCGCCCATCATCGAAACCCAGTTCGGTTTCCACATCATCCAGCTCATCGAGCGCCGTGGCAACACCATCAACGCCCGCCATATCCTCATCATCCCCAAGGTTTCTTCCGACGACCTGCTGCGCACCCGCATGAAGCTCGACAGCATCGCCTCCGAGATCCGCGCCGGGCGCATCTCCTTCGAGGATGCCGCCAAGCAGTACAGCACCGCCAACAACGCCAAACAGGGCGGCACTGTGACCAACAGCAACGACGGCAGCAACCGCCTCGACCCCGAGACCCTCAAGGCCAGCTACTATGCTGTCGGTGTCCAGGGCATGGAAGTCGGCGATGTGTCAAACGCCACCGCCTTCAAAACCGAGGACAACCAGGACGCTTACCGCATCGTCCGCCTCAACCGCAAATACCCCTCGCACAAGGCCAATCTTACCGACGACTACGACAATATCTACAATGCCGCCCTTGCCAACGCCAAGCAGAAACGCATGCTCGAATGGGCGCGCAAGCAGGCCAAGAAAACCTACATCCGCCTCTCCGACGAGTTCAAGGACTGCTCTTTCCCCAACCTCGGCCTCTGATACAATCCTTTTTTAACGCTACAAGAAAACAGAACAATGAACGACAAAGAACAGCTCGACCTACTGGTCCAGAAATACAACTCCCTGCGCAACGAGATGGGCAAAGTCATCGTCGGCCAGCACGAGGCCGTCGACTCTCTGCTGCTGGCCCTCTTCACGGGCGGCCACTGCCTGCTGCTCGGTGTGCCCGGCCTGGCCAAGACCCTCATGGTCAACACCCTCGCCCGCACCCTCGGCCTCTCCTTCAGCCGCATACAGTTCACCCCCGACCTCATGCCCTCCGACATCACCGGCTCCGAGATTCTGGACCGCGAGCGCAACTTCAAGTTTATCCAGGGCCCCCTGTTTGCCTCCGTGGTCCTCGCCGACGAAATCAACCGCACGCCCCCCAAGACCCAGGCCGCCCTCCTCGAGGCCATGCAGGAGCACAAGGTCACCGTCAGCGGCACCACCTATCGGCTCCCCAGCCCGTTCCTCGTCCTGGCCACACAGAACCCCATCGAGCAGGAAGGCACCTATCC
>DFIZ01000070.1 GCA_002372855.1 Bacteroidales bacterium UBA3684
ATATAAGAAATGCCGAATTATGTACCTCTTCGGGGGGTATCGGATGTCAGTTATGAGTTATGAGTTAAGAGTTATGAGTGGGGAGTTTTTTTTTGATTTTTAATAATTTTTTTCAATAGGAAATAATATTTTTTGTATCTTTGCAGGTGATTATGAAGTGGAAAATACATAACTTGGCATATATTATAATGCTGATTGTCTTTGCGTTACCCATGGCGGCGCAGGGGCAGCGGATATTGCGCGTGGCGGTGGACAGCACGGCGTGCATGGGCGATTCGGTGAGAGTGGGGATGGGCTACTCGTGGAGACACGAGGTGGTGGTGATGAACTACCGGACGGCGCTTTTGTATTCGGAGCCGGCGTTTCTGCCGGACGGGGTGCCGTGCGGCGACATGGGCTGTTCGTACCGTTCGCCGGTGACCTTCGAGGATTTCAGCGACACGGCGGTTATCCGCAATGCGAACGATATCAATTTTGTGCGTCTGAACATGGAGCATTCGTACATCGGCGACCTGTATATCAACATCACGTGCCCGAACGGGCAGAAGGCGTCGCTGATGAACTACGGCGGCACGGGCCATTCGACGTGCAACAGTTCGATTCCGTCGGGCCACCGTGGATGGAACACGCGCGAGAGCAATATGAGCACGGGGACGTACTTCGGTTTCCCGATCGACCAGGAGAGCAGTTTGTATTCGTGCGACTCGACGGCCTCGGGCAACGAGGCTGGCACGGGCTGGAACTACTGCTGGAGCAGCAATACGGCCAACGGCTACCAGTATGCGTCGGGCGACGGCATTATCTACCGCAGCGGGCACGTCGTGTCCTACGCGGGGCACAATACCGTCGATTCGTCGGACGTTGCGGCGGGGACCAACTTCTACCATCCGGAGCAGAACTTTGCGACGCTGGTGGGGTGCCCGGTGAACGGGGACTGGTATATCGAGGTGCTGGACGGCTGGGGGAGCGACAACGGCTATATTTTCGAGTGGGAGCTGTCGCTGAATCCCGAGCTGGTGGGCGAGCAGGGCGGCCTGGTGTCGGCCTACGAGCTGGAGGGCGACTCGGTGCACCGGGTCAACGATTCGACCTTTATGGTTTATCCCCCCGCGGGCGCCACGGGCGACACGACGGTGACCTTCACCGCCAAGGTGTACGACAATGTGGGCAACTGGGTGGACACGACGTTCGACGTCCACTTCATGACCCTCCTCCACCGTCGCCACGAAGGGAAGTACTGCATGGGCGACACGGTGCGGATAGACGAGCTGGTGATTACGAACACGACGCAGCGTGTGGACACGGTGCTGATGCCGGGCGACATGTGCCCGACGGTGCGTGAGGTGGACCTGGTGTTCCATCCCTCCTATGACTTGTACGACACGCTGAAGGTGTGCCCCAACATGAGCCACATTTACGCCGGGGTGGAGTATGCCGACGGCGACTACATTATCCGCGACACTACGGCGCAGGGGTGCGACAGCATCACGCGGCTGGCAGTGCGGACGGTGGATGCGGGATTCAAAGCGGATATGTTCATCAGCGACGACACGACGGCAGGCTGGTTCCGCGATACGGTGCTGGCGGGCTGCGAGCCGTACACGGTGTACATGAGGGCAGCGTCGCCCCTGACGGCGAGTTGCCAATGGTTCACGGCGGACACAGGCTGGTTCGACGGCAACCCGTATACACACACCTACGACAGCGCCGGTGTGTACAGCATCACGCTGGCGGCGACGAGCATCAACGGCTGCCGCGACACGGCGACAATCCGCAACCGGGTGCGGGTGTACGAGGTGCCGGAGGCGGACTTCTGGTGGGAGCCTGAGCCCCCGGTGATGTCGCATCCCAATGTTGTGCTCCTGCCCGTGGAGGGCGAGGGGCGGCTGGGCTACACCTGGACGGTGCAGCGCGGCGGTGGCGACGGCTACGACACCCTCTACGGTGCCCCGGCGCCGTACTCGTGGTTCACGGAGGGCGACAATGTTTTCGGCGATTTCAACGTGACCCTCGTCGAGGTGCGCCACCACACAGGCCCCTACGGCGGACCGATAGACTGCTACGACACGGTGGAAAAGGCGGTGACGATTGTCAACGACTGGCTGCAGTTCCCCAACCTGGTGACCCCCAACGGCGACGGCATCAACGATATCTGGAAGGTGGTGAACCTGCTGGAGTGCGGCATGTACTCGATGAACGAGCTGTGGGTGTACAGTGCCTGGGGCTCGCTGGTGTACCATGCGGAGAATATCGCCACGGAAGAAGAGTTCTGGGACCCCAACGAGACGGGCAGTCCCGACGGCACCTACTACTACCGCTTCTCGGCGCGGAGCCTCTACGGCATAGTGAAGAGGAACGGGGCCATCGAGGTGGTGAGATGAGTGGAGAGTGGAGAGTGGAGAGTGATGAGTGATGAGTGATGAGTTTTAGTTTTCAATAATAACAATTGAATATACATAAATATATACGGATGCTGGCGGCGGTGGCCGCGATGGCGGCGGCGGTGCCCGCGGCGGGACAGGAGATTGTCTCTTTCTCGGTGCCGACGCAGATGTGCAACGGCGACTCCGCCACCGTGAGCTTCGGCTACCAGGATTCGCGCAGCATCGTCATCGAACAGAGACAATCGGTTCTGGGACACAGCGAAAGGATATTCCTGCCCGACGGAGTGTCGTGCGGCTCGATGGGGTGCTCGTACCAGTCGGTGGTCACGTTTTCGGACTTCGCTTCCGGCTCCACCATCACGTCGGTCAACGACATCGACTATGTGCGCATCAACATGGAGCACTCCTACCTGGGCGACATATACATCAACATCACCTGCCCCAACGGACAGAAGGCGTCGCTGATGAACTATGGCGGCTCTGGAACTTCGACGTGCAACAGTTCGATTCCGTCGGCTCACCGCGGATGGAGTTCGCCAAGCTACAACAACACGTCGGGAAACACCTACCTGGGCATACCCGTCGACGACAACAACAGACTGAACCCCTGCGACTCGACGGCGCCGGACAACGAGCCCGGCATCGGATGGAACTACTGCTGGAGCAACAACACCACCAACGGCTACCAGTATGCGCCGGGCGACGGCCTCATCTACCGCGCCGCCAATGAGACTACAGTAGGCTATCTCAACACAACCATCGACTCCTCGAACGTTGCCGCAGGGACCAACTTCTACCATCCACAGCAGAGCTTTTCCAATCTCGTGGGCTGCCCGATGAACGGCGACTGGTACATAGAGGTGCTCGACGGCTGGAGCACCGACAACGGCTACCTCTTCGAATGGGAGCTCTCGCTCAACGCCGAGCTGCTGCCGCAAGACGACTGCGAAGTGACAGGCTACGACATCAGCGGCTACGGCGTCACGGTGGTCAACGATTCGACCTTCATCATTGCCGCTCCCACAGACCTGACCCACGACACCACCATAGCCTACACCTACACCATCCACTCCACCTGCGGCGACATCGACAGCACCGTCGACCTCACTTTCCACCCCGAGTACAGGACCGAGACCTTCGTGGAGGGCTGCGAAAGATACAACTGGAAGGGGCACAACTTCACCGCCTCGGCCACCATACAAGAGACTGCCCACACCGCCCACGGATGCGACAGCCTGTCGCGGGTCCATATCACCGTCCATCCCGGCTACCACCTTGTGCAGTCTCGCACGGTGGTCGAGAATGCACTGCCCTATGCCTTCAACGGCCGCACCTTCAACGACGAAGTTACCGACTCGCTGCTTACGGACACCACCACCTTCGGGTGCGACAGCAACATAACCTTCACGCTCACCGTCTTCCGCAATGTGGCCACCGACATCTACGACACCGTCTGCGCCAACACACTCCCCTACCCCTGGAACGGGTTCTCCGTTGCCGCCGCCGGCGACACCCAGGTGAACCTTCTCACCTCCCACGGGGCCGACAGCGTCGTCACCCTGCACCTTGCCCTGCTGCCGTACAACGATTCGGTTATCACGAAAGAGATTGTAGAGAACGACCTCCCATACACCATCCTCGGCAGGGAATACCACTCCTCCGTCGACACCACGGAGCATCACACCAATGTCTACGGCTGCGACTCGACCATCACCATCCGGCTCATTGTCCACCCCAACCACGCCTACTCCTATTCCCGTACAGTCTGCAATGACCAACTGCCCTACTCTTGGAACGGGCATACCTTCAACGATGCCGACACCGTAGTGCAAAACCTCACCGACCAATACGGTGCCGACAGCGTCGTCACCCTCATGCTCACGACCATCCCCTCGTACTCCATAGCCATCGACACCACCATCTGCGACAACCATCCCCTGCACATAGCCGACCACGTCCTCGAGACCTCCGGCACATATTCAATCCGCCTCACGTCAACCCAGGGCTGCGACAGCCTGATTACCGTCGACCTCACCGTCAATCCCCACGACGAGATTACTCTGCACGACACCATCTGCGCCAACGATTCCTACACCTTCGGCGGTCACACCTACAACCACTCGGGCACCTACGTCTACACCTACACCAATGCCTATGGCTGCGACTCCACCGTTACCCTCAAGCTTGGCATCCTTGCCGGCGACCTCAAGGCCGACATCCGCGCCATTCCCCTCATAGTCTCCACCGCAGCCCCCGACTTCCAGCTCCACGACAACAGCGCCTACGCCACCTCGCGCCTCTGGATAATCGAAGACAACAACTTCTCCCAGCACAGCCTCTCCTACACCTTCCCCGACGGCATCGACACGCTGCCCGTCACCCTTGTGGCCTACAGCCCCGAAGGTTGCGCCGACACGGCCCGCACGACCATCCTCATCGACCGTTCTATCATCTTCACCCCCAACGCCTTTACCCCCAGCGAGAGCACCAACAACACATGGCAGCCGGTCTTCAACCAGCTACTGGACCTCGAGGTATGGATCTACACCCGCTCGGGACTCCTCGTCAACCACCTCGAAGGCACCGACCTGCGCTGGGACGGCACCACGGCCGACGGCACCGCCTGTCCCCAGGGCGCCTACGTCTACAGCCTCCAATACCACACCCTCCTCCGCCCGCAAGAACTGCATACACTTACCGGTACCATCCTCTTAATCAGATAATCATGCAACAACACATCGAACAGATATGGGAGCATCGCGAACTCCTTAACGAAACCGAATACCGCCAGGCCGTCGAAGAGGCCATCGCCCTCCTCGACGAAGGGAAACTGCGCGTGGCGGAACCCACCCAGACTCCCAACGACTCGGCCACCCAGCCACTTCCGTGGACCGTCAACGAGTGGGTCAAGAAAGCCGTCCTCCTCTACTTCCCCCTCTGCGGCATGCAGACCCTCGAGGCCGGTCCCTTCGAATACCACGACAAGATACCCCTCAAACGCAACTACGCCCGTAACGGCGTCCGCGTCGTCCCGCCTGCCGTGGCACGCTACGGCGCCTACCTGGCTCCACAGACGGTGCTCATGCCCTCGTATGTCAACATCGGCGCCTATGTGGACAGCGGCACCATGGTCGACACCTGGGCCACCGTGGGCTCCTGCGCCCAGATTGGCAAACACGTGCACCTCAGCGGCGGCGTAGGCATCGGCGGCGTGCTGGAACCCGTGCAGGCCGCCCCCGTCATCGTGGAGGACAACGCCTTCATCGGCTCGCGCTGCATCATCGTCGAAGGTGCCCACATCGGCCGCGAGGCCGTCCTCGGCTCCGGCACCGTCATCACCGCCTCGACCCACATCATCGACGTCACAGGCCCCGAGCCCGTCACCCACATCGGCCATGTGCCCCCGCGCAGCGTCGTCATCCCCGGCAGCTACACCAAGCACTTCCCCGCCGGCGACTACAACGTCTCCTGCGCCCTCATCATCGGCCAACGCAAAGAATCCACCGACAAAAAAACATCACTCAATGAAGCGCTTCGCCTTTTTTAGCACCCTGCTGCTCCTGCTAGCCAGCTGCAACAAAGTCGACGAAATCGACTTCCGCGGCACCGTCATCGACACCCGCGAGTGCACAGCCTCCTATGTCAAGCCCGACCTCGGCTACCTCGTGGCCCTCACCACCCCCGACAGCCTTGGCGGCGACTACACCACCCAGGACGGCATCACCCACCATAACGTCGTCATCCTCTATTCTCCCGACCGCCTCGTCTACCGCAACGACAAAATCCGCGGCACCTTCTACTTCGACGACCAGTACTCGCTCGCCAACTGTTCCATCCATTGGAACGACATCGACAACATCCCCATCGGCGTCTTCACATCCATCTCTGTTGATTAATTGTTAACAAAAACCTTAAACCCTAGACCTTAAACCTTAAACTTTATTCGTATCTTTGCAAACAAAATACGAATAATTTAAAACACCGAGAATATGAAATTTATTGTCAACAGTCAGCAGTTGCTCAAGCAGTTGCAGTCCCTCAGCGGAGTTCTTTCCTCGTCCAACACCATGCCCATAATCGGTTGTTTCCACTTCCATCTCGAGGAAAACAACCTCACCATCAAAACCACCGACCTCACCACCACGCTCATGGCCCACATGACCGTCGAGACCGGCCGCATGGAAAACCCCGAAGAGGTCGCCGTGCCCTCCAAGATGCTGCTGGATATCCTCAAAACCTTCGACGACGTACCCCTCACCTTCGACGTCGACCCCACCAACTTCTCCGTCGACATCGTCTCCGGCCAGGGCCAGTACCGCCTTGCCGGCATGGACGCCGCCACCTACCCCACCATGCCCGTTGCCGAAAGCACCAGCAAAATCGAGATGAGCGGCGCCGCCCTCGTCAACGCCATCAACAAAACCGTCTTCGCCACCTCCAACGACGAGATGCACCAGCAGATGAGCGGCATCTACTGCGAGATGACCCCCGACGGCGTCACCTTCGTGGCCACCGACGCCCACAAGCTCGTCCGCTACCGCCGCAAAGACGTCACCTCCGACGAGAGCACCAACTTCATCCTCCCCAAGAAACCCATCATCATCGTCAAAAACATCCTCGCCGCACGCAAGGAAGAGGGCGATGTCACCATCGAATACAACAACACCAACCTCTTCATCACCTTCGACAACTTCTACATCGTCTGCCGCCTGGTCGACGGCCGCTACCCCAACTATGAGGCCGCCATCCCCAAGGACAACCCCAACAAGCTCATCCTCGACCGCCAGTCGTTCCTCAACACCCTCAAGCGCGTCTCCATCTTCGCCTCCGAAGCCACCCGCCAGGTGCGCCTCTCCATCTCCGCCGACCATGTCAACATCTCCGCCGAAGACCTCGAGCTCTCCAACAACGCCAACGAGACCATCCCCTGCCAATACGAGGGCGACCCCATGGACATCGGCTTCAACGCCAAGTTCCTCACCGAGATGATTTCCTACCTCGACAGCGAGCAGGTCCTCGTCGAGCTCTCGCACCCCTCGCGCGCAGGTATCATCTTCCCCTATGGCGACGACGACACCGAGAAGAAGGACGACATCCTGATGCTCGTCATGCCCGTCATGCTGGCCAACTAAAGTTTAAAGTTTAAAGTTTAAAGTTTAAGGTTTGAAGAACAAAGTCAACCTCTGGGGCACCCACGGAGCTACCATCCTCGGTATCTCTCTGGTGCTTTTTATGCTGGGCCTGCTGCTCACCATCGAGTACCACTCCTACCGCCTCACCCACGACGCCCAGGAGCGCATCACCTACAAGGTCGACCTCTCGCCCGAAGTCTCCGACTCCCTCGCCCTCGCCCTCAAAGGCCGCGTCGAGAAGATGGACTTCGTCAAGCATGTCGACTACATATCCAAAGACAAGGCCGCTGAAATCTTCGCCGAGGACCTCGGCGAGGACTTCGTGGGCTTCGCAGGCTACAACCCCCTCTACCCCTCGCTGATGGTCAACTTCAACGTGGCCCTCCTGCCCGACAACAGCACCGAAACCCTCGACCGCTTCTGCGCCGAGGTCGGGGCCCAGGAAGGCGTCACCGGCGTGGCCTACCAGGAAAACGTCGTCGGCGAACTGCGCGACATCTTCTATCGCCTCTCGTGTTTCCTCATCGTCTTCGTGGTCCTGCTGTTGCTCATCACCATCGTGCTCATCTCCAGCCTTATCCGCATAGCCCTCTACAGCAGCCGCGACACCATCGCCACCATGCGCCTCGTCGGAGCCAAGGCCTCCTTCATCGCGCGGCCCTTCCGCCTGCGCAGCATCGCCTACGGTGCCATCGGCGGCCTCATCGCCGACTGCCTGGTCCTCGTCACCCTCTGGGCCTTCGGCAACCAGTTCGGCATCGACCTCCTGAACCCCGACCACATCCTCTGGTACGCCCTCATCGGCGCCGCCATCATCCTCGTCGGCATACTCATCACCTACCTCGCCACAGCCATCACCGTGCGACGCCACATAGCAAAAAATTAAAACAACAGAAACAAAAACAAATCATCCATGGAGAATAAACCTGCCAACCAGCAAGAAGAAAACGGCAACCGCTTCCAGTTTGCCTTCGGCCGCATCAACTACATCCTCATGATTGCCGGCCTCGTCATCCTCGCCCTGGGCTACATACTCCTCTCCGGCGGCGGCAGCGACGACCCCAACACCTTCAACCCCGCCATGTTCGACAGCCGGCGTCTCGTCGTAGCCCCCATCCTCATCGTCGTGGGCTTTGTGGTCGAAATCCTGGCCATCATGTACAAAGGCAAAAAACAATAAACCATGACAGAGACACTTTCTTGGTTCGAAGCGCTGATCCTCGGCGTCATCCAGGGCCTGACGGAATACCTCCCCGTCTCCTCCTCCGGCCACCTGGCCATCGGCCAGGCACTCTTCGGACTCCAGGACGGCGAGGACCAGCTGGCCTTCACCGTGCTGCTCCACATCGCCACAGTTCTCAGCACCGTGGTCATCCTCTGGAAGGAAATCGTGTGGATATTCTCCGACCTCTTCAAGTGGAAATGGAACGAAGGCACACGCTACGCCGTCAACATCATCATCTCCATGATTCCCGTGGGCATCGTGGGCCTGCTCTTCAAAGACAAGGTCGAAACCATCTTCGGCAGCGGGCTGCTCGTGGTGGGCATCTGCCTTCTGGTCACCGCCGCCCTGCTGGCCTTCAGCTACTGGGCCCGTCCGCGCCAGCGCGAGACCATCTCGCCCCTCCACGCCTTCGTCATCGGCCTCGCCCAGGCCCTCGCCGTGCTCCCCGGCCTCTCCCGCTCCGGCTCCACCATCGCCACCGGCCTCCTCCTCGGCAACAAGAAGGAGACCCTCGCGCAGTTCTCCTTCCTCATGGTCATACCCCCCATCCTGGGCGAAGCCCTGCTCGACGTGAAGGACATGGCCGAGATGGGCATCAGCGCCTCGCTCGGCGGCATCAGCCCCGTGGCGGCGCTCATAGGCTTCGTGGCAGCCTTCCTCGTCGGATGCCTGGCATGCAAATGGATGATCAACATCGTCCGTCGCGGCAAACTCATCTGGTTCGCCCTCTACTGCGCCGTGGTGGGTGCGGCAACCATCGCCTTCAGTTTCTAACGGCCACCGCCTCCGCCACCCCCGCATGCTCACCCAGGAACAACTCCTTGCAGGCCTCGTCCTGCCAATCGACAAACCCCGCCAGTGGACCTCCTTCCAGGCGGTGAACAAAATCAAAGCCGTAGTGCGCAACCTCTACGGCCAACGCGACACAAACGGAGCGAAGGCCGCCATCAATGGCGGCCTTAAAAAATTCAAGATAGGCCACGCCGGGACACTCGACCCGTTGGCCACAGGCCTGCTGCTCGTCTGCATCGGCAAAGCCACCAAGGACATACCCCGCCTGCAGGACGGCGACAAAGTCTACACAGGCACCCTCGTCCTCGGCGCCACCACCCCCTGCTTCGACCTCGAACGCCCCGTGGACCGATACTACCCCTACGGGCACATCACCCTCGCCTCACTGCAGGCCGCCGCACAACAGTTCACCGGCACCATCCTCCAGGTGCCGCCCATGTTCAGCGCCGTCAAAATCGACGGCCAACGGGCCTACGAATACGCCCGCACCGACGACCCCACGGTGACCATCCAGCCCAAACCCGTCAACGTCTACAGCTTCGAAATCACCGCCTTCCGCGAAGGCAAAGACAATCCGGAATCCCCGGAGCATCCGGAATCCCCGGAAAACCCGGATATACCCCAGAAAAACCTCTACCAGAACCCCCTCGGCGAAGTCCCCGCGCACCTGCCGCAGGCCGACTTCCGCATCCACTGCGGCAAAGGCACCTACATCCGCTCCCTGGCCCGCGACCTCGGCCTGGCCCTCGGCTCCGGCGCCTTCCTCAGCGCTCTCCGGCGCGAGCAGGTCGGCAACTACACCATCGCCGACGCCCTCACCCTCGACACCGTCGCCGACCACCTCCGCAACCTCACCGCCTCCCCCACCCCTCTCCAGTAGGAGTCAAACAGGGGTCGAAGAGGTACATAATTCGGCATTTCTTATAT
>DFIZ01000065.1 GCA_002372855.1 Bacteroidales bacterium UBA3684
AGCGGTTGGTGTAGTACTGCGCCACCTCCATGGGTTCCAGCTGCTCCAGGCGGGCCTTCTTGGCAATCTTGTCCTCGCCTTCGTCGGCATCGTGCTCCAGGTGTCCCACGTCGGTGATGTTGCGCACATAGCGTACCTTGTAGCCCAGGTGGGTAAGGTAGCGAAAGACGACATCGAAGGTGATGGCGGGACGGGCATGGCCCAGATGGCCGTCGCCGTAGACGGTGGGTCCGCACACATACATGCCCACGCGACCCTCGGTCAACGGGCGGAAGAGTTCCTTGTTTCTGGTCAAGGTATTGTAAATCAACAATTGTTGTTCCATAATGCAATTATATTAAAATGCAAAAATACAAAAAAAATATCATTTTCTCCCCTTGTATAGGAAAAAAATAGTAATTTTGCAGTCCAAATATCAAAAAACCAAGGTGCGATACAACGCTTATAGTGACTATTTTCGCCGGCGTTTCGGGACGCGGGTGCAGAAGCTGTCCATCGACGCCGGCTTCTCCTGCCCCAACCGCGACGGCCGGGTAGCCACCGGCGGCTGCACCTTCTGCTCCAACGAGGCCTTCAGCCCCTCCTACCTGCGGCGGGCGCCCACCATCACCGCGCAGCTCGACGAGGGCATCGCTTTCCACCGCCGCCGTTACCGTTCGGCCGCGGTCTACCTGGCCTACTTCCAAGCCTACAGCAACACCTACGCCCCCGTGGAGGTGCTGCGCGAGCGCTACGACGAGGCCCTGCGCCACCCCGGGGTGGTGGGCCTGGTGGTGGGCACGCGCCCCGATTGCGTGGACGGCCCTGTGCTCGACCTCCTGGCGGACTATGCCAAGGAGCACTATGTGGCTGTGGAGTACGGCATCGAGAGCTGCCACGACTGCACCCTCCGCCTCGTCAACCGCGGCCACGACTTCGCCTGCACCGAGGCGGCCATCCGCGCCACCGCCCGGCGCGGCCTGCCCGTGGGCGGACACCTCATCCTCGGCCTCCCCGGCGAGAGCCGCGAAGACCTCCTGGCCGAGGCCGCCATCCTCAACCGCCTGCCCCTCACCACCGTCAAGTTCCACCAGCTGCAAATACTTAAAGGCACCGCCATGGAACGCCAGTACCGCGACGAGGCTTTCCGCCGCTCGCTGCTGCAGTTCTCGCTGGAGGAATACATCACCCTGCTGTGCGACCTGCTGGAACGCCTGCGGCCCGACCTGGTGGTCGAACGCCTGGCCGGCGAGGTGCCACCGCGCTTCCAGGCCTGCCCCGAACGCTCCTTCCGCCGCGCGGACGGACGCCTGCTGCGCAACGAGGAGATTCCGGCCCTCGTCGAGGCTGAACTCGAACGACGCGACTCCCGCCAGGGGTCGCTATACAAACCCGAATCACAAACCCTAGAAACAACAATATGAGCATCACATTCATCGCGGCCCTGCTGCCCGTCATCCTGCTGCTGTTCTTCATCTACCGGAAAGACAAATACCAACCCGAACCCCTCGGCAAACTCCTCTGGACCTTCTTCGTGGGCTGCCTGAGCGTCATCCCCGCCTCGCTCATGGAGCTGGTGCTCTCCATCTTCTCGCCCTCCGAGCCGGTGCTGGGGGCCTTCTTCACGGGCTATGTTGTGGCGGGCTTCAGCGAGGAGCTGTGCAAATTCGCCCTCCTGATGTGGGTCGTCTGGCGCAGTCCCCACTTCGACGAGTACTTCGACGGCATCGTCTACGCCGTCTACCTCTCCCTGGGCTTTGCCTGCGTGGAGAATGTGATGTATGTCGTCGGCAGCACCGACGCCATGGCCATAGCCCTCTCGCGCGGCCTGCTGGCGGTGCCGGCGCACTTCCTCTTTGCCGTCATCATGGGCTACCATCTCTCGCTGGCCCGCTTCGACCTCCCCAACAAACGCCGCCACCTCGGCCACGCCCTGCTCTACCCCATGCTCCTCCACGGCACCTACGACGCCCTCCTCATGGTCAGCAGCGCCCTCTCCGCAGGCAGCGACGACGAGGTGACCGTCGGCGTGGCTGTGGCAGGTGTGCTGATGGTGCTCTTCCTGGTGTTCGACGTCATGATGTGGCGATGGGGAATGAAGCGCATCAAACGTCTCCAAGAACGCTCAAAAGAGCAGGATTTCGACCGCCAGCACCCCTTCCAAGGGTTCAATTGGGACATCTATTGATAAAAAATTACTATTGTAAATCAGCGATTTGAAAAAAATTTTAAAAAATATTTGGCCATATTGAAAAAAGGTTGTACTTTTGCACCCGATTTCATGAGAGTCACATGGGGTATTAGCTCAGTAGGCTAGAGCGCTTGCATGGCATGCAAGAGGTCATCGGTTCGACTCCGATATACTCCACAGAAAGAGGGTCGCACAAACGACCCTTTTTTGATAGAAAGCGGGGTAGTAGCTCATCTGGTAGAGCATTTGGTTCGCAATCAAAAGGTAGTGGGTTCGAGTCCCATCTACTCCACAACGGGAAAGCCCTCGGAAACGCGTTTCCGAGGGCCTTTTTTATTTCTCATTTTTCATTTCTCATTTCCCTTTTTACCACCGGTTGTAATGCACACGCGCGGGGTCCCATTTGTCCTTGGGCTGGGTTGTGCCGTCGTGGTAGCCGATGGGAACCACGGCGTAGGGCACCACGGTCGGCGGCAGCTGCAGGGCCTTCTTGACGGGGTCCATGCGGTCGGGATAGGGGTAGCAGGCCGTCCAGCAGGCACCCAGGCCGTAGGCTTCGGCGGCCAGCAGCAGGTTCTCCGTGACGGCACCCAGGTCGTCGCGCCACATCTGGTTGACCTGCACAACGGCGGGCCCGTCGGGGTTGTCGCGCGTGGGGGCGGTGAAGGTGGTGTCGGCGCAGAGGATAATGACGGCGCCGCTCTCCATGAACTTCTGCATGTTGTGGTTGCCTTCAAAAACGGTCTCGTACTGGCTCTTGTCGGTCATGACCACCATCTGCCAGGGGCGGCGGTCCACGGCGCTCGGTGCGGCCTGGGCGGCACGCAGCAGGTTCTCCATCACCGAGTCGGGGATGGCCTCGCCGTTGTAGGAGCGCACGCTCTTGCGGTTCAGGATGTTCTGCATGACCACATCGGCAGTGTTGACCTCGGCGGCGGGTTCCTGTTTCTCGTTGCAGCAGGCGGCGAACATCATCGCGGCGGCTGCCATCAGAATAATGCTTTTCTTCATTTTATTGATATATTAAATACTTTTCGCGTATCTCTTTGAACCGCTCCAGCCCCGGCTGCCAGGTGGCGCGGATCTCATTCTCGTCCATGCCGGCCTCTATCTGGCGGCGCAGCTCGGTGGTGCCGGCCAGCTTCTCGAAGAAGTTGCTCTTGAGGAAGAACTTGCCCTGCGGCACACGGCGGTACATCTCTATCAGCGGCCAGAGGTCTATCAGGTCGGGATCCTCTTCGCCGACGGAATACGACCGCAGGTCGAGGGTGTCGGTGCCATAGGTGACCCACTCGAAGGGATAGTCGGTGCCGCGCCCCACGCCACAATTGGTACCCTCGAAGAAGCATAAGCTCGGGTAGAGGGCCACGGCCTGCGCGGTACGCAGGTTGGGCGACGGTGGAACAGGCAGTTCGTAGCCCACCGAGTCGCGCTTGTAACCCTGCATAGACACTACGGTGAGGTCACAACGGGCGTGGTTGGCAAGCCAGCCTTCGCCGTTGATCATCTGCGCATACTCCCCTATCGTCATGCCGTAGACCACCGGCACAGGGTGCATGCCCACAAAGGAGCGGTAGCGCGCGGTGTCCAGCACCGGGCCGTCAAGCATGTGGCCGTTGGGGTTGGGGCGGTCCAGGACTATCAGTTGTATGCCGCGTTCGGCGCAGGCTTCCATCACATAATGCAATGTACTTAAATATGTATAGAAGCGGCACCCAACGTCCTGAAGGTCGAAGACGACGTAGTCCACGTCCGCCATCTGCTCCGGCGAAGGCTTCTTGTTCTTGCCGTAGAGGCTGATGATGGGCAGACCCGTCTTGGGGTCGGTGCTATTGTCGATGTGCGCCCCCGCCGCCGCCGTGCCGCGGAAGCCGTGTTCGGGGCAGAATATCTTGGTCACGTTGACACCGCAAGCCAGCAGTGTGTCCACCAAGTGGGTGCTGCCGACAATGGAAGTCTGGTTGCCCACCACGGCCACGCCGCCGCCGTTGGGGTTGCGCAGGTCCTGCACCATGTCGGTGGTGCTTTCGGTGGGGTGGTTGATTATCTCCATCAGCTGCTCGGCGCCAGTGCGCAGCGGCATTGTGCTCGTCTGTTGTGCATGCGCACACGACACAATGAGTTGCGAGAATATTGCAACCCACAGCACCAGTCGTTTAACTCCTAACTCATAACTCATAACTCTTAACTCCTCCCCGTGTGGCCGAAGCCGCCGCTGCCGCGTTCGGTGTCGCTGAGCTCCTGCACCTCTATGATTTCGGCCTGCTCATGGCGGGCGATGACCATCTGGGCGATACGCTCCCCGTCGTTGATGACGAAGTCCTCACTGCTGAGGTTGATGAGGATGACGCATATCTCGCCGCGGTAGTCGGCATCGATGGTGCCGGGCGAGTTGAGCACCGTGATGCCCTTCTTCAGCGCCAGTCCGCTGCGCGGTCGCACCTGCGCCTCGTAGCCCGCCGGCAGCTCCATGAAGAGCCCCGTCTTCACGAGCCCTCTCTCCATCGGCTTCAGCGTGATAGGTCCTTCGGGCAGATAAGCCCTCAAATCCATCCCCGCCGACTGCGCTGTTTCATACTTTGGTAGTGGGTGATGGCTGGTGTTGACAATCTTGATATGCATATCCTGTAATTTTTTAACGAAACGGCAACCGCACCCGTTTATTGTGCCTGGCTGACGCAATCGGCGGAAAAAAAGCATCATACCCATACTACAACCACCCCGTCGGCGTTATCCTCTATCATGAGGATAGACCGACGGACGGCAACAGGCCACATAGCCTGTGCAGCAGCATATATCATCTTCGGCATCAACGTAGTTGTGTGTCGCGACATAGCCACCGAGGGCGGCTTGCACCCCGTCGTGCTGTTCAGTATGCGGGCCTTGGTGGCCGGGGCCCTGTTCTGGCTTGTCTCGCTGCTGACGCCACGCGAACGGGTGCCCCTGCGTGACGTGATACGTCTCGCCGGCGCAGGGGTGTTGGGCCTGCTGACACCGCAACTCACCTTCCTCCACGCCATAGCACACACCACGCCGGTTGACCTCTCGGTGATGAGCACCACAACGCCCATCTTCACCATGTTCGTGGCCGCCATATTCCTGAAAGAACCCATTACATGGAAGAAGGCCCTCGGTGTGGCACTGAGTTTTGGGGGAATCCTATGGCTCATCCTGCAGAGCACCTTCGGCGGCAGCGGCGCCTCGGAGACCGAACCGATAGGCATAGTCTACTGCTTCGCCAACTACATCGTCTTCGCTCTCTATCTCGGCACCTGCCGTCCGCTGATTGCCCGCTATTCTGTAGTGACAAGCATGAAGTGGATGTTCCTCTTCTCTTTCCTGCTCTCGCTGCCATTCACCATCCCTCACCTGCCGCATAGCGACTTCGGAGCAGTCCCCTCGGGCGTCTGGTGGGAGATAGGGTTCATGATTGTCTTCTCCACCTTCATCGCCTACTATCTCATCCCCATCGGACAACAGCGTATCAGGCCCACCCTGGTGAGCATGTACGGCTACCTGCAGCCCATCATAGCTATCGCCGTGGCCATAGAGACCGGCATGGACCGCCTGACGCTGACCAAGATGGCTGCAGCCGCACTGGTCTTCGCCGGCGTATGGGTGGTGAACCGGAGCCGCGCCGCCGACCCGACGGCTGACAACCGCAAAATCAACACCTGAATACCGACACATCATGTACAGCTACGAATATCCACGTCCCATGCTCACCGCCGACTGCGTGGTGACCGACGGCCACGGACACGTGCTTCTGGTGCAGCGTGGACGCGACCCGTTCCGCGGCCAGTGGGCTCTGCCCGGCGGATTTATGGAGATGGACGAAACCATAGAACATTGTGCCGTGCGCGAACTCCAGGAAGAGACCGGCATCACTGCCGACGAGCGGCAGCTGCGGCTCGTCGGAGTCTACAGCGCTCCGGGACGCGATCCGCGCGGCCGCACCGTCACCGCCGCCTACCACATCGCTCTTACTTCCACCATCGCCGCCTCAGCCGGCGACGACGCGGCAGCACTGCGCTGGTGGCCTCTCTCTCAGCTCCCCCCGCTGGCCTTCGACCATGCCGCCATCGTAGCCGACGCGACAAAATAAGACGTTTTTGCACACACCTCCCGTGTATGTCGTTTTTTTTTCGTACTTTTGCCGCTGTATTGTCATAGCATAAATAGGGTACAATAATGAATATACTCCTCATCGGATCGGGCGGTCGCGAACACGCCATCGCCGTAAAGATTGCACACAGCGCACATTGCAGCAAGCTGTACATAGCTCCCGGCAACGCTGGCACCGCCAACGTGGGCGAGAATGTCGACCTGGACTCCATGGATTTCGAGGCTGTGGGCCGTTTCGTCATCGACCACCGCGTCGAGATGGTCGTGGTGGGACCTGAGGCACCGCTGGTGGCCGGCCTCGCCGACCACTTCGCTGAGACACCCGTGCTGAGCCATGTGAAGGTGATTGGTCCTCAGCGCCAAGGTGCCATGCTCGAAGGCAGTAAGGACTACGCCAAAGCCTTCATGATGCGCCACAAGATACCCACAGCACAATACCGCACCTTCACCCCCGACACTCTCTCCGATGGCCAGACTTTCCTCGAAAGTCTCCAGCCCCCCTACGTGCTCAAAGCTGACGGCTTGGCCGCCGGCAAAGGGGTGCTCATCATCGACACCCTTGACGAGGCCAAGCAGCAGCTGGCTGAGATGCTGGACGGCAAATTCGGCAGCGCCAGCGCCAGCGTAGTGGTGGAGGAATACCTCAGCGGCATAGAACTCAGCGTCTTCATCCTCACCGACGGCAGCCACTACCTGATGTTGCCGAGCGCCAAAGACTACAAGCGCATCGGCGAAGGTGACACAGGCCTCAACACCGGCGGCATGGGCTCGGTAAGCCCTGTGCCGTTCGCCGACAAAGAGTTTATGAAAAAAGTCGAGGACCGCATCGTGAAACCCACCGTACGTGGCCTCCGCGACGAGAAAATACCCTACAAGGGCTTCCTCTTCATCGGCCTCATGAACTGCAACGGTGACCCCTACGTCATTGAATACAACGTGCGTATGGGCGACCCCGAAACCGAGAGCGTCTTCCCGCGACTGAAGAGTGACGTCGTGGACCTCTTCGTACACACCGCCGAAGGCTCCCTCGACCAGTGCTCACTGACCGTCGACAGCCGTACGGCGGCCTGCGTGATGATGGTGGCCGGCGGCTATCCCGGCTCCTACGCCAAAGGTCTCCCCATTGACCTCGGGACCGACGCCGACGATGTACAGATATTCCATTGCGGCACACGCCGCGACGCCGACGGGCAGCTGCTCACCAACGGCGGCCGGGTCCTCTGCGCCACAGCGCTGGCCCCGTCGTTGCCCGAGGCACTGCTGAAAAGCTACAACCGCGTCCACAGCATAGTCTGGGACAACTGCTACCTGCGCCGCGACATCGGCCAGGACCTGCTCAAACTGATGCAGTGACACGCATAACCGGCTATACAACATAAGAAGGTGTCCCATAAGTTTTGGGGCACCTTCTTTTACATAGACGGGCATTCACTATCCCCCGTCCGGGAGTTTTGACCGTATAGCCGTGTTAGTGTTGGACTAACGCTTGCTTACACAAGCTTCATACTCCTCTTGATGCTTTCAATCTTGGCGTCGAGGGCGTCGTTGGTCTTGTCGAAGCACTCCTTGCAGCACAGCTTGTCCTTGACCGAGAAGTAGAACTTGATCTTGGGCTCGGTGCCGCTGGGACGTACGGTAATCTTGTTGCCCTTGTCGGTGAAGAACTGCAGCACGTTGCTCTTCGGCAAGTCAATCTTGGTCACCTTGCCGGTCAGCAGGTCCTTGCTCTCTAAGCACTGGTAGTCTTTGATGCAGACAACCTTCTCGCCGTCAATCTCCGCGGGGGGATTCGAGCGGTAGTCGCGCATCATCTGCTGTATCTCCTCGGCGCCGCTCTTGCCCTTGCGCACCACGCTGACGAGACCCTCCTTGTAGAAGCCGTACTCGCGGTAGATGTCCACCAGCACGTCGAAGAAGGTCTTGCCCTGCTCCAGCGCCCAAGCCGCTATCTCGGCAATCATCGAGCAGGCCGCCACGGCGTCCTTGTCGCGCACGAAGTCGCCAATCATGTAGCCGTAGCTCTCCTCGCCGCCGGCGATGAAGGTCTCCACGCCCTCAAGCTCGCGTATCTTGCCGCCTATGAACTTGAAGCCCGTAAGCACGTCGTAAATCTTGATACCGGCGCGGATGGCGATGTCGGCCGGCAGCTCGCTGGTGACGATTGTCTTCACCATGAACTCGTTGCCGGTGAGCAACTGCTTCTGCTGCCACTGCTTGACGATGTAGTAGAATAGCACGCTCATCGTCTGATTGCCGTTGAGCAGCATCCACTCGCCGTCGGGCCTCTTCACGGCCACTCCCACGCGGTCGGCGTCGGGGTCGCTGGCGAAGACTATGTCGGCGTCAATCTCTTTGGCCAGGTCCACGGCCATCTTCATGGCGGCATGCTCCTCGGGGTTGGGGCTGGGGGTGGTGGGGAAGTTGCCGTCGGGCACAGCCTGCGCCTCAACCACGTTGACATTGGTGAAGCCCAGCTGTTTCAGCATGCGCGGTATGAGCACGATGCCGGTGCCGTGCAGCGGCGTGTAGACTATCTTCACGTCGTGGTGCTTCTTGATGACCTCGGGGTTCAGCGCGTTCTTCTCCACGCGGGCCAGGTACACCTTGTCCACATCCTCGCCGATGATGGTGATGTTCTTCTCGCCACCCGTCATCTTCACGTCGGAGACATGTTTGATTTTCAGCACCTCGTCAATGACAGCGGTATCGTGGGGGGCGGTGAGCTGGCAGCCATCGCTCCAGTAGGCCTTGTAGCCGTTATACTCCTTGGGGTTGTGCGAGGCGGTAACCATCACGCCGGTGTGGCACTTGAAATGGCGCACCGCAAAGCTCAGCTCCGGCGTGGGACGCATGCCGTCGAAGAGGTAAACCTTGAATCCATTGGCGGCGAGCACCGCCGCGGTGATCTCGGCGAACTCGCGACTGTGGTTGCGGCTGTCGTGGCTCACGGCGGCGCGCAGCTCCTTCTCGCCGGCGCAGACTTTCCTAACATAGTTGGCCAGTCCCTGTGTAGCCATAGCCACCGTGTAGCGGTTCATGCGGTTGGTACCCACGCCCATGATGCCGCGCAGTCCGCCGGTACCGAACTCCAAATGGCGGTAGAAGCTCTCGTTGAGCTCCTGCGGGTTCTGCTCGGCCATGTCGCGAATGGCCTGTTTGGTGGCCTCGTCATAGTCGCCTTCGAGCCACGCCAAGGCGTTCTGCCGGGCACTCTCGTCGATGTTCAGCGTTCTGATGTCCATATGGTCAGGCGTTTTTGTACTTCTCTATCTGCACCTTCAGTGCATCGACACAGTCGGCCACTGCCTGCTCGAAGGAGTCGGCTTGCTTGGTGACGAACAGGTCGTTGCCGGGAACGTAGAGGCGCATCTCGGCTATCTTGTTGTTCTCGCTCTCGGGCTTGTCTATCTTGAGAAACACTTCACATTTTACAGCGCGGTCTATCAGACGATCGAGCTTGGCAACTTTGTCGTTGATGAATTTCTCGAGTTTCTCGTCAGCCGTGAACTTGGCAGTGTTGATGATGGTGTTCATAATATCCTCCTTTTTTTGGTTGTTATTTTGTTCCTTTCTTGTTCTTTGCGCGACTTCGCGGGTGTGCGTGACTGTAGACGTCCTTGAGGTGCTCGCGCGTGACATGGGTGTACACCTCGGTGGTGGCAAGGTCCTCGTGTCCCAGAATCTCCTTGATGGCCAGCAGGTCTCCACCCTCGTTGAGTATGTGGGTGGCGAAGCTGTGGCGGAACACGTGTGGGCTGATGCGGTCGGCGTTGGACAGACGAGTCATGTACTTCCTCACGGTGCGGTAGACCTCGTCGGTGCTGATTTGCCGTCCCTTGCGGTCCACGAAGAGCCATTCGCTCGCTCCTTTTTCCTGCTCCTTTAACGCAAGATATTGCTGAATATTGTGTGCAAGTTCATTTTCTATGGGAATGATGCGTTCTTTGTTGCGTTTGCCGAGCACTTTGATGGTGAGCGCGGAGAAGTCGACGGAGGCTGTGCGGAGGCCCGCCAGCTCGGAGCGGCGGATGCCCGTTTCGTAGAGCATGCGGAGCATCAGGCGGTCGCGCTGGCCGAGGAAGTCGTCGGGAAAGAGGCCCTCGTCGTAGAGGTGTTCCAGCTCGTTTTCCTTGAAGAAGACGGGCAGGCGCTTGGGCTGGCGGGGGGCGGCGACCTTGGCCATGATGTCGCGGTCGTAGAGGCCGTGGCGGCGCAGGTAGCGGAAGAAGCTGCTGAGCGACGAGAGGCGTCGCTTGACGGTGCCGGGGTTCTCGCCGCGGTCCATGTGGTCCATCTGCCAGGAGCGCACCTCGCGGGCCGTGAGGTCGTCGAGGTCGGTGATCTGCTGGGCCGAGAGCCATTGGGCCAGGTCCTCGAGGTCGAGGATGTAGTTGTGCACCGTCCCCGGCGCCAGGCGGCGTTCGTTGGCGATGTAGTTGTGGAACCGGTCTATGGCTTCGGCGACTTTCATATCGAGGGTTTGATTTTGCAAAAGTACACAAAAAAAAGCATCCGTGCAAATAAAAATTGCATCGGCACAATAAAAAATCACTTTTTGAGTTATGCAATAAAAACAAAATACACATTATACCATGGACATCAATACCCTTAACATCGACGAGAGTGCCAAGCTGAACGTGAAGTCTTGGCTCGAAGGCGAATACGACGAGGCCACCAAGCAGGCCATCCGCGACATGATGAGCAACCCCAACGAGCTCAACGAGAGCTTCTACCGCCACCTGGAATTCGGCACCGGCGGCTTGCGCGGCATCATGGGTGTGGGCACCAACCGCATGAACAAGTATACTGTGGCCATGGCCACCCAGGGCCTGGCCAACTACGTGAAGAAGCAGTTTGCCGGCGAGGCCGAGCTGCGTGCCGCCATCA
The DNA here is from genome assembly GCA_002372855.1 of Bacteroidales bacterium UBA3684. Taxonomy (GTDB): domain Bacteria; phylum Bacteroidota; class Bacteroidia; order Bacteroidales; family P3; genus Colimorpha. Next base: position 11,183 of record DFIZ01000065.1, read on the forward strand.
GCCACGACAGCCGCAACCACAGCCGCGAGTTTGCCGAGATTACGGCCAACGTGCTTGCCGCCAACGGTTTCAAGGTCTACCTTTTCGACTCCATGCGTCCCACGCCGGAGCTGAGCTTCGCCGTGCGCCATTTCCATTGCCACACGGGCGTCATGCTCACCGCCAGCCACAACCCCAAGGAGTACAATGGCTACAAGGCCTACTGGAGCGACGGCTGCCAGCTGACGGCGCCGCACGACACGGCCGTTATCGACGAGGTGCTGAAAATCAAGCATGTCTCCGATGTGAAGATGACGGGTGGCGAGAAGAACATCACCATCATCGGCGAGGATGTGGACAAGGTGTACCTGGCCCGCGTGGAGAAGAATGCCTTGAACCCCGAGGTCATCAAGAAGCACCACGACGTGAAGATAGTCTACACGCCGCTGCACGGCACCGGCATCGTGCTCATACCGCGCATGCTGAAGCAGTTGGGCTTCACCAATGTCAATGTCGTCGAGGCGCAGGCCGTACCCGATGGCAACTTCCCCACCACCCCCAGCCCCAACCCCGAGGAGCATGCCGCCATGAAGATGGCCGTGGACCTGGCCAAGGAGATTGACGCCGACATAGTGTTTGCCAGCGACCCCGACGCCGACCGCGTGGGCGTGGCCGTGAAGAAACCCGACGGCGAATGGATGCTGCTCAACGGCAACCAGACGATGAGCGTGCTCTTCTACTATATTGTCAAGCAGTGGCAGGAAAAACAGCTGCTCACGGGCAACGAGTTCATGGTGAAGACCATCGTTACCAGCGAGCTGCCGGCCGACATCGCCACCCGCGCGGGCATCAAGATCTACGACGTGCTGACGGGCTTCAAGTTCATCGGTGCCAAGATCAAAGAGCTGGAAGGCGTGGAGACCTTCATCGCCGGCGGCGAGGAGAGCTACGGCTACATGATTGGCGACTTCGTGCGCGACAAGGACGCCGTGTCCGCCTGCTCGATGATTGCCGAGATAGCCGCCTGGGCGCTGGAGCAGGGCAAGACCTTCTTCGACGTGCTGGTGGACATCTACCGCCAGTACGGATTCTACAAGGAAGGCCTCGTCAGCGTGGTGCGCAAAGGCAAGAGCGGCGCCGAGGAGATACAGCAGATGATGCGCGACTACCGCTCCAATCCCCCCGCGGAGATCGACGGCGAAAAGGTTGTCTGCATCAAGGACTACCAGTGCCTGGAGAGCAAGGACCTGCTGACCGGCAAAGTGACCAAAATCGACCTGCCGAAGAGCAACGTGCTGCAGTTCTTCACCGACAAGGGCAACAAGATCACCGTGCGCCCCAGCGGCACGGAGCCCAAAATCAAGTTCTACTTCAGCGTCAAGGCCGACCTCTGCTGCCCCGAATGCTTCGACAAGACCAACGACGCCCTCGACGCCAAGATCGAGAGCATCAAGCGGAGTATGAAGCTGGTGTAAGGCTAATGAATCTACCGTCGAAAATACTGGAGGAGGCTGTGGAGCAGCTGAGCGGGTTGCCGGGCGTGGGCAAACGGTCGGCGCTGCGGTATGCGCTGTTCCTGATGAACGAGGAGGAGGTGAAGGTGCGGGAGCTGAGCGAGAGCCTGATGCGCCTGAAGACACACCTGCACCGCTGCCGCCATTGCCACAACGTGAGCGACACCGAGGTGTGTCCCATCTGCGCCAGCGAGAAACGCCAGCGGGGGCTGGTGTGCGTGGTGGAGAACGTACAGGACGTGATGGCCGTGGAGAACACGCAGCAGTATCGCGGGTTGTACCATGTGCTGGGCGGCGTCATCTCGCCCATCGACGGCATCAGCCCCAGCGACCTGGAGATTGCCTCGCTCGTCGAGCGCGTACGCACCGGCGTGCCCTACAAGGTGGAGGAGGTCATCCTGGCCCTGCCCACCACCATGGAGGGCGACACCACCAACTACTACATCAACAAGCTGCTGCAGCCCCTGGGCGTGAAGGTGACCACCCTGGCGCGCGGCGTTGCCGTGGGCGACAGCCTGGAGTACGCCGACGAGATCACCCTCGGCCGCAGCATCGCACACCGCATACCCTTCGAAGGATGAAAACAATACTCTTGATAACCGCCCTGATAGGCCTGATGGCCTGCAAAGGGCCTGCAAGGCCGGAAGTCCCGGGTTATCCGGATAATCCGGAAGTTCCGGAGATTCCGGGGGTTCCGGGGGTTCCGGGAGCGCAGGGAGCGCCGGAATACACATTGGACGAGGCCATCGGCCAGATGCTCCTCGTGGGCTTCCGGGGGACGGCCGTCGACAGCACGGACCACATCTACCGCGACCTGCGGGACTACCATGTGGGCAGCGTCATCCTCTTCGACTACGACGTCCCCACGGGCACCCGCGGGCGCAACATCCGCAGCGCCGGCCAGGTGAAAGCCCTCTGCGCCCAGCTGCGGGCCCTGAACCCCAACCTGCTCATCGGCATCGACCAGGAGGGGGGCTACGTCTCGCGCCTCGGCACCCGCTACGGCTTCCCCAAGACCCTCACGGCCCAGCGGAGCGCCACCCTGGGCATCGACAGTGTGCGCAGCCAGGCGCGGCTCACCGCCGGGATGCTTGCCTCGTTGGGCATCAACCTCAACTTCGCCCCGGTGGCCGACGTCAACGTCAACCCCTCCTGCCCCGTTATCGGCGCCATCGAACGCTCTTTCTCGGCGGACACCGCTGCGGTGGCCCGCTGCTGCGAAGTGTGGATCGAGGAGCAAAGGGCAAAGGGCATTGTGAGTTGCCTGAAGCACTTCCCCGGGCACGGCAGCGCCAAGGGCGACACCCACAAGGGCTTGGTCGACGTCACCAAGACCTGGCAGCGCCGCGAGCTGGCCCCCTACCGCGCACTCTGCTCTTCCCCTGAAACAGGGGAAGTCCCCGAAGGGGGAAGGGGTATGATGGTGATGACCGCCCACGTCATCAACCGACAGCTCGACCCCGCAGGGCTGCCTGCCTCGCTGTCGCCGAAGATTACCTCCTACCTGCGTGACACCCTTGGCTTCCAGGGGGTCATCGTCACCGACGACCTGGCCATGGGTGCCATCAGCGGCCAGTACAGCCTGGAGCAGACCGTACGCATGGCCCTCGAGGCCGGTGCCGACCTGCTTTGCCTGAGCAACAACGGCGGCCACTACGACCCTGACCTGGTGCCCAAGGTGGTGAAGGTTATCAAGAAACTCGTTGCCGACGGCGCCGTCAGCGAAGAGCGAATCCGCCAGTCAGCCCTCCGCATCCGTGGCCTGAAAGTAGACATTTCCGGCAACTAATCATTCAATAAACGCCCCCACCGGCGGGAGGATGCATTCTGTCCGCTGGGCATGGATGTAGGGGTGTAGAAGTGTTAAATTTTCATAAAAAATGAGAGGTGAGTGAAATTTTCTACCCTTTTTTTTGTCTATATAGTTAGAACGGATAGTATGTCTAACGAAAAACGATACACAATGAAAAAGACACTCCTTTTGGCGATGCTCACCCTCGCCGCCCTCGCCGCCCATGCCCAGCATTTCGACTGGGTGAAATCCTATACCGGCAACACCGAATACACCAAGATTGTTAGCTCGGTGACGGACAATGCCGGAAATCTTTACATTTTAGGTTGTTTTTCACAAGAGTCAAGGATTGACGGCGTCAATTTATGCCCGATTGCGACTGACAAACAATGTGTACTAATAGCAAAATTCACTCCTTCTGGCGAAATGGTATGGTATAAACCCATCTGTAGCAGCGGAAGCCATAGTTATGCCTACGACATCCGCATGCTTGACGACAGCAGTCTGATGGCCATGGTTAGCCTGGCCTTGCCCTATGACAATGGATATGGAGAATACAACAACCTCTATTACCTCGACACCCTGCTGACAGGAAACGACGACTACCTGATGCCCACCAATAGCATTGCTAGCAATATGTACAATGCTTTTATCGCGTTCAATTTTGACGGTAATGTTATAGAACAGCACTTTGTTGGTGTTGGTTATATCGACACTCTAGGAAACACCTTGACCCCAAACTATATAGGGGCAAACAACTCGGAGCGTATGTATGCGAGAATGTTGTCGGGGCAGACATTCAATGTGGACTCTGAGGGGAATATTTACGTCATCCGAGCGACAAACGATTATTGGAGTGCTTTGGGACGTTTGTGGATAATAAATGACGGGACGCTTGCGGCATTAAACATAATGGTCGACGGCAATCGCTCCTTGACATACAACATTCCCAGACCGACAGCTACATGGAACCAGCAGATATTGAAATTCTCGCCCCATTTCGATAGCATTATCGGCGATGTATATATATTTGATTCGACGTTGAATCATTCGGGCTTTCCAACAATCAGTGTTTCCTTTTTGGATGTTGATGACCAAACCAATCTATATGTTTGCATGGGCGGCTCTCAACTTCCGTCAGAACTCAATCTTTCCAACTCCAACGACTTGCACCTGACAACCAACACCGTGACCTCCTCTTGGATGGTAAAATATTCGGCCGACCTTTTCGCAACACATCTTGTTAAGCTCTCGCATACAGGCGAAACCACCAATCTAGCACAATCACTTGGAATCTACAATACACATGTGGATGAATCGACCAATTCTCTATTCATAATGGGAACCCTGAAATGGGCTGCCGATCCGCAGAACACGGAAGGATATGTTTTGTATAACGGAGACACCGTCAATGTCGATAACAAATCCGCCTACTGGATACGCCTAAACAAAGACAATCTCGCACTGATTTCGTTTGGTAAAGCTCGCTCCAACGAAGAAACTTATGGTATTACCGCCCTTGCAACTTCCCATAATCGCGTCTTTTCTCAAATAAAATATATAGGCAGCATCAATTTCGATGACACAACATGCGTGGTCGACAATCACGGAATGGCTTTTGCAATCTGGGACAATGAAGGTCATGAACTGGAGATAATTGACTATGGCAATGTAGCCTCGCAAGACTATGCTGGGCAAATAAACGTAGTGGACAGTATTGTATATCTGACTGGAAAAATAAGCAATGGTCAATGCTTCGGATCAAGTACAGAAACATGGGAAGGAAGTCAACCCTACATCTCTAAATATGTTGACACTTCCTTTATGACACCCTACATACCGCGCGACACCACGCACACCGACCCCATCGACACGGGCGAGGTGAGCATCACGCTGGTGGAGGGCGGCGCGGCGCTGGTGGCCTACCCCAACCCCTTCCGGCAGAAGGTGACCATCGAGGTGCAGGGTGGAGAGCCTCTGACCGAGACCGCATGGCTCACCGACCTCACCGGCCGCCGCGAGGAAGTGCGCCTCACCCCCATAGGCTCTGGCCAATACTCGTTGGATTTAACCTCCCGCCCCCAAGCCACCTACCTCCTCACCCTCACCACCGCCGACGGCAAGCAGCACACCATCCGCCTGCTGAAACAGTCGGACATCTTCGGGGAGTGAAACTGAAAAATATTTTGCCAAGTGAAATAATTGTTGTATCTTTGCAGGCAGAAATGTTATAAGAAAACATCTATGCAAACAGCAGCAAACCCACAGGAAATGTCGGCGGTAGACGCGTTGTGGACACTCTATAGGCAACAATCGCAAAGGGTGCGCCAGGCTTTCCGTATCCGTATAGCACAGGACGAAAGCAATGAGATCACCCCCCTCACCGAAGAGGAAGCCAAAAGAATGGCCCTCCAGCGCGGACGCGACATCAAGACCGGCCGCGCCAAACTAATCCCTCACGATAATGTGATGCAGGAAATGGAACAAATGCTGGCCACCTATGCTGATTAACTGGAGTGAACAGTCGCGCAATGACTTGCGCAGCATCCTGTCGTATGTGGGATTGAACTTCGGTAGACTCAAGGCCGAAATGGTCTTGTCGGACATCCGCGAACGTGCCGAACAACTGAAAGACTTTCCCAGCCTTGGCCGAATATTCGTAAAAGACACAGAACAGGACATCACCTATCGTGCACTATCGAGCAAACTAAACAAGATTGTCTATTACGTTGATGGCGAGACGATAAACATCGTATCCGTCTGGCAGAACCGTCAAGACATTGGCCGACTGAAGAAATTAATAAAAGGAAACACAGATGTGTTCGGGGAGTGATTTTTGGACCGAAGGATAACCGAGACCAGACCGAAACCGAACCGAAACTCAGACGGCGTTATCTACTAAATTATCAGACGGCGTTATCTACTAAATTATTGGAATATAGACTTTTTATAGTAAAACGGCAAAAAACATTTTGCCGTTTCGACATTTATGCGTATCTTTGCACTTATTGACAACAAGCAAACATAAATAATAACACATTAAACGATTGAACATTATGGCAAAAGAAGTGAACGACGCCGATGCGATGAAGCTGGAAAAGCTGAAGATTCTGCAGAGCACGCTGGACAAGATTGAGAAGAGCTACGGCAAGGGCTCCATCATGAAGCTGGGCGACCGTCCGGACGAGCAGCTGGACGTTATCTCGACCGGCAGCATCAGCCTGGACATGGCCCTGGGCGTGGGCGGATTCCCCCGCGGCCGCGTCATCGAAATCTACGGTCCCGAGAGTTCCGGTAAGACCACCCTGGCCATCCATGCCATCGCCGAGTGCCAAAAGAACGGCGGCATTGCCGCTTTCATCGACGCCGAGCATGCCTTCGACAGCTTCTATGCCAAGAAACTGGGTGTGGACGTGAACAACCTCCTGGTTTCGCAGCCCGACAACGGCGAGCAGGCCCTCGAGATTGCCGACAACCTGATCCGTTCGGGAGCCATCGACATCATCGTTATCGACTCCGTGGCCGCCCTGACGCCCAAGGCCGAAATCGACGGCGACATGGGAGACAGCAAGGTGGGTCTGCAGGCGCGCCTGATGAGCCAGGCCATGCGCAAGCTGACGGCCACCATCAGCAAGACCAACTGCTGCTGCATCTTCATCAACCAGCTGCGCGAGAAAATCGGCGTCCTCTTCGGCAACCCCGAGACCACCACCGGCGGCAACGCCCTGAAGTTCTACGCCTCGGTGCGCATCGACATCCGCCGCACGCAGGCCATCAAGGACGGCGACCAAAACATCGGCAACCGCGTGAAGGTGCGCGTGGTGAAGAACAAGGTGGCGCCCCCCTTCCGCCAATGCGAGTTCGACCTGATGTTCGGCGAGGGCATCAGCAAGCTGGGCGAGATTATCGACCTGGGTGTCGACCTGGACATCATCCACAAGAGCGGTTCGTGGTTCAGCTACGGCGACGCCAAGCTGGCCCAGGGTCGCGAGGCCCTCAAGCAGCTCCTGCGCGACAACCCCGAGCTGTGCGACGAGCTGGAGCAGAAGATCCGCCAGGCCCTGAAGGACAAACAAGACGCTGAACTCTAAAAGATAAGACATACATGTACGTCATCGACGAAGAACGCGAAGAGCGCGACATACAGGCCAAATACGACGAACTTATCGAAGCCTGCCGCGCGTTGAAGCCCCTTACCCCGGACGAGGAGGCGAACATCTTCCGTGCCTTCCAGATGGCCAAGAAAGCCCATGCCGGCACCCGTCGCAAGAGCGGCGAGCCCTACATCTTCCACCCCCTGGCGGTGGCCCTCATCGCCGCCAAGGAGGTGGGCCTCGGCCCCACGGCCGTCATCTGCGCCCTGCTGCACGACGTGGTGGAGGACACCGAGATTACCCTCGACGAAATCCGCGTCGTCTTCGGCGACCGCGTGGCGCGCATCGTCGACGGAGTGACCAAGATAGAGGACGTCATGATACTCCAGCAGTCGGAGAGCAAACAGGCCGAGAACTACCGCAAGATACTGCTCTCGATGTGCAACGACGCCTACGTCATCTTCCTCAAGCTCTGCGACCGCCTGCACAACATGCGCACCCTGGGGTCGATGAAGGACACCAAGAAGCTCATCATCGCCTCCGAGACCTCCTACCTCTACATCCCCCTGGCCCACCGCCTGGGCCTCTACACCATCAAGACCGAGCTGGAGGAGCTGGTGATGAAATACACCAACCCCGACAAATACAACGAGATTGCCGCCAAGATTGCCGCCACGGCGGGCACCGAGGAGAAGCTGAAGAAGTGCCTCACCGCCCCCGTGCGACAAATCCTCGACAGTCACGGCTACCAGTACACCCTGAAGTCGCGCGTCAAGTCGGTCTACTCCTGCTGGAAGAAAATCGAGAACAAGCATGTCTCCTTCGAGGAGATCTACGACCTCTACGCCATGCGCATCATCCTGCACGGCGTGCCGCGCGACAAGGAGAAGGAGGAGTGCTTCAAGGTCTACGCCCTCATCTCGCAGCAGTTCGACCCCAACCCCACGCGTTTCCGCGACTGGATTACCCATCCCAAGAACAACGGCTACGAGAGCCTCCAGACCACCGTCATGACGCCCATAGGCACCTGGGTGGAGATACAGATACGCACCGAGCGCATGGACACCATAGCCGAGAAAGGCATGGCTGCCCACTTCCTCTACAAGGAGGCCCACCCCGAGGAGAACATCGAGAACAACCCCGTCGAGGAGTGGCTCATGCAGATACGCACCTCGCTGGAACAGACCGACAAGAGCGCCCTCGACCTGGTGGAGGAATTCAAGGAAGCCCTCTACACCAAGGAGATATACCTCTTCACCCCCAAGGGCAAGACCGTCACGTTGCCCAGCCGCAGCACGGTGCTCGACTTTGCCTACGCCATCCACACCGACCTCGGCACCCATTGCATCGGCGCCAAGGTCAACGCCCGCGTGGTGAGCCGCAACGAGCGTCTCCACACCGGCGACCAGGTGCAGGTGCTCACCACCGCCAACACCCTCCCCTCCGAGGAGTGGCTCGCCCAATGCCAGACTCCCCACGCCAAGGAGGCCATCAAGGACTTCCTCCGCTCGCACAAGAAGGAGTATGCCGCCGAAGGCCGCCGTCGCCTCAAGGGCTACATGGACAAGCTGCACCTCAAGGACAACCCCCAGAACTGGGGCCAGCTGAAGCGCTTCCTCGGCAACGCCTCGGACATCGACGTGCTCTACGACCTCGCCGTGGGCACCGTCACCGAACATCAGGTGGCCGAGTGCTTCGGCAAGGCACGCCCCAAGCCCAACCTCATCTTCCTCGACCACTACAAGGAGGAGTCCACCCCCTTCCTGCTCGACAAGGAATACGAGCACCTGCCCACCGAGACAGCCCCCTGCTGCAAGCCCGTGCAGGGCGACCAAGTGGTGGGCATCGTGCAGGGCGACCGCATCATGGTACACCGCACCAACTGCCGCGAAGCCATGAAAGAGATGGCCAACCACGAGAACCACATCGTCCGCGCCAAATGGCGTCCCGGCGAACAGCTCTCGCTCCTCACCGGCATCTCCCTCACCGCCATCGACCGCAAGGGTCTCCTGCAGGAAATCACGGGCCACATCTCCGAGGAACTGGACCTCAACATGCGCGCCATCACCCTCGAAGCCTCCGAGGGCGTGGCCCGCGGCATCATCATGCTCTATGTCAACAACGTGGAAGGCCTCAACGGCCTCATCGCAAAACTCAAATCCATCGATGGAATCGAAGACGTTAGACGCATTTAAGCGCCTCTCCGACATACTGGACACCCTGCGTCGGGAGTGCCCCTGGGACCGCAAGCAGACCATGAAAAGCCTCCGCTACCTCACCATCGAGGAGGTGCACGAACTGAGCGAAGCCATCGTACAAATTGAAAATTTAAAATCGAAAATTGAAAAAGGCGACGTGGATGATGAGTCGGCAAAGTCTCAATTTTCAAATTTCATTTTTCAATTGATGAAGGAACTCGGCGACGTGGCCATGCACATCCTCTTCTACTGCAAGATAGCCGAAGAGGAGGGCCTTTTCTCCACCGCCGACGTCTACAACACCATCTGCGACAAGCTCGTTGCGCGCCACCCCTTCATCTACGACAAGGAGAACTACCACGGCGAGAGCTGGGAACAGCTCAAGACCCGCGAGAGCGACCACCGCCACGTGCTCGACGGCGTGCCCGACTCGCTGCCCTCGATGGTCAAGGCCGTGCGCATGCAGGAGAAAGTGGCCGGCAAAACCACCGGCAGCCCCGACGGCGACCTCGGCATCCGCCCCGCCGACCCCCTGCCCGACAACATGGACGAGCGCGAGCTGGGCGACCGCCTCTTCGCCCTCGTCGACTGGGGCCGCCGCCACGGCATCAACGCCGACGACGCCCTCAGCCTCGCCAACCGACGCTTCGCCGAGAGCATCTCCGGCAACGCGCAATAGCCTTCCTCTTTTATCCCCACTCCCTCCGCTCATCCGTGAAGTTAAACAACGTTAAATAATACGCTGTTCATCTCCGTTTGCAAAAAAAGTTGTACTTTTGCAGCCCAAAAACCTTTTAAATTAAAGACATAATAATATTAACAAAAATCAACAACATGAAGAAACTTATTAATTTAGTGGCTTTAGCGGCGCTACTCTTCGTACCGTCGCTAGCCAAGGCACAGACAGACGACTGCTCCACAGCAGTCTCTGTTACGGCACAAACGCCTTTCACCGAAGGCTTTGAGACCGGGAGCATGCCCAACTGCTGGACGCAGGACGGCACCTCGAACACATGGTCGGTTGCCACCGGCGATTACAGCACAAGCACCGGCGCCCATGCCGGAACCTACAACGTCAAGGTCAACATCGCCAGCTATAGCGGCACCAGTGCCAAACTGGTCACTCCCCTGCTGGACCTCAGCGACATCACCAATGCCCAGCTCAACTTCTGGCATGTGCAGCGCCCCTGGGGTGGAGACATCGACGAACTGAACATCTACTACCGCACCTCTCCGACCGGCGAGTGGACCCTGCTGCAAAACTATTCCTCTGCCTTTGACAGCTGGACAGAAGAGACCATTACCCTTCCCAATACCAGCGCCACTTACCAGATTGCTTTCGAAATGACTACCCACTACGGATATGGCGTGGGACTCGACGACATTGTCATCGGAGCCGCTCCCACTTGCATCCGTGTAGAGAACATCACCACCTCGGATGTGGACAGCAACAACATCACGCTCAGCTGGACTGACACCCTGAATTCCGGGGCGAGCTACACTATCAACTATTGGGCCAACAACGGCACCGACACCCTCACCACCACCTCCACTACCAATACTGCCGTCATCACCAACCTCAACGCCTCCACGGCCTACACTTTCGAGGTGATTGCCAACTGCGGCGGCGACGACCATTCAACGCCTGTCAGCGCCACTTTCCGTACCACCTGCGGTCAGATGCAAATTCCCTACTTTGCAGACTTTGAGGACATCGCCTACAACGGCGCCTGGCCCGATTGTTGGAACCGCATCCTCATGCACAACACCGACCCCTCTGTCAACTACAACGACAACCACACTCCCAATGGTGAATACGCCATGTACATGCAGGCTTACTATGACCACAACATGTTTGCCACTAGTGCTATTCCTTTGACAGGCAACAACATCTATGTGCGTTTCTGGGCCCGCATGATCAATGGCGGCTGGCTCAAAGCCGGCGTCATGACCAACCCTAACGACACCAGCACCTTCACCCCATTGGTGAATGTAAACGGCAGCGACTGGACAGAATATGAATTCAACACTGCCACTCTCGATCCCGACTCCACCTATTATGCCGCTTGGATGGGCTATGGTACCAGCTATTGGGGCGCCCTTGCCATGGTGGACGACATCTACATCAACGAGATTCCCTCCTGCCTCCGTGTGACCGATGTCGCCCTCGACAGCGCCTCCATCGACGAGCTGTACATCCACTGGGTGGACGATGTCAACACCGGCGCCACATACACCGTAAACTACTGGGCCAACGGCTCCACCGACACCCTGTACGTCACTGCATCCACCACTTCCACCTCCCTGACAGGCCTCAGCGCCAACACGCTCTACAACGTGACCGTCACTCCCAACTGCAGCGACGGCGATGCCGAGAGCTCGCCCGTCTACAGCTTCCGCACCGGCTGTGGAGCTATGACACTCCCCTTCTTTGTCGACTTCGAGGATGCAGCCTACAACGGCGCCTGGTATCCCTGCTGGGACAGCACCATCCATGCCGGCACCGACCCCTCGGTCAACGACCAGCCCGGCGGCAGTTACAACCCCACCCAGCACACCCCCGGCGGCACCTATGCCATGTTTCTGCAGGCCAACTCCTCTGAGCACTACAACCTTGTGGTCGGCCCCGAGATGGAAGCCATTGGCGACGCCATCAACGTCAGCTTCTGGGCCCGTCTCAACAGTGGCTGGATCAAGGCCGGTGTCATCACCAATCCCCGCGACACCAATACCTTCATCCCGCTGGTGACCGTGACGGAAACAGGCGCCTGGAACGAGTATGAATTCAACACCTCCACCCTCGACGCTACCGCCAACTATCGTATTGCATGGCTTGCCTATGGTGATGGCTACATAGGTAAATTCGACGATGTGAGCATCACCGAGTACACCGGTTGCGCACGTCCCCAGACCGCCTATGCTCCCGACAGCATTACGGCCCATACCGCCCACCTCGTCTGGAGTCCCGTCTCTGGTGTTAGCGACTACGTTGTCACCTACGGCACCGTGAACGATGCCACCAGCGCTGACAACATCTCTGTCAACGTCACCGACACCACCTACACCATCACCGGCCTCGACGGCCAGACCACCTACTATGCCTGGGTGACTTCCAACTGTGGCGGCAGCACCTCCGATGTGCGCCCCTTCAACAGCTTCCAGACCGCCATCTCCTGCCCCATGGTGACAGGCCTCACTGTTGACTCCATCACCACCGACGGCGCCACCATCAGCTGGACCGCCGGTGGCACCGAGACCGAGTGGCTTGTGGCCGTCGACAGCAACGACTACGAAACCGTCAATGTAAACACCTATACCATCACCGGCCTCGACGCCATGACTGGCCACACCGTCCATGTTCGCGCCAACTGCGGTGGCGACGACGGCATGTCTGCCGTCAGCGACATCATTTTCGCCACCCGCTGTGCCGATGCCACCTGCAACATCACCCTCAACATGGTCGACTCCTACGGCGATGGCTGGAACGGCAACGCCATCAATGTCTATCAAGCTGGTGTCGAGGTGGGCTCCGGCACCATTGCTTCTGGCGCCGCCGCCACCGAAACCATAGAGGTCTGCTCCACTTCTCCTGTGGAAATCCGTTTCACCCGTGGCAACTATCCCGATGAAATGCAAGGCACCATCACCGATGGCGGCGGCAACACCGTCTTCACCATCAGCAACATGGGCAACAACAGCAACGGTGCTGTCCTGGCCACCATCAACACCCCCTGCCCCGCCTGTATCGCTCCTGCCGGCCTGACCGTCGACAGCGCCATCACCGCCACCACCGCCACCATCAACTGGACCGTCCAGGATGGCCAGAGCGCCTGGTTCGTGGCTCTCGGCACCGACACCGTCAGCGTGTCCGAAGCCTCCTACACCTTCTCCAACCTCGAGGCCCGCACCACCTACACCGCCTATGTGGCCACCGACTGCAACGGCGACACCTCGGTCTACGTCCCCGTCACCTTCACCACCGACTGCGCCAACGGCTCGTGCGACATCATCGTTGCCGCCGACGACTCCTACGGCGACGGCTGGAACGGCGCTGCCATCAAGTTCTTCCAGAACGGCACCGAGGTGGCTTCCTACGCCATGCCCTCCTCCGGACACAACGACACCGCCCTCGTCAACGTCTGCGCCGGCACCCCTGTCACCTTCAACTGGCAGACCGGCAACTTTGACTATGAGGCCAGCTACACCATCTTCGACGGCGCCGGCACCGAGGTCTACTCCTCCGCCAACGGCGGCGTCAACCACAGCGACAGCATCGCCAACGCCTGCCCCACCTGCCTCACTCCCACCGGCGTCATGGCCACGGCCATCGACTCCAACAACATCACCTTCGTCTGGAACGAGCTTGACGACGTGGCCGAGTACCTCATCTCCTTCAACGGCGACGCCTACACCACCGGCTACAACGGCACCGAGGTCTACGCAGGCCTCACACCCAACACCGTATACACCTTCAGCGTGAAAGCCGTCTGCGTCCCCGGCGCCGACACCTCCGCTGCCCGCACCATCACCGTGCGCACCGCCTGCGGCGTCATGACCCTCCCCTACACCAACGACTTCGAGGCTGAGACCTCCGGCAACCTGCCTTCCTGCTGGAACGGCATCGGCGCCACCGGCAGCTCCTACAGCGGCACCACCTATCCCGCCGTCAGCAACACCCACGCCCACAGCGGCAACCTGGCCGTCCGCTTTGAGGAAATCAACGGCACCAGCATCATCGCCACCGAGCCTGTGCCCCTCAACGGCGACAGCATCTACGTGGCCTTCTGGGGCTCCGTCACCAGCGGCTGGAGCGGCACCGTCAGCCTCGAGGCCGGCGTCATGACCAACGTCCTCGCCGACTCCACCTTCATTCCCCTGCTGACCATCACCGGCGCCAGCGACTACGCCCTGCGCGAGTTCAACACCTCCAGCCTCACGGCCTACCACGACTCCACCTTCCACATCGCCTTCCGCTACGTCAGCAACGACACCTACAGCTCCGCCGACATCGACGACATCAACATCCGCTTCAACGAAGGCTGCATGTATCCCGCCAACCTCGTGGCCACGCCCGGCACCGACGATGTCTTCCTCGAGTGGAACACCAACGGTGCCATCGGCACCTACGCCGTCGAGTACCGCACCACTGGCGGCACCTGGGACAGCGCCGCCACCACCACCGACTCCTCCTACACCGTCACCGGCCTCAATCCGGCTACCGCCTACGAGGCCCGCGTGGGCTTTCTCTGTGGCACCGACACCCTCTGGACCGCCGTCTCCTTCCAGACCAACTGCGCCCTCCTGCCCGTGCCCTACGCCGAGAACTTCGACGCCTATCCCAACGATGTCATGCCTCCCTGCTGGGGCTGGAGCTCCTCCTTCGCCACCCACTGGGACGGCGGTGTCTTCCTGCGCGGCTATCATGGCGGCGGCTCCGAATACGTTGTTGTGCCTGAACTCGACGGCGCCATCTCCAAGCTGAAGATTGAATTCGACACCAAGGTCGGCACCATCGCCGAAAACGACGGCATCCTCATCGGTGTGGCCGACGCCAGCGGCACCCTCCTGACCTGGCTCGACACCATCCAGGACGCCAACTTCTCGCGCAACGCCCACGTCCGCAAGACCGTCTACTTCACCAACTACAACATGCCTGCCGGCGCTGCCCGCGTGGCCTTCGCACAGCTCCGCAACTGGAACGAGTGGGCACTGATCGACAACATCAACATCGAGGTGCTCCCCGACTGCTATCCTGTCGACAACCTCGTCGGACATAACCTCGACGACATCGAGAACACCACCTTCTCCTGGACGCCCCAGGGCTACGCCACCGAATGGCAGGTCTACGTCGACACCGTCACCGTCGGCATCGACTCCCTCGCCACGCTGCCCGACAGCCTCTTCACCACCGTCTACGACACCTTCTACACCCTGCCCCTCGGCGCTGTCCAGGGCGGCGGCATCTACAACTTCTTCGTCCGCAGCCAGTGCAGCCCCACCGACCACAGCGGTTGGGTCAAGAACGAATTCGGCGCCGGCACCATCATCATGAACCAGACCACCGACACCGTCGAGGGTTGCGGCTTCGTGGTCTACGACAACGGCGGCCCCATCGCCGGCTACCTGGCCAACACCAACACTGAACTCGTAATCCGCACCGAGAACGTCGGCAGCCAGCTCCAAATCTTCGGCGCCAAGTTCGGCTTCGGCATGGATGCTGCCACCCTCACCGTCTACGACGGCGAAGGCACCACCGGCAACGTGCTCTACACCTACAACACCGTCAACGGCCGCGACACCCTGCTCAACACCGTCCTGGCCACCTCCACCACCGGCTCGATGACCATCACCTTCGTCGTCAACGGCTCCATGTGCCACACCGGATACGAACTCTACATCCGCTGCACCGACGGCGCCCTCTGCCCGCGTCCCACCGAGCTGCAGGCCCAGATGACCTCCGAGACCACCGCCACCGCCACCTGGACCGGCACGGCCTCCAACTACAACTTCTACTACCGCATCGCCGGCTCCGAGACCTGGGTGCGCCAGAACGTCAACACCAACAGCGTCAACCTCACTGGCCTTGTGGCCGACACGGTCTACGACATGTACGTCGTCGCCATCTGCTCCGCCACCGACAGCTCCACGGCCAGCGCCGTCCGCCAGCTCCGCACCTACCGCAGCACTCCTGAACTCGAGGTCTTCACCGTCGTGGTCAACTCCGCCGACGCCACCATGGGCACCGCCACGGCCGACCACACCGGCGAGGTCCAGGAGAACACCGTCGTAACCGCCACGGCCACCGCCAACAGCGGCTACCACTTCACCAACTGGACCGTCGGCGGCAACGTCGTCTCCACCGACAACCCCTACACCTTCACCCTCACCGCCGACATCACCCTCACCGCCAACTTCGAGCAAGACAGCACCGGCCACGAGGGCATCGACGACATCGATGCCAACGCCATCGCCCTCTACCCGAACCCCGCCACCACCACTGTCACCATCAGCGGCATCAGCGGCCAGGCCACGGTCTCGATTGTTGACATGAACGGCCGCGAGGTCCACACTCAAGCAATCAAACATTCAAGCAATCAAACAATCACCCTCGACCTCACGGGCTATGCCCAGGGCGCCTACTTCGTCCGCATCACCGGCGAACGCATCAACGCCATCCGCAAGCTCATCGTGAAGTAACACTACACGGAGCGCCGGCGTCCCGCCGGCAAAAAAAAACTGGACCGCCGGCGTCCCGCCGGCACCACCCCAACCCCCGCAAGGCCCACCCCTTGCGGGGGTTTCTTTTTTTTACCCCCCCAAAAATACGACCCCACCCGTAGAGACGCGGCATGCCGCGTCTCTACATTAACTCTTAACTCATAACTCTTAACTCCTAACTGCTACATAATTCGCCCCTTCTTATATCGTTCCTATATACTTCTCATATACTTCTTATATCACCTATATAAGAAGTATATGAGAAGTCTATGAGAACGATATAAGAACGATATAAGAAATGC
>DFIZ01000006.1 GCA_002372855.1 Bacteroidales bacterium UBA3684
GCGAAACGGTGCTCGACATCATCTTCCGCGGCCGCCAGCCCCTGAAGGCGGTGCCGGGCGGTTCGGCCTTCAATGCAATCATCTCGCTGGGACGCTGCGGCGTCGCGGCGTCGTTTATCAGCGAGACGGGCAACGACCGCGTGGGGCAGTGGGTGCGCCAGTTCCTGCGCGACAATGGCGTCGATGACGACGGCGTCTGCGTCTTCCCGGACTCCAAGTCGCCCATCTCCCTGGCTTTCCTCGACGAGCAGAACAACGCCGAGTATCTCTTCTACAAAGACCACCCTCACGACCGCATAGACTTCCGCTACCCCCAGATCAGCGCCGACGACATCGTCGTCTTCGGCTCGTTCTTTGCCATCAACCCGGTGGTCAGGCCCCAGGTGGCCGCCTTCCTGCAGTATGCACGGGAGAAAGGCGCCATCCTCTACTATGACCTGAACTATCGCTCCAGCCACAAGAACGACCTGATGCGCGTGACGCCGGCCATCATCGAGAATCTGGAGCTGGCCGACATCGTGCGCGGGTCGGACGAAGACTTCGAGATCATGTATCGCAAGACCACGGGCGAAGCCGTCTATCGCTCGGAAATATCCTTCTACACCCACAACTTCATCTACACCCGCGGCGCAGAGCCCGTCGAGCTGAGGGCGGAAGGAGGCCTCTCGAAGCAATATGAGGTGGCGGCCGGCCCGAAGGTGGTGAGCACCATCGGCGCAGGCGACAACTTCAACGCAGGCTTCGTCTATGGGCTCATCAAGGAGGGCATCACCCGCGAACAGATCGTCCACGGACTGCGCGAAGAGCAGTGGGACAGGGTCGTCGGCTGGGCCATGCGCTTCTCGGCAGAGGTCTGCGGCCGGCTGGAGAACTACGTGTCGGAAACCTTCGCACAGCAGGCCAGGGACGCCCTCGCCAACCCCTGAATGTCATCACTCACAACAAACCCATAACAAACTATGAAAGAAATCACTCAGAAGATCTTCTACGTCGGCGTCAACGACCGTAACAAGACACTCTTCGAAGGCCTTTGGCCACTGCCCTGCGGCGTCAGCTATAACGCCTACCTTATCGACGACGAGAAAGTGTGCCTCATCGACACCGTCGAGGTGGACTTCTTCATGCCCTTCCTCGAGAATATCCGCGAGGTGATCGGCGACCGGCCCATCGACTACGTCGTCGTCAACCACATGGAGCCCGACCACAGCGGCTCGCTGGCACTGCTCCGGCAGTTCTATCCCGACATAGAGATCATCGGCAACAAGAAGACGTTCGACATGATGGCCGGATTCTATCGCCTCACCACCGGACTGCGCGAGGTGAAAAACGGCGACACGCTGTCGCTGGGCGCCCATCAGTTGCAGTTCGTGCTCACGCCGATGGTGCACTGGCCGGAGACGATGATGACCATAGCGACCCTCCATCCGGCCGCCCAGGGGGCTACGGCCGACGGCCAGCCGGCGGCAGGAGCCACCGTACTCTTCTCGGGCGACGCCTTCGGCTGCTTCGGAGCCCTCAACGGCGCCTACGTCGATGAGCAGATGAACTGTGACGACTTCTGGCCGGAGATGACGCGCTACTACTCAAACATCGTCGGCAAATACGGCACTCCCGTCCAGATGGCACTCAAGAAGCTCGCCGGCGTCAGCGTCGATTACATCTGTGCCACCCACGGACCCGTGTGGCATGAGCATGTGGCCAAGGTCATCGGCATCTACGACCGACTGTCGAAATACGAGGCAGAGCCGGGACTCGTCATCTGCTACGGCACGATGTATGGCAACACCGAGCGCGCAGCAGAGGTCATTGCAAGGGCGGCTGCACAAGAGGGACTGAAGGACATCATCATGTATAACGTCTCGAAGACCCACCACTCCTACATCATCCGCGACCTCTTCCGCTATCAAGGACTCATCGTCGGCGCTCCAACCTATAACACAGGCCTCTACCACGAGATGAACGTCCTGCTCGACGAGCTCTCGCAGAAGGACATCAAGGGGCGCCTCTTCGGATGGTTCGGCTCCTACAGCTGGGCCTCGAAAGCCGTCTCGGAGATACAACGATGGAACGATGAGCACCTGAAGTACGAGCCCGTCGGCCAACCTGTGGAGATCAAGCAGGCACTCACCGACGAGACCATCCGGCAGTGTGAGCAACTGGGACGCGACATGGCGCGTCGCCTCTTGGGCAAATAACGGCCTCAGACGCGCACTGAGACAACAGATTTCACGGATGAAACGGAGCTGTCTCCTGCTGACGGTCAGCACTGGAGACAGCTCCGTTTCATCCGTGAAATCTGTTGTCTCGTGGTTTGTCGCGAATGCTTATGCGGCTCGCTGTGATTGCGTCGGGCGCCCTCTGGCGGCTATTCCAAGTAGGTGTAGCCGTAGAGACCCGAGCGGTAGTTGGAGAGGAACTCCTTGCCCTCCTCGAGGGTGATCTTGCCCTGCTTGACACTCTTCGTCACCCAGATCTCCAGTTGGCGCACGAGCTTCTTGGGGTTGTACTGCACGTATTCGAGCACTTCCTCGACCGTCTCGCCGTCAATGATCTGATCGATGTGGTAATGGCCGTCCCTGACCGACACATGCACGGCGTTGGTGTCGCCGAAGAGGTTGTGCATGTCGCCCAGGATCTCCTGATAGGCCCCTACGAGGAAGACGCCGAGATAGTAGTCCTCGTTCTTCTTCAGCTGATGGACGGGCAGCGAGTGGGAGTTATGGCGGTTCGTGACGAAGTTGGCTATCTTGCCGTCAGAGTCGCAGGTGATGTCCTGGATGGTGGCATTGCGCGTGGGGCGCTCATCGAGGCGCTGGATAGGCATGATGGGGAAGAGCTGGTCGATGGCCCAGGAGTCGCTCAGGCTCTGGAACAGCGAGAAGTTGCAGAAGTACTTGTCGGCCAGCAGCTTGTCGATGTTCATCAGCTCTTCGGGCACGTGCTTCATCGTCTTGGCCAGGGCGTTGATCTCGTGGCAGACGCTCCAGTACATCGCTTCGATCTCGGCGCGCGTCTTCAGATCGACGATGCCGTGGGAGAACAGGTTGAGCACCTCCTCGCGGATCTGCTCGGCATCGTGCCAGTCCTCGAGCACGTTGCGCGGAGAGAGGTTGTCCCAGATCTCGTAGAGGTCCTTCACCAGCTGGTGGGAGTTCTCGTCGGGCTCAAACTCTTCGGGCATCTCGGGCAGCGAGGCCGTCTCGAGCACGTCGATGA
>DFIZ01000056.1:0-317 GCA_002372855.1 Bacteroidales bacterium UBA3684
CATCGCCCTCACCGCCACCGCCACCCCCGCCGTCGTCACCGACATCCAGCGCCAGCTCCTCTTCCGTTCCGACAGCAAACTCTTCCAGTCCAGCTTTTCCCGTCCCAACCTGGCCTACATGGTATTCCACGAGAGCGACAAAGAAGGGCGCATGCTGCGCATCCTGCGACACACCGGCGGCAGTGCCATCGTCTACGTCCGCAACCGCCGCCGCACCCGCCAAGTGGCCGAATACCTTACCCGCAGCGGCATTCCCGCCGCCTACTACCACGCCGGCCTCGACCCCAAGGAACGCGACCTCGCACAGCTCCGCTGGA
>DFIZ01000056.1:421-21678 GCA_002372855.1 Bacteroidales bacterium UBA3684
GGCATGGGCATTGACAAACCCGATGTCCGCTGCGTCATCCATCTCGACATCCCATCCACCATCGAAGCCTACTTCCAAGAGGCCGGCCGGGCCGGGCGCGACGGCAACAAGTCATACGCCATCATGCTCTACGACGACACCGACATCGACACCCTGCGCTCCAACTTCGAATCCTCCTACCCCACACCATCCTACATCTCCAACGTCTACAAAGCACTCTGCAACTACTACCGGCTACCCATCGGCTCTGGCGAAGACTGCCAGTTCGACTTCGACATCGAAGCCCTCTGCAACACCTATCGGTTCAAACTGGTCGACTTCTTCAATGCCGCCCGCATCCTTGAGCGCGAAGGTCTCATCTCCATCCCCGACCGCACCGATACCGAATCGCGCGTCCACATACCCGTCTCGCGCGACGAAATCTACCGTTTCCAAGTCTCGCAGGAACCCCGCTACGCCAACCTCCTCACCCTCATGCTGCGCCTGTACGGAGGCCTTTTCTCCGACTTCACACCCGTCTCCGAGCGCGAAATGGCCCGCCGTCTCTACCTCGACGAGCAGCAAGTCACCAACATGCTGCACCACATGCACGCCCTCAAAATCATCGACTACAAAGCCCGTTCCTCACGGCCCCAAATCATCTTCACCGCTCCACGCGTCAACGTTGAGCAACTTCCCCTTACCGAAAGCAACTACAACACCCTCAAGCAGCAAGCCGCCCAGCGGCTCGAAGCCATGCTCCACTACATCGGCTCCGACCAATGCCGCAGCACCGCCCTCCTCAACTATTTTGGCGAACAGACACAACAGCCCTGCGGCCAATGCGACCACTGCCTGCAGCAGGCACACACCCAACAGGCCAATCCCGCCGACGAAACCCTCGGCAGCCAAATCATAGCCCTGCTGAAGCAGCAGCCACTGCGGGCAGACCAAATCATGGAAAAAATACCCAGTATTGACGAGCGCACCCTACGCCGGGTGCTGCGCTCACTGGTCGACCAGCGCGCCGTGTCCATTAACCAGGCGCTCCAGTTCTTTGTATAAACGGGCCACCGGCAGCCCCATCACATTATAGAAACAACCCTCTATGCGTTCAATCCCCACCATGCCTATCCACTCCTGTATGCCGTAGGCCCCAGCCTTGTCGAAAGGTTTATACACATCCACGTAATACTCCATCTCCTCCTCCCTCAACTTTCTGAAAGCCACATCGCACCTTTCTGTGAACGACACCGTGCTTTCGCTGCCGCGCAGCGTTACCCCGGTATAGACTTGATGCACCCTACCCGACAGGCTCCTCAGCATGGCCAGCGCCTCGTCGCGGCTGTGAGGTTTGCCCAACACCACCTCCTCATGCACCACCACCGTGTCGGCCGTCACCAACACCTCATCCGCATCCAGCGGTTCGCTATATCCCTCCGCCTTCTTGCGCGACAGCACCTCTGCCACCCTGCAAGCCTCCACGCCGTGGTCAACCGTCTCTTCCACATCAATGTCAACCAGCCGACACGGCAGACCCAACTGCCCCAGCAACTCACGCCGACGTGGCGACTTAGACCCCAGCAACAACCTGCAGTCCATCCACGTCACCCTCGCCTCCTGTTCCTTCGCCCCGAAAGTCATCGTCTTAGCGTTTCTGCTCCTTCTTGGCAGTATTGTCCTGCATCGAGGTCATCTGCCCATCCTTGAATTCGGCCACAACACCTTCGCGGCCATACTTGTCATACCAAATCCACTTGCCCTCCTTCTTGCCATGCACAAAGGTGCCAATCTCTTCAGGGGTGCCGGCGGTATTGTAACGCTCATACTTGCCGTGGCGCTCGCCATTGACATAGTTCTCCGAAATCTCCACCTTGCCATTGGGGTGGAAGCGCACCGTGCGCCCATGCTGCAAGTCGTCGTGATAATTCATTTCGTAGCGTACACTGCCGTCATCATAGACTCCACGCCACAAACCCTCTTTGCGCCCGTTGTGGAAACTGCCGGTATAGTCCACCTTGCCGTCCTCATACCAGGCCGTCCAGGTGCCCTCCTCCTTGTCGTTCACATACTGGCCTTCGTGCAGCTTCTTGCCGCTCTCATACCAAGTGGTCCACAGCCCCTGCTTGTAGCCCTTGCTGTATTTCCCTTCACGCCATTTCTCGCCCGTCTCGTAATAATAGGTCCACACTCCTGTCTCCTCGCCTTCCGAGTAGTGTCCGCGGATGCCCAACTTGCCGTTGGTGCGCCAGTAGAAGAGCCACTCGCCCTCCTGTTCGCCGCGCACCAGCTGGCCTTCCTGGTCCTTCTTGCCGGTGGGGGTCCACCATGTGGCGGGGCCTTCCAGCTCGTCGTCGACGTATGTGCCTTCGAACTTCAGCTGTCCGTTCTCGTGCCATTCGCGCGTCTTGCCCTCGCGCACACCGTCCACATAAGGCACCTCGTCCTTCTGCTGGCCGTTCTCATACCACGACACGAACATACCCACCTTTTTGCCATCCTCCACCTTCACCTCGCTCTGCCGCTTGCCGCTGGCATACCAGGTACGGCTCATGCCGCTGCCACTCATCACCATCTCCTCATGCTTCGTGCCGTCGTTGTAGAACGTGCGCCACACTCCGGTCTTGTGGCCCTGGCTGTCATACTTCCCTTGGCGGAACACCTTTCCGTTGGGGTGCCACCAAGTCCAGCTGCCAATATGCACACTGTCGTCATTCAACGTGCCCGACACATACAGCTGGTCGGGATGAGTGCGGTAAGCCTCTTCGTAATGAATCTGAGCCGCCGCCGTCAAGGTGCAGAGACTCATAAGGGCGATGATGAATGTTCTCTTCATAGCGATATATTCTCTTTGTTAGGTTTTTCGTTCATTATCCTGTCATCATGCGGTGCCAACTGCCGGGAGGGCTCAGTCCGTCCGCAGGCCGGGCAACCCCTCGGAGCGTCAGTCCGTATCCTTCTCCGAGTAGATAAACACCACCCGCACCGGGTTTTCCGTTTCCGTGCCGTTCAGCACCGTGCGGAATGCCGACGAGCGGCGGGCATCAAGATACAGCTCCGTGCCATAGTCGCGCCCTGTGCGCAGCAATTCCTGCAAGTGGCGGGTTATGCGCATCCTGTAGTAGTTGCCATCCTTGTGGTAGTAGCCGTCAAAACCAGTGTACGTGTAGGGGTTAGAGACCACATTGGCATCCGTCACCATAGTCAGCGTGCCGTCGTCCTCGCGCTTGTTGGCCAGTATGCGCACCGGGCGCTGCTCATCGGCCTCGGGGGCAACAGGCAACAGCAACTCTGCATGGTGGATTACCGCCCACGGGTGCTGCTGGCGGAAACTGTTGAGGAACGGCTGCATGTTCAGCCTCACACGGGTACCCCCCAGCGGCTCCAGATACAGGCGGCTGCCGCCCTCCAGCGAATCCTTCGGATGGCTGGCAATCCACTCTATGGGCGTGCCGCTATAGTCATGGACGAAATGCATGCTGTGGCCCGTCTCGCTGTTGATAGTGAATACATAGCGCAGCGAGTCGGCGTTCTCAGTATGGTAGAACAACGTCAGGCGTGTCTCGCTTGCCGAAAAGTCCACCGTCACCATCTTGTTCGAATTCTCAGCCAGCCGCAGACTGAACCCTTTCACAATCTGCAAGAAATCGGCCGAGCTGCACGACTGCTTCAGCACCGGGTAGATGCTCTCGCGCATGCGCAGATTGAGGCTGTCGGCTATGAAGGTCACCTCTTTGTCAAAAAAGCACACATTGCTCTCCTGCAGCCGCTGCGAAGCGTAGTTCACATGATAAGCCGTGTCCAGCAGCGTCTCGGCCAACTGGTTGATGACAATATGCAGCCGCACCGGCGTCGAGTCCGGCACCGAGGGGTAGAGCGTGTCGACCACCAATGTCATCACCACCGAATCTATCACCACCTCGTCCGAAAGGTTGATACCGTTAGACCCCGCCACGGCAATCTGCGAATAGGTCACCGCCTGCACCTTGCCGAACTGCTCACTGCTGCAGTCGCCAAAGATGCAATGGTCATAGCCTGCCGTCCACATCGAATCGTCATAAATCGTGCACGCCGTGACATAGGCCGTGTCGCGCGTGCCGTCATAGAGCGTGAAAGGGTCTTGCAGGTCAATCCCGAGGGGGGTTGCTTCCTCGGTACAGGCCACCGGCACCAGCAGCATAGCCAGCATGCCCAGCGGGAAAAAAAGTTTTTTCAAAGCCATATAGATTCCTCTAAAATTTTAATACACATCGTTGCGGGCCGTAAGGCCGCTGCGGCATGGCGCAGCCCGCCGCCCCGGCTCCTATCAATTATTCAAGGCACTGCCGCACAGCGTCTCGTACATCTTGTTTATCTTGGCGTAGAACTCCGTGCGGTCCGGTATATAGTCCAGCACGTGGCGCTTGTTCTCCTTGGCAAACTGCACCAGCTCCGGGTCCACATTGGGCGAGCTGATCACAATGCCGTTGGCATAAGTGATGGCCGCCTTCATCAGCGTCGGGTAATCCAGATTCTGATACAGGCGCAAATCCTTAGCCGTGGCCCCGTCGGCACGCATCTTCCGCTCCATATCCTCGGCAAACTTGCCCTTGAACCCGTCCGCCTCAAGCGACAGCACCGTCCTCGTGCCGGAGAAGAAAGCGTTCTCCTTGTTGATGCGGCGCAGGTAGAACGGCACCATGCCGCTGAACCAGCCCGAGAAATGAATCAGATGGGGCTGCCATGCCAACTTGCGTACCGCCTCCAGCGCTCCGCGCCCGAAAAAGAGAATACGCTCGTCGTTGGTGGGCTTCAGCATCCCCTTGCCGTCGAAAGTGTCGCCATATTTCACAAAATACTCTTCGTTGTCGATGAAATAGACCTGCAGCCGCGCCGTCGGGATCGAACCCACCTTGATGATAAGCTGGTGGTCGCAATTGTTCACTATCAGGTTCATGCCCGAAAGGCGGATTACCTCATGCAGCTGGTGCTTGCGCTCGTTAATGTCCGTAAACCGGGGCACAAACACCCTGATCTCACGTCCCAACTCCTGCGTATACTGGGGCAGGTAACGGTTCATCACCGTTGCCTCGTTCTCCTCCGAAAAAGGCATAACGCCCTGATTGATATAAAGAATTCTTCCTTTAGCCATACTTTAGTGTACACTATTTTGAGTGTGCAAAGATACGGTTTTTTTTTTGATTATGAAGAAAAAAAGCTCGCTGCGCCGCCGCAGCACACACCGTCCCCCAGCGGCGCGGCAACCCGCGCAAAACGCATTACTAACAGATTGTTAATAAAAAATACCGTTAAAAGTTTTGCCATCATCCGAAAATAATGTATTTTTGCATCATGGTTCAGAATTTGTCAGAAGAAGAAATGTCGCTGTTAGCCAGGGCAGAACGCTACTGCGCCAACGAAGAGCAATGCCGCACTTCCGTCCGGAAAAAGCTGTGCGACTGGGGTGCTACCCCCGACTCATCGACCAAGATTGTCAACCGGCTCATCGACCAGGGGTTCATCGACGAGCGCCGCTACGCCCGCGCCTATGTCGCCTCCAAGCTGCGCAACCAGAAATGGGGACGGCTGAAAGTCATTTACCAGCTCCGTTCCAAGCAGGTGCCCCCCAAATTCATCACCGAAGCGCTGGCCGAAATCCCCGACGAGGAGTACCGCAACATCCTCCTCGACGTGGCCCGCACCAAGTGGGACACCTACACCCCCACCGAGCCTATCGCCAAACGCCGGGCCAAACTGGTCACCTTCCTGGCCTCGCGGGGCTACGAATCGCCCGAAATCCAGGCCATGATCGCGGCCAACTACAACGGCGAATAGACGCAGCCCCCAACAGCACACCCCAGGGCGGCCGAACCAGCCAGCCCTCTGAAATTGTCACCCCCTCAGTGCCGGATTCCACAGCCCGGCACTTCTTTTTTTCCACCCTTGCCGCACCCTCCGGCGCGGACGCCCGACGGCCTGCCGACCGCCCCCGGGCGGGGAACACGGGGTGGGCTCTTGGCCCGCTCGCTTGACGCTCCTGGCCCCTCATTCAAACCCCATTTCGTCCTCCGCCATGGGACAATCCGATTCCCGCAAACCGCGTCTGCGGGGTGGAGGAATCGGAGCAGCAGCCCCGGATGGGGCAGCCGGGACGGCGCGCGCTGGGATGCGCCGCCGGAATGTGACATTCAGAGGAATTTGACCACAAAGGTCTCGCTGGTCTGCAGGTTGCAGAGCCCCGCGGCGTCGGCGTAGGGCATGGCCAGCTCCAGGTGGCCGGTGGAAGACACGGTCAGCATCGGCGACCGCACGGGCGAGGCGGTGGGGTTGGGTTCGATATAGGAGCTGACTATCCGGCTGATACGGAATTCGTGCACCTGCATCTCGAAGCGGCGCCCCTGGCGGTAGGATTCA
The DNA here is from genome assembly GCA_002372855.1 of Bacteroidales bacterium UBA3684. Lineage (GTDB taxonomy): Bacteria > Bacteroidota > Bacteroidia > Bacteroidales > P3 > Colimorpha. The sequence goes on from DFIZ01000056.1 coordinate 6,794, forward strand.
AACTCGTCGAAGGTGATGTTGAGGTAGCAGTTGCCGTAGGTGTCGACATAGGCCACATAGACTTTGATGTAGTTGTCGAAGGTGGCGGTGACAAACGGGGTGGCCGGGCAGAGCGATTCGGCCGGGTAGCCCAACTCGGAGAGGGGGGTGCCCTGTGCCAGGAGGGAGGCGACTTTGCAGAAGAGGTCGCGGGCGGCGAAGTTCTGCGAGTCGGTGTCGAGCCAGATGCCGTCGATGACCACGGCCTTGTATTCCTTGCTGCCGAAGACGGCAGCGGGAAGGCCGTTGTCGGTGCAGATGAAATACTGCCCGCCGCACTCCGCGACTATGAACGGGTGTTCCACACTCTGCGACGAGCAGACATCGATGATGTGGATGGTGCCGGGCGGGAAGTCGAAACAACTGTGCCTGACGACAAACGTGGCGCGGATGGTCTGGAAGACGGGGATGCCATGGGTAATGTCCACCACCTGCACCCCGGGAATGTAGGAATAGAGCTTTCCCTTCACGCTTCCGGCAAAGAAGTCGTTGTAACCCCAATCGGTGGTTAGTGTGACGATTGTTGAACCCATGGATAATATGTTATTTACGATGAATATGGGACGCGGCTCCCCTCTGGGTTTGCCGATGCAAAGATACATATTTTTCCCGATATAGAAACCGCTTCCCGAAAAAATATATTTACTCACGCGCCTCCCTCATGCCGGGAAAAGATATTTTGCCAGCCTCTGTCCTCTCTCAAGGCAAGGCGGGTTTCTTATCGGGGGGTTATCGAATCTATCCAGCGGTGACGAGAATAATGATTATATGGCAAAAAAAACGTATCTTTGCTGGTTGAACAGGATTGTTCAGTTTGTAATATATATAAAATAATCAGACATTTAACTTACGATATGGCATTACTATCTATACGCAATTTGCACGCCTCGATTGGCGAGCGGGAGATTTTGAAGGGGGTGAACCTCGAAATCAACGCGGGCGAGGTACATTCCATCATGGGACCCAACGGCAACGGCAAGAGCACCCTGGCCGGAGTGATAGCCGGCAACAGCAAGTATACCGTCACTGAAGGCGAGGTAATCTACAAGGGGAAGAACATCCTTGACATGCCGGTGGATGTGCGCGCCTGCGAGGGCATTTTTCTCGGCTTCCAGTATCCTGTGGAGATTCCGGGGGTGAGCATCACCAACTTTATGCGCACGGCTGTGAACGAGCAGCGCAAATACCGCGGGCTGGACCCCCTCTCCGGCTCGGAATTCCTGAAGCTGATGGAGGAGAAGAAGAAGGTGGTGGAGATGACCACCAACCTGGCCAACCGCTCGGTGAACGAGGGTTTCAGCGGCGGCGAGAAGAAGAAGAACGAGATTTTCCAGATGGCCATGCTCAACCCGACGCTGAGCATACTGGACGAGACCGATTCGGGCCTCGACATCGACGCGCTGCGCATCGTGGCCGGCGGCGTCAACCAGCTGCGCTCGAAGGACAACGCCATCATCGTCATCACGCACTACCAGCGCCTGCTGGACTTCATCGTGCCCGACTTTGTGCATGTGCTCTACGAGGGCCGCATTGTCAAGACCGGCCCCAAGGAGCTGGCCCTGGAGCTGGAGGAGCGCGGCTACGACTGGATCAAGAAGGAACTGGGAGAGTGATATTCAGTGTTAAGTGTTCAGTGTTTAGTGTTTAGTTCTGTGTTCAGTGTTAAGTTATGATTAGAAAAGACCAACTTCCCGATATATGGGGCGACAGCTGGCGGCTGTCGTCCGAGGCCGACCCGCAACGGCTGCCCGTGCCGCGCGGTACGGAGGTGCGCGTGGTGGTGACGGACAATCCCTGGCTCGTGGAGCAGATGGAGGGTCAGGCCCTCTGCTGCCCGCCGTCGGAGCTGCTGGAAATCGACATCGAAGAGGGGGCCAGCCTCGAGCTCTACCGCCTGCAGGACTTCCACACCCCGCCGCAGGCTTTCACCGAGACCCGCATCACCCTCCGCCGCGACGCACGCCTGCGCATGTGCACCGTCACCCTCGGTGGCGGCCATGTGAGGAACAACGTCATTGTCCGCATGCAGGGCGAGGGGTGCGAGCTGACGGCCGACGGCCTCTACCTCATGGACCGCGAACAGCAGTGCGACAACTATATCTTCGTCGAGCATGCCAAGCCCCACTGCACGAGCCATACGCTCTACAAGGGCATTATCGACGATGCCGCCCGTGCGCGCTTCAACGGCCACGTGCTGGTGCAGGACGGCGCCGTGAAGACCGAGGCCTGCCAGACCAACCGCAATATCCTCCTCACCGACAAGGCCCACGTCGACACGCGTCCCTTCCTGGAGATATACAACGACGATGTGAAATGCTCCCACGGCTCGACCATCGGCCAGCTGGACGAGCAGGCCCTCTTCTACCTGCAGACCCGCGGCATCAGCGAGCGCACGGCCATGACCATGCTCAGCTATGCTTTCTGCGACGAGGTGATTCGCGGCATCGGCATCGAGCGTCTGCGCGACACCGTGGGCGACATGGTGAAGAAGCGCCTCCACGGCGAGCTGACCTCCTGCGCCGACTGCGCCATTGCCTGCAAGAACCCCTGCAACGGCCCCGACGCACATTTCGACATTGATCCAAGCAAACTGTAATGGAGTGAAACGAAGTGAAAAAGGAGTGAAAGGGAGTGAAAGGACAATACCGCAGCCTCGCACATTTGTCCTCTCTCTCCCTTTCGCTTCTTTTCGGACCCTCTCCCTTTTTGTAATCTTCCTGCTGCTCTCCGCTCTCCACTCTCCGTTCTCCACTCTCCAGGCCCAGTGCGGCGTCAAGGTGAAGAGCGGCGACGAGGACGCCATGCGCAGTGCCCTGGCCGAGATGGAACAGGGACACCTGCGCGAGGCTTCGCAGCAGATGCGCCGCGTGGCCCAGCGCAACCCCAAGGCTGCCGAGCCGCAGTTCTGGCTGGGGATGCTGGCGGTGCGCAACGGGTTCAACGCCACGGGTATCCGCAAGTACTTCACCAAGTGTATCGACCTCTGTCCGAACTATCCCAATGCCCTGGCGCACTACTACATGGGCATGATCTACTACACCGACGAGCGCTACGAGGAGGCCACGGCCGAGCTGGAGACCTACTTCCGCATGGCCAACAACTGCGACGACAAGGCGCAGACGACTGTCTACGAGGAGGCGTCGGCCTACCTCCATTGGTCGCGGTTCCTGGGCGAGGCGGTGCTGAACATGGCTCCGTTCGACCCCGAGCCGCTGCGAGGCGTCAGCACCAAGCGCAACGAGAATCTGCCCTTCATCACGCCCGACGGCCAGCGGTGCTACTACCTGCGCGAGATGCCGAAGAAGAAGGGCCCCACGTCGTTCACCGTGGACGACCTCGAGCAGCCGCGCTGGACCCTCTTCTGCAGCGAGTGGAAGGACAGCGCTTTCAGCGCCGGGCGCGAATTGCCGGCCCCCTTCAACCAAGGGAGTTCCGAGGGCGGGGTCAGCACGACGGCCGACGGCGACGTGCTCTATTTCTCGCGCATCACCTACACCGGCGGATATGCCAACTGCGACCTGTATGTGGGCGAGTGGAAAACGCAGAGCGGGAAGTGGGAAGTGGAACGGTTGGGCAACAACATCAACGGCGACCGTACCTGGGAGTCGCAGCCCTCGGTGAGCGCCGACGGGCAGTGGCTCTACTATGCCTCCAACCGCAAGGGCGGTCAGGGCGGCACCGACATCTGGCGCTGCCACCGGCTGAAGAACGGCGACTGGAGCCGTCCCGAGAACCTCGGCAGCCGCGTCAACACCGCAGGCAACGAGAAATTCCCCTTCATCCATGCCGACGGCCACACGCTCTATTTCGTCTCCGACGGCTGGCAGGGCTTCGGCGGATACGACGTCTATTTCATCGACCTTGCCGACGGCGATGCCCAGCCCACCAACTTGGGCCTGCCCATCAACACCGAGGACGACGAGCTCTCCTTCGGCGTCACCGCCGACGGCACGCGGGCCTACTTCCCCGGAAGGGTCAAGTCGTCGCGCAGCAAGGACATCCTGGTCTTCGACCTCTATCCCGCCGCGCGGCCCGAGCCCATGCGCTGCTGCCACGTGCAGGTCGAATACTCCGGCCGGGAAAAGAGCGTCCGCAAGACCCTCATGCTCTCCAACCGCCGTGCCACGGCCCTCACCTTCGCCGAGGAGGGGCTGATGCCGGTCATCCTCTGCGCCACGGGCAAGACCTGGCGCGAGGGTGCCACGGTCACCCTGCAAGACAGTACCTCGGCCCTCGACCTGAAGCTCCTGCCCGGCAGCCGCCTGTCCGAACACGACGAGCTGCTGCTCGACGCCTGGGCCGAATGGCTCATCGACCATCCGCAGGTGCACGTCGCCGTGGAATGCCCCACGATGCCCGAGGCCAAGGCTGTGTGCGACTACCTGCGCAACAAGAAAAAACTGCGTGCCGAGCGTCTTGAATGCCGCGGCGGCACCCAATATGTCAAACGCCAAATACGCCTGCTATGAAGTCCATGCGCCGCATACTGGCCTACCTGAAATATTTCCCCGCACAGGTGACACTCAACGTGCTTTTCAACCTGCTCCACATTCTGTGCAGTCTGGGTGCCTACGTGCTCATCATCCCCTTCGTGGAGCTGATGTTCGGCTTGAACGGTGTGCCCGAGGCCGAGCCGGAGCTGGCTTTCAACCAGAAGCAATTGGTGGATTGGGCTTTCTGGCACCTCTACCAGTACAAGGCGGTGCACGGCATTTGGCCCTGCCTGCTCATCGTGGCCGGCGGCTACGTGGGCTGCTCGCTGCTGAGCAATTTCTTCCGTTTCATGGCCCAGGTGTTCCTCGGTCTTATCCGCAACGGCCTCATCGAACGCCTGCGCAACGACATCTACCACAAGGTGACCATCCTGCCCGTGGCGTTCTTCAACAACAAGCGCCGCGGCGACATCATGAGCCGCATGAGCAACGACATTGCCGACATGGAATGGTGTGTCGGGGTGTTGCAGTCGCTGGTGAAGGAACCCATCAACGTCGTGGTCTTTGCCGGCATACTGCTCTTTGTGTCGTGGCGGCTGTTTGTGCTTTTCCTGCTGGTGCTGCCGGTGGGGGTGTGGCTCATAGCCAAGATAGGCAGACGCCTGAAGCGCACCTCGCAGCGCGGGCAGAACGAGCTGGGGCGCATGGTGGCGGTGCTGGAGGAGTCGCTGGCGTCGCTCCGCGCCGTGAAATCCTTCGGCCGCGAGGCCGACCGCGAGGCCCAGTTTGCCGAGGTCAACGACAGCTACAGCCGCACCATGATCAAGGTGGCCCGTAGCCGCGAGCTGTCGTCGCCGCTGTCTGAAATTCTCGGTACCCTGGCGCTGGTCGTCATCCTCGTCATCGGTGGCTGGCAGGTCATCGACGGCTCCATCCAGCCTTCGGTGTTCATCTTTTTCGTCATCATCTTCGCACGCATCATTCCTCCGATACAGGCCATTGTACGCGCCTACAACACCATCCAGAAGAGCACCGCCTCGGCCGAGCGCTTCCTGGAGATTCTGGATGCCGACGAGGTTATCGTGGAGAAGCCTGATGCCCTCGTGCTGCAGGGCTTCGAGAAGGAGATCGAGTTTCGCGATGTGAGTTTCAGCTACAGGGAGAGCGGTCCGTCCGATGCGTCGGACCTCATCCTCAAGCATATCGACCTCACCATCCCCAAGGGGAGCACGGTGGCCATCGTAGGCCCTTCCGGGGCGGGCAAAACCACCTTGGTGGACCTGCTGCCGCGCTTCTACGACTGCACCGGCGGCACCATCCTCTTCGACGGCCACCCCATCCTCGACCTCAACATCAACTCGTTGCGGTCGCAGTTCGGCCTGGTGTCGCAGAACTGCATCCTCTTCAACGACACGGTGGCCAACAACATCGCCTTCGGCGCCGAGGGCTACAGCCTCGACGACATCAAGGCTGCCGCCCGTGTGGCCCATGCCGACGAGTTCATCGACCAGCTGCCGCAGGGCTACGACACCCCCATCGGCGACCGCGGGCTGAACCTCTCCGGCGGCCAGCGCCAGCGCCTCAGCATTGCCCGCGCCGTGCTGCGCGACACCCCGGTGCTGATTCTCGACGAAGCCACCTCGGCGCTCGACTCCGAATCGGAGCGTGCCGTGCAGCAAGGCCTCGACGCTTTGATGAAAGGCCGCACCTCCATCGTCATCGCGCACCGCCTTTCCACCATCCGGCACGCCGATTCCATCGTGGTGCTCGACCATGGGCGCATTGTGGAGCAAGGCACTCACGACCAGCTCCTTGCCATCGGCGGACTCTACAAGAAACTTGTCGACATGCAGAGCTTTGTGTAATTTTATTTTGCCATGTCCGAAAAAGTTCGTACTTTTGCACCCGCAAAGCACGAACGGAAAGTGCACAATTGGGAGTATAGCTCAGCTGGTTCAGAGCGCCTGCCTTACAAGCAGGAGGTCACTGGTTCGATCCCTGTTACTCCCACTTTTTTTTCTTTATTCTGAACACCTTATAACATTATTTAAGAATTCATTTTGCACTCCATTGAGAAAATAGTTGTACCTTTGCAATCGGTAATAAAAAGAAAATATTGTATAACAAATTAAAAATCAATCAGAAATGAAGAAAGTTTTATCTTTTGTTGGCGCCGCCCTCTTTGTGGCTGCCATGACTGTTTCCTGCGGAAACAACAACACCGAGGCTACCGACAGCGTGTGCGACAGCACCGTTGAGAACGCTGCTTGCTGCGACGAGCAGGCTGCCCAGCCCGTCGAGGCCGTTGCCATGACCGATGCCGAGCACCAGGCCATGCTTGACGCCGCCGCCGAGGCCGGCCGTGCCAAATGCAACTGCTACAAGACCGACGCCGCCAGCGTCGAGTCTTGCATCAAGAGCATCCTCAGCCAGAGCTACGCTGCCTATCAGGACAACGAGGAGTTCAAGGCCGCTATGGAAGCTGAGTTCAACAGCTGCGTGAAAGAGAAAGCCACTGCCGCCATCAAGGGTGCCGCCAACGAGGGTATCAAAGAGGGTGCCAAGGCTCTGTCCAACGCTCTGAAGAAATAAGCATTCCGCTTCAGAAAAAGAAAACATTAATCTTTGACAGGCCTGCGCTCCGACGCCAGGCCTGTCTTTTTTTATATGACACTGCACAGACAATGAAACATACGCTTGTCCCACTTGCCGTTGTGGCTTTCCTCGCGGCATCGCTCTTTGGCTCCTGCCGGCATGAGGGACGTCCCGCCGATGTGCTCGACGCCCCGCAGATGGTGGCCTTCCTGACCGACGCATACCTGCTCGAAGGATTCTACGCCGTCGAGACGCAGTATCGCTACGATGCCCTCTCGCCCGAGGTGCTCCGCGCCTACGACGACATTCTGTCCGCCCACCACCTTACCCGCGAGCAGGTGGAGCACAGTTTTGACTACTATGCCAATCATCCGGACCTCTACCGTCCCATTCAGGACAGCGTCTTCGCCATTCTCGAGCGCCAGTCGGAGGCCGACACCGCAGCAGCGGCATCCAAGATATCCAGTGTGTCGCCCACCTACCTGCAGATTTAAACATGATGGAAAATGAGAAAAGCCACGAATTATCTTTTTAGATAGTTCGTGGCTTTTTTTTATTCCCTAGAATGGCGTATCAATTGTTGCTTTTGTATTTGTCCATTATCTTTTCCTTGTTGACAGAGTTGGCGGGAATCTTATGTATGGTGGATGGGTCGACTGCTTTGCGTTCGATGTGTTTGTTGTTGGGCCTCATCATTGGAGGAAGATTGATTATGACATTGACAAGCCATTTGCCATCTTCAAGAATCACTGTCACGCTGTCGTCGATTTCCTTGATTGGGGTGCTTTTGTGGTAGTAGACCCTTGCTGTTGTGTCGGACAGCATGCGGGTATTATGGATGGTAATCGTGGCGGGACGGTTGGAATTGATGTATGCCGTATCGGTATTTGCCAAAATGAAGTTAAACACGGGAATGGTATTTTCGCGGGTTTGACTGCTGGCATAGGGAATTGCGTCGTCAATCAAGTAGTTGCCCATTGCATCTAGGTAGCCTTGCGCTACGGATTCAATTTCTTTCGTCGCAGTATTATTGGTGCAGGCCATGACCATTGTAAGAGCGGTAGCAATGGGCAAGAGTGTTTTCTTTATGCTCATAGCGTTTCTTTTTATTGGTTAAAAAAAGCCCATGCATCTGCATGGGCTTTTCTATTGAAGAAAGTTATTTTAGAATTTGGGTTTCATGGTGTTTTTGCCAGTATTCTGAACTTTGGTGTCCACTTCTTTTTTGGCGGCAGCAGGAACCTCATTTTCATTAACGGTGGTGTTCACAACCTCTTTGGTAGCCTGTTTGGCAGCTTTCTTCACGGTCTGTTTGGCAGCCTTGGTGGCTTCCTCGACTACTACGGGAGTGGTATCGAGAACCTCAGCGGGCTCGGCGATAATCTCTTCGGCAACCTGCTCGATAGGAGTGCTATCAATGGTGTCGGTGGTCTCAGTGCTGTTGTTGTTGCAAGCGGCAACGGTCAAAGAAGCAACAGCGGCGATTGCCAAAAATTTGATGTTCTTTTTCATTTCCTATTAATATTTATTGTGGTTGATTATTCTTACTGAGCCTGAACAGCAAAGGCATAGTTGTTAAGAGCGAACTCCACGGGGATCTTGGAGGTTTCGGCATCGGCGGTGTTGTAGATGGACTGACGCTGGGCATCTTCGATAGCGCCCTGAGTGTTCCAATCCTGAACGGTGTAGCCGGCAGCCTCAAGAGCGGCGGTGAGGGCGTACTGCCATTCCATATAGTTGTAGAACACGAAGGAATAGTTGCAGGTAATGGTGTGGTTGGTGGCGTCAAAGCTACCAAAGTTGTAGTTGGGGATGTCGTCAATCTGATAGTCACCCATGGGGTTGCCATCGCTACCCTGAAGCATGCTTTCGTAGAAGAGCTCGACAGCATAGTTGGCGTTCTGGTAGAAGGCGCTGGGAGCCATCAAGCTTTCCCCGGTTTGATTGTTTCTACCAGCCAGGAAGGGGCAGACGAAGTAGGGGAATACAACCTCTTCATTGGACATGGAAACGGCGGCCTGGAAAGCGGACATGGCCCACTGACCTTGACTCTCATAAGCTTTGGCATCGACATAACCCCAGTTGTGGTTCTCATTGTTGACGTTGAGAGTGTAGGAACCATCAGCGGGAGTGTTGGGGGTGTTGGTGTCATCGTCCTTGTCCTTGTTGCAGGAAACCATAGTCAGGCTGCAAGCCATCAGGGCAATGCCCATGAATTTGAAAATGTTCTTCATTGTTTGAATGTTTTTAGGTTAATAATTAATTGTTTACTAATTTTTCTGTTTAATATTTGGGTGCAAAAGTACGAACTTTTTCCGATATGGCGATAATTTTTTTTTGAACTTGATATTATGGCGTTGATGTATAGTGTTTTATGCGGTGTTAATTATTCTTAAGGAGGCCCGATACCATAGGTTGAAGGGCTTGAGGAGGGGTGTCATTGGCGCACATCGAGGGCGTCGCGGAGGGCGGAGGCCAAGAGCATGAAGGCCAGCACGACGAGCATGATGGCCACTCCCGGCAGCAGGGCCAGGTAGGCGCTGTCGAGGAGAATATATCCGTAGTTCTCCTTCACCATCATGCCCCACGACGGCATGGGAGGCTGCACGCCGATGCCGAGGAAGCTCAGGCCCGCTTCCAGCAGGATGGCACTGGCAAAGTTGCTGGCGGCAACCACCACCACGGCACCGACAATGTTGGGCAATATGTGGCGGAAAATGGTGCGGAAGGTGCTGTAGCCCAAGGCGCGTGTGGCCTCGATGTATTCTTTCTCCTTGATGCTGAGCACTTCGCCGCGCACCACGCGGGCAATGTCGACCCACATCGTCAGCCCCACGGCGATGAATATCTGCCAGAAACCTTTGCCCAGCACGAAGGTGATGGCGATGACCAGCAGCACCGTGGGTATGGACCACACAACGTTGATGAGCCACAGGATGAGGTTGTCCACCCATCCGCCGTAGTAGGCCGCCAGGGCGCCGAGGGTGATGCCCAGCAGCAGGGCGATGACGATGGCTATGAAGCCCACGGAGAGGCTTACGCGCGAGCCAATCATGAGCATCGACAGCACGTCGCGCCCGTAGCCGTCGGTGCCGAGGACGAAGGTGCGCTCCTCGACAGTGGCCTCCTTGGCGGCAACAACGATGGGGTCGCCGTTGTAGGGGGTGGCAATGATGCTGTCGCGCGCGTATCTATATTCTTTTATCGGCGTGGCGGTGTAGGGCAGGGGCTCGCCTTTCGCCATGCGGCGAAAGAGTGACGAGCGATGAGCGGCGAGTGATGGGTCGTCGACACACAGGAAGGTGGCTTTGGAGAAGGGTTTGAGCGTCGCCAGCTCAAGGTACTGCTGGTTGCAGTAGGGCGTGTGGTCGGGGGTGATGAGGTAGCCCAGAAGGGCCACGACAAAGAACAGCCCGATGACCGTCAGGCTGACAATAGCCAGGGGGTTGCGCAGGAAACGACGCCGCGCCAGCCGGTCGAGCGAGCGGCCGGCCAGGTCGGTGGCGGTGCGTTTGCGGAAGAGGCGCATAGGGGCTGGCGGGGTTTACATGAATCCCAGTTCCACCTTCACCTCGTCGGGGATCATGTCCATGCTCCAGGGCGGGTCGAAGGTGAGTTCCACATCGACGTTCTTCACGCCGCTGATGTAGCTCACCATCTGTTTCACCTCCTGGAACATGTATTCGGCCTCCGGGCAGTCCGGAGCCGTCATGGTCATGAGGATGTGCACGTTGAGGTCGTCGTCGACCTCGACCTTGTAGATGAGGCCCAGGTCGTAGATGTTCACCGGGATCTCGGGGTCGTAGATATTGCGCAGGCAGTTGACGACGGCGCTGTTGATGGTTTCTTTCGTGGGTTCCATTATTGTTTCATTTTATAGGCCAGGGCGTACATTTTCATCTGTTTGACCATGGAGGTGAGCCCGTTGGAGCGGGTGGGGGAGAGGTGTTCCTTGAGGCCTATGGCGTCGATGAAGGCCAGGTCGGCGTCGAGGATGTCTTGCGGCGTCTGCCCGTCGAGGACGCGGATGAGGAGCGAAATGATGCCGCGGGTGATGACGGCGTCGCTGTCGGCGCGGAAGTAGAGGCGTCCGTCGCGCTGCTCGCAGCTGAGCCACACACGGCTCTGGCAGCCGCGGATGAGGTTGGCCTCGGTCTTGTCCTTCTCGTCGATGACAGGGCACTCCTTGCCCAGGTCGATAATGTAGGCGTAGCGGTCGAGCCATTCGTCGAAGTTGGCGAACTCGTCGATGATCTGTTGTTCTATTTCTTTGATGGTCATTTCTGTATGCAGGGTTGTTTTATTTGGGTGCTTTGTAGATGAGCCAGGCGGCGGCGACGCTGAAGATAATCTGCGGCAGGAGCACTGCCATGAAGGGCGAGAGGTTGCCGTTGGTGGCGAATACGGTGGTGATTTTCATGAAGACGATGAACGAGAAGGCAATGGTGATGCCTATGGCCAGGTGCACGCCGATGCCGCCGCGGCTCTTGCGGGCGGCAATGGCCACTCCGATGAGTGTCATGACGATGATGGCCAGGGGGTTGATCAGGCGCTGCCAGAGCTCGATTTTGGCCGTCTTGACGGTGCCCGTGCCGCGCATCTCCTCGCGGTGTATGTAGTCGATGAGGTCGGGCGTGTTCATGGTCTCCACTCGGGTCGACAGGAGGTTGAGGTCGTCGGGCGTAATGTCCAGCTTGACGTTGGCTTTGCCCTGGAAGCTGAAGGTTTCGCGGTGCAGGCTGTCGATGGTGCGCAGGCTGTAGCCCGAGCAGCGCCACAGCCCTTCGGCGGTGTCGTAGGTGATGTTGTTGGCCGTTTCGCGGCGCAGCAGACGCCCCTCGGGGTCGAGCTCCTCGCGGCAGAACATGAAGGCCTGCAGCTTCTTGACGTCATAGCTCTCGGCGTAGACCTGCACCCCGGGCTTGGCCTGGAAGTGGAGGTTGGAGTAGTAGTTGGTGGCCTTGGACTTGACGTACTCCTCCTCGAAAGCTATCAGGCGCTGGTTGGAGGAGGGTATGACGAAGTTGCCCAGCACAAAAACGACTATGGCCACAATGGCCGCGCCGTAGACATAGGGCCGCAGCATGCGCCCGTAGCGCACTCCGGAACTCAGGATGGCGATAATCTCGCTGTTGCCGGCCATCTTCGACGTGAAGAAAATGACCGATATGAAGATGAACAGCGGACTGTAGAGGTTGACAAATCCCGGGATAAAGTTGAGGTAGTAGATGGACACCACCTGCCACAGCGTGGCGTGGTGCTCGAGGAATTTGTCCAGCTTCTCGCTGACGTCGAAGGTGATGACTATGATGATAATAAGGGCAAGCGCCAGAAGAAAAGTCTTCAGGTACTTGCCCAATATGTAGCGGTCCAGTCGTTTCACTTCAGTGTTAAGTGTTTAGTTTTTAGTGTTAAGTTCGGGCTGGCGCGGCGAAGTCTTTTTGGTCGTTGAAACCAGCATTTTCACCAGTTCTTTACAATCGGAGACAAGTTTGTCGGCCGATGAGTTGTCCAGGTACTCTGACATTGAAAGCAACTTCAGCCAATATAGAGTCTCGTTGGCTTCTTTAAGTGCTATATACATCTTCGAGGAGAAATCGGCCATGCTTTGCGCCATATTGGCTTCCGCTATGTTTGCACCGATGCTGGTGCCGCATCGCAGAAGTTGTTTGGACATTACATATTCTCCTTTCTCGCGTAGATTTTTATATGATGACACTATATTAAGCGCGAACTCGAAACTCTTTTCTTTCAGAATGCTTTCGCCCATGTCAACTAAACACTAAACACTTACCACTAAACACTACAAAAGTTCTTTTTGGAACTTTTGCAAGCATTCTAGGATGTTGGTTTTCACGTGGATGAACTCGTCGATGCCGTAGCCTTTGTAGGTGTCGACCATCTCCTTGGGGAAGCCTGCGAGGACGAGGCTCTTCACCTTGCCCTTGAGGGCGTCGCACACGGGCTTGGTGAGCTCGGCGTACTCGTCGTCGCTCGAGCAGAGCACCACGATGTCGGCCTTGCTCTCCAGGGCGGCCTTGGCGCCTTCCTCGGGGGTGGCGAAGCCGGGATTGTCGATAATCTCGTAGCCGGCGACACCGAAGAAGTTCGTGGCGAAACCGGCACGGGCTTTGCGCATGGCGAGGTTGCCGTAGGTCAGCAGGAACACCTTCGGGCGTTTGCCACTCTTCTCGGTGGCCAGACGCAGGGCCTCGATGGGCTCGGCGCCGCGGTAGGGCTTGAGGGTGCGCACCTCGCTGCCCTGCTCGCAATGGCAGCAGCAGTGGCCTTCGTGCTGTATCTTGTCGCCCATCTTCTCCAGCAGGTTGGGATACTGGTTGGTGCCGAGGATGGTGGTCTTGCGGGTGGCGATGTTGAGGTCGCGCTGCCGGGCGGTCTTCTCCACCTCGTCCTGCACGTAGCCCTGGCGGATGGCCTTGCAGAAGCCGCCGAGCTCTTCCACCTTCAGGAAGTGCTCCCAGGCGCCGCGGGCAATCTGGTCGGTGAGGTTCTCGATATAGTAGCTGCCGGCGGCGGGGTCGGCAATCTTGTCCATGTAGCTCTCCTCCTTGAGCAGCAGCTGCTGGTTGCGGGCAATGCGGTAGCCGAAGTCGTCGGCCTCCTTGTAGGCGTTGTCGAAGGGCAGCACGGAGATGCTGTCGGCGCCGGCGATGGCGGCGGACATGGCCTCGGTGGTCGAGCGCAGCATGTTGACGTAGGGGTCGTAGACCGACTGGTTCCAGGCGCTGGTGGTGGCGTGGACGTAGAGTTTGTAGGCGCAGTCGCACTCGGGCTTGTACTGCTCCACAATCTTGCTCCACAGCAGGCGCGCGGCGCGAATCTTGGCCATCTCCATGAAGTAGGTGCTGCCGATGCCGACGTTGAGGACGATGCTCGTGGCCACGTGCTCCAGCTTGCAGCCGAGGTCCGTCAGGCGGGCCACCATCTCGTTGGCGGCGGCCAGCGAGAAGCCGAGCTCCTGCACGATGTTCGAGCCGGCGTTGTGCAGCAGGCTGCCGTGGACGGTCAGCACGCGGAACTTGGGCAGCGCCTCGTGGGCGTACTCCACCAGTTGCTTGGCCATCTGGAAGTCCTCGGCCTCGCCGCGGTGGAACTTGCCGTGCTTCAGGGCATAGCGGAAGAGGTCGAACTCGCACGAGCCGCAGAGCTCCTTCGGGTCGAAGCCCTGCTTCTGGGCGTACTCGACGTAAAGCTTCAGGAGCTGGAGGTAGTCCTCGGAGCACATGAAGTTGATGCTCACGGCGTTGATGTAGATGCCCTTGAGCAGGGTGGCCATGTCGTCGAGGCTGTGGATGCCCTTGGTGCAGAAGCCGATCGACGTGGCGCCGCGCTCCACGGCGTCGAGGGCCACGCGGTTGGCCTCCTTGGGGTCGGCGATGTGGATGTCCTGGCGCACGTCCCACACGTTGTTGTCCGTGTGTTTGCCGCGCGTGTAGGGCATCTGGCCGGGGTTGCTGTCGAGGTATTCGAGACCTTCGAGGTCTTCGGCACGGTAGTAGGGTTTCACCTTGAAACCTTCGATGGTGTGCCACACGAGTTTCTTCTCGTAGTCGGCCCCTTTGAGGTCCTTGATGATGGCTTCCTCCCATTTCTCGGTCGGGACGGGCGGGAATTCGCTGAACAATTTGTTGTCTTCCATTATATTGTATCGTTTATTTGTTTCTATTGTAAAAGGCAAAGATACAAAAATTTTTTTACTTATGAAAAAAAATCGTCAAAAAATCTTTCCCCGCCTCCTCCCACCTCATACCTACCCGATACCTACCCGAGAGGTACATAATTCGGCATTTCTTATAT
>DFIZ01000058.1 GCA_002372855.1 Bacteroidales bacterium UBA3684
TTTCAGTTATGAGTTAAGAGTTATGAGTTATGAGTTATGAGCGGCAAGACGGTGGGGGAGGGGGTGTGGGGAGTGGGGAGTGGAGAGTGGAGAGTGGAGAGTGGAGAGAGGGGAGTGAAAAAAAATGTGGTTGTTCAAATGGTTGATTGATACCCGATTGCATGGGTTGTGCGGCGGCGGGTGAAAATAAATGAAAAAAATATGTGCGCTATTTGCCAATTTATTCGTATCTTTGCAGCCGATTTTGTAGTGTAAACAAAAAAGAAATAACAGATATGAAAGGTAAAACTATCATCCAAATTGTGCTGGCCGTTGTCATTGTCGGCCTGGCTTATCTGGTCTACAACAGCATTCAGAAACCGATGCGTTTCGACAACGAGTACACGAAGCGCCGCGACGCCTGCGCGGAGAAGCTGAAGAGCATCCGCACGCTCGAGGAGGCCTACAAGGTGACCTACGGCCGCTACTGCGGCAGTTTCGACACGCTGTTCACCCGCCTGATGACTGAGGACAGCATGAAGGTTGTGAGCAAGCAGATTAACCGCGACAAGATTCCCGCCGACGTTGACATCAACGATGTGCCGGAGAACGAGGCCGTGAAGAACGGCTGGATTAGCCGCGTGGAGGTGCTGGTGAACCCCGTTGCGAAGCTGCGCGAGGACGGCAAGCTGCCGACCATCGACGCTGCCACCGGCAATACGCGCCAGCTGACGGACGAGGAGATTCGCAATCTGCGCTATGTGCCTTACCCCAAGGGCGAGAAGAACGAGTTCGAGCTCTATGCCAGCCAGATCGAGAAGAGTGGCTTCATGATTCCCGTGTTCCTGTGCCAGGTGCCCCACGAGGTGCTGCTGAGCGACATGGACGAGCAGCTGGTCGTCAACAAGATTGCTGAAATCCACGAGGTGAAGGACCGCTACGCCGGTTGGAAGGTGGGCGACACCACCCAGGCTATCACCGATGGTAACTTTGAGTAATAATGCGTTAATCGGATAATGTGTTAATGCGTTAAGGTTATGTATCGTTGCAAGACTCTCATTGTTACCGAGAAAGAGATTGCTTCCAGCGAAAAGAGACTATCCATTTGCCTACGGGCGAATGGATTTTCTTTTTCGGAAGTGACGCTCGGGGGCGTGCTGCTGACGTTCGGCGAGGCCGAGGGCATGCACGCCGGCTCGATGACCGTTGTGATGGCCGACGTGAAGGCCTTCTTTGCCTCTGTCGGCATACGGCCTCTGGGCTATGCCGCCATGGAACTCATAGTGCTGAGCGACCAGAGCGTGTGGGTGCCCGACGAGCTTTATGCGCCGTCGGCCAACCGCCAGTATCTTAAGCTTGTGGGCAGCGAGGCGACGGGCATCATGGCTACGCCGTGCAAGGCGCTGGGGTCGACGGCGGTGTATGCCGCCAACGACGCTATCGCCACGGCGTTCAAGGTGGCCCTGCCCGGCCTGGCGGTGATGAACCAGCATGTGAAGCTTGCGTCGCTGGGGCTGGAACGGCGCAGCGGAGACCATCCGTTGCTGCTGACGCACTGGCGCCAGGGAGTCATCGACTTCGCCGCTTTCCGCGACGGACGCTACATCTACGGCAACACAGTGCCCTACGCTTCCGACAGCGAGGCGCAGTTCCACACGGTGGAGGTGCTGAAGAGTTTCGGCCTGGAGAACAGCGGCACGGAGCTGCTGATGTGCGGCGATGTGGGACGCGAACGTTTCGCCCTGCTGCGGCCCTACTTCCCGCAGGCGTCGCTCTACACGGGTGTGCATACGTCGTACCTCAACCCTGCATTCAAGACACTCCATACATACCGCAACGCGCTGATACTATGAGAATCATTGCTGGAAACCTGAAAGGGCGCCGACTGAATCCGCCCGCCAACCTGCCCGTGCGTCCCACGACGGACATGGCTCGCGAGAGTCTGTTCAACATCCTGAACAACTATGTGGACTACGAGGAGTGCTCGGTGATGGACCTCTTCTCCGGCACCGGCGCTGTGGCTGTGGAGTTTATCTCGCGCGGTGTGAAGGAGGTTACGGCGGTGGACATCAACAACGCCTGCACGGAGTACATCAAGAGCGAGGCCGGCCGACTGGGGCTGCGCAACCTGCACGTGGTCCGTACCGATGTTTTCGACCTGCTCAAAAGGGCCAACCGCAAGTTCGACATTGTCTTTGCCGACCCGCCGTATGCGCTGGAGGGTCTGGACACGCTGCCCGACCTGGTGTTTGGGAGCGAGGTGCTTACGGAGGACGGTATCTTCATTCTGGAGCATCCTCGGGAGTACAGCTTCGAGGAGCACCCCCGATTCTGGCAGCACCGCAACTACGGCAAGGTGAACTTCACCTTTTTTGCCATGAAGCTGGAGGAGTAGAGTGGTAGAGTTGTAGAGTGGTAGAGTGATAGAGTATTAAGAAAAAAAACAGATATATGAAAGCAGTAGTTAAAACCAACTTTAATTTCCCGAAACAGAAGAGCCTCTATGTGGGCAAAGTGCGCGATGTGTACAACATCGACGACAAATATATGGCCATGGTGGTCAGCGACCGTATCTCGGCCTTCGACGTGGTGCTGCCGAAGGGCATTCCCTACAAGGGCCAGGTGCTGAACCAGATTGCCGCCAAGTTCCTCGATGCCACCGCCGACATCCTGCCCAACTGGAAGCTTGCCACCCCCGACCCGATGGTCACCGTGGGTCTGAAGTGCGAGGGTTTCCGCGTGGAGATGATTGTGCGCGGCTACCTGGCCGGCAGCGCCTGGCGCGAGTACAAGGCCGGCGCCCGCACCCTCTGCGGTGTGCCGCTGCCCGAGGGCATGGTGGAGAACCAGAAGTTCCCCACGCCCATTGTCACCCCCACCACCAAGGCCGACGAGGGACACGACGAGAACATCAGCCGCGAGGAGATTATCCGCACGGGCCTCGTCAGCAAGGAGGACTACGACCAGCTGGAGCGCTACGCCCTGCAGCTCTTCGAGCGTGGCACC
Source organism: Bacteroidales bacterium UBA3684 (assembly GCA_002372855.1). Taxonomy (GTDB): domain Bacteria; phylum Bacteroidota; class Bacteroidia; order Bacteroidales; family P3; genus Colimorpha. The sequence continues at coordinate 2,986 of DFIZ01000058.1, forward strand.
AAGATTGCCGCCGAGAAGGGCCTGATTCTTGTCGACACCAAGTATGAGTTCGGCAAACGCGACGGCAAGATCTACCTCATCGACGAAATCCATACCCCCGACAGCAGCCGCTACTTCTACGCCGACGGCTACGAGGAGCGTCTGAAGAAGGGCGAGCACCAGCGCCAACTGAGCAAGGAATTTGTGCGCGAGTGGCTGATGGACAACGGTTTCCAGGGCAAGGAAGGCCAGAAGGTGCCCGAGATGACCGAGGAGATTGTGAACAGTATCAGCGACCGCTACATCGAGCTCTACGAGCACATCACCGGCGAGAAGTTCAAGAAAGCTGACGACTGCGCCGACGTGGCAGCCCGTATCGAAAAGAATGTGTCCGACTATCTGGCCAAGCTCTGATGGAGATAGAAAGGAAATACCTTGTCCGTTGGCTTCCAAATGATTTGGAGTCATATCCCCATGTGGAGATAGAACAAGGCTACCTATGCACATCGCCCACCCTGCGCGTCCGCAGGATGGGCGATGGTTTTATCCTCACCGTCAAGGAGAAGCAGCGTTCCGCCACCACCACGGCCATCGTCAACAGGGAAGAGGAGTTTGCCCTCACGGAAGACAAATACATGATGCTCCGCGCCAAGTGCGAGGGCACGATGGTGTGCAAGACGCGCTACCGCATCGACCTGCGCCGGAGCGAGGCCGACGGGCTGTACACCACGCAGGTGGCCGAGCTGGACCTCTTCCACGGCGTCCATGAGGGTCTGCGGCTGGTGGAGGTGGAATTCCCCTCGGCCGAGGCCGCCAACGCTTTCGTGCCCCCGGCATGGTTCGGCGAGGACGTGAGCGGCGACCCTCACTATCGCAACAGCTGGTTGGCACACAATATCGGCAACTGAAAAGAAAAAACATTGCAATACCATAACATTATGAAAAAAATCATTCTCGCAATTGTGGCTTTCGTCATGCTGATTCCTTGCGTGGCCACAGCTCAGGATGCAGACAGCTCGGCGCACAATGTGTTGCCGTCCAGTGCTCCCACCTTCGACAGCATCTTCAGCATGGTGCAGAATAAGAAAAGCCGCTACTACTATCCAAAACTGGCCAAACGGTTCATGCGTGGCGACACAACGCTCGACCTGCAGGAGTTGCGCTGCCTGTACTATGGATACCCCGTGCAGGAGAACTTCAATCCATATTCCCGAAGTGCAGAGTTGACGACTGTCAATGAAATCTTGAATCATGAGAATGTAAGCGTGTCCGACTTCAAGCGGGCTTATAAGGTGGCAGAAAAAGGTCTGTCGAAGAAACCGTCGGACCTGACGGCGGCATACTGGAAGGTTATTGCAGCATACTATGGCTTTGGCGAAGGAAGCAAAGAGCTGGAGCGGTCGCGCATTCAGTTCGACCAATTGCAGATTGCAACTGCGTCGACAGGCAGCGGCACAGCAGAAAGTCCTTTCTTCGTCACATCGGTAGGCCATTCCTACACCATAATGAACATTATGGGGGTACAGCCTCAAAAGCAAATGCTGATATACGATACCGCACTTCACTTTATCTGCGACGCCTTCCCCGTGGTGGATGAGGACAACAACGAAGACACACTCTATTTTGAGGTAAGCCAGTGCATGAAATTCTGGTCCATGGACGAAGACGTTGAGTCAGAAAAGCTGAAACAAAAAAAGGTCAGAATAGATGCCGGTCAACACTTTATACTCCGTCCGCGTTCCATCAAGGGCAAAAACAGCAAGTTCGACATAGTGCTGATGGAGACCTATAGTAAACCATTGAGCATAGAATCACCCGACAGTCTCTTTGCCGAGCCAGGCGAACCGGGTACCATCGAAGGGTATTTCGGCCACAATGCCGACACCACCCAGACATTGCTCATCACCAAGAGCCGATGCGACAAAGCCTTCGACTTCGACAGCGAAATATACGATTACCATGCAATGAAGTGGCAACCCACCAGCAACCACGGCAACTGGCCTGAAGCGGTAGGCGTGGAGATATGGCCCGGTCGTATCTCGTTCATTGACATCAGCAACCTGCGCAGAAAAAAATAACCTATGAAACGCATACCGCATACCTTTACCATCGTCTTCGCGCTGATTGTGTTTGCCGCGGTGCTCACGTGGGTGGTGCCGGCGGGCGAGTTCGTGAGAGAGACGATAGACGTCAACGGCAGCAGCCGCGAGGTGGTGGTGAACAACTCGTTCCACTACACCGAACGCGCGCCGCAGACGTGGCAGATATTCTCCGCCCTGTTCAACGGCTTTGTCGACAAGGCCGACATCATCATTTTCATCCTGATGGTTGGCGGAGCATTCTGGATTCTGAACAACAGCCATGCCATCGATGTCGGTGTGATGGCTTTCCTGCGGTGGGTCAAGCGGTTAAGCAGATACAGGATTATCAAGAAACTGGGGGTTGAGAACATCATTATCACGCTGGTAATGCTGTTGTTCAGCCTCTTCGGGGCGGTCTTCGGCATGAGCGAGGAGACCATAGCCTTCGTGGTGGTGTTCATCCCGTTGGCCATCCAGATGGGCTACGACTCCATTGTCGGCGTGTGCATGTGCTATGTGGCTGCGCATGTGGGTTTTGCTGGGGCTATGCTCAACCCGTTTACCATCGGCATCGCCCAGGGCATCGCCGACCTGCCGCTGTTCTCCGGATTGGAATACAGACTGTTCTGCTGGGTGGTGCTGACGATTGTGGGCATTGCCTTCGTGCTGTGGTATGCCCGGCGGGTGAAGGCGCGGCCCGAAAGCAGTCCGGTATACAAGCTGGACGACTATTGGCGTTCGCGCATGGAATCGTCGGAAGAGAGCAGGCTCTCTGTCCGACAGATACTTATACTCGTCCTGTTCTTTGTCACCATTGTTGCCCTCGTTGTGGGGGTGCTGAAGTTCGGTTGGTACATCGAGGAAATCTCGGCCCTGTTCCTGGCCATGGGCATCCTGGCCGGTATCATCGACCGCCAGGGGGCCGACGACATTGCCAAGCTGTTCCTTGCTGGCTGCAAGGACATCCTGTCGGCGGCGTTGGTGGTGGGATTGGCCAGCGGCATCATCTTCATACTGAAGGACGGCTGCGTCATCGACACCATCCTCTACGGCCTGACGCGGTCGCTGGCGCAGGTGGGCGATGTGGTCTCGCTGGGCGCCATGTATGTTTTCCAGACGTTGCTCAATGTTGTCATGCCCAGCGGCTCGGCCAAGGCGGCCCTCACCATGCCCATCATGGCGCAGTTTGCCGACCTGATTGACGTTTCGCGCCAGACCACCGTGCTGGCCTTCCAGTTCGGCGACGGCTTCACCAACATGCTCACACCCACCAGCGGAGTGCTCATCGGCGTGCTCGGCATGGCCCGCATACCCTACGGCACTTGGCTCAAGTGGGTGTGGAAATTCATCGTCGCCCTCATTGTTCTTGGTTTCATATTAATGCTACCCACGTTATGGTTAGATTTGCCCGGATTCTAGTTGTTTTCATGCTGATGCCCCTGGCGTTGCAGGCGCAGGACAGCGTCTATGCGCGCCGCGTGATCCGCGATCTGACGTCGCCCGAGATGTTTGGCCGCGGCATGCAGAATAGGGGAGACTCCATCGCCGCCGACTATGTGCGCAATGAGCTGAAGACCATGGGTGTGAAACCTCTGTGCAAGAACTATTACCAGTATTTCTATTTCCCTAATACCACCACGCGGCCACCGATAGTGAAGGCCGGCTACCGCTCGCAAAATGTCTGCGGGGTGCTGCAGGGAAAGAGCGATTCGATGATTGTCTTCACCGCACATTACGAGCACCTTGGCATGCATGGCGACACCATTTTCTTCGGTGCCCACGACAACGCCAGCGGCACCGCCGCCGTGCTCGACCTGGCCCGTATGATTGCCGGACAGGAACAGCGGCACTACACCTACGTTTTCCTCTTCTTCGGCGGCGAGGAATCGGGACTTATCGGCAGCGGATTCTTTGCCGACATGCCGCTCATCAAGATGAACAAAGTCAAACTGCTGGTCAACATCGACCTCTTCTGCGGCGGCGACGAGGGCCTGATGGTGGTAAACGCCAACGACCGCGCGACGAAACCCTACGTCGACATGCTTGACCGCATCAACGAGGAGCGAGGCTATGCCGCCAAGATTGGCCGTCGCGACAACGCCCCCAACAGCGACCATTACTACCTCAGCCAATACTGCCCGGCCATCTTCATCTACACCCTCGGCGGCCCCTACGGCGGCTACCACAGCCCCACCGACACCTGCGAAGGATGCGGCCTGGGCAACTACCCCCGTTTCCTCACCCTCATCCGTACTTTCCTCGAGGCATTATGATTTAAATAATGCACTGAAAATGAAGTTTTTTTTCGGTATGTCGTTTTTTTTTCGTACATTTGCATTTTCCTTCATGGAAGGGAAGTGAATTATATTGTTGAATATTAAGAATATAGAATAAGAATGAGAAAACTAGCGGTTGTCGCTTTTGGAGGAAATGCCCTCCTTCGCAGTGGCCAGAAAGGCACCTATCAGGAACAGATTGAGAACGTCGAGAATACCTGTGAAAGTCTGTGCGCCCTGTTGAAACGTGGCTACAACGTTGTCATCGGACACGGCAACGGCCCTCAGGTGGGCAATGTGATGTTGCAGCACGAGGCTGGCAAGCAGGCCGGTGTACAGGCCATGCCGATGGACTTCTGTGTCGCTGAGACACAGGGCTCGATTGCCTATCTGATCGAGATGGGTTTGCGCAATGTGATGGCCCGCAACGACATTCAGCGCGATGTGGTGACGCTGGTCACCCAGGTGGCCGTCAACAAGCTTGACCCCATGTTCCAGAATCCCACCAAGCCCGTCGGCCCCTACTACACCAAGGAGCAGTTGGGAGTGGAGAGTGGAAAGTGGAAAGTGGAAAGTGGCAGGGTTGTGTCGCCTACAGGAGAGGTCTACAAGGAAGACCCCAAGGGCAACGGTTGGCGCAAGGTGGTGGCAAGCCCCAAGCCCACGCGCATCAACAACATCAAAATCGTCAAGCAACTGGCCACGGCTGGCAACATCGTTGTCACCGTTGGCGGCGGCGGCATCCCCGTGGTGGAGGAGAACGACACCGTGCGTGGAGTGGAAGCCGTTATCGACAAGGACCTCGCCAGCGCCCTCTGCGCCGTCGAGATCGGTGCCGACGAGTTCTACATCCTCACTGATGTGCCCAAGGTCTACATCAATTTCCGCAAGGAGAACGAGCAGGCCCTGGACACCATCACCGTGGCCCAGGCCAAGAAGTACCTCGAAGAGGGCCAGTTCGCCGAAGGCAGCATGGCTCCGAAGGTGCGTGCCGCCATCATGTTCGTCGAGCACGGCGGCAAGGAGTGCATCATCACCGAGGCCGGTCAGCTTGACAATCCCAACTGCGGCACCCGTATCGTGAGATAGGAAGACCCCCGCCTGCGGCGGCAATCCATAAATCGATTTATGAATTACGCGAAGCGGAAAAAACAGAAATTTTAATATTAAAATCTTATAGAAATGGCTTACAATTTAAGAAACCGCAATTTCCTGAAGATCCTTGACTTCAGCCCGAAAGAACTTAACTATTTGCTCGACCTGGCCCGCGACCTCAAGCGCGCCAAATATGCCGGCACCGAGCAGCCGCGCATGAAGGGCAAAAACATCGCCCTCATCTTCGAGAAGACCTCGACCCGTACCCGCTGCTCCTTCGAGGTGGCCGCCCACGACCAGGGTGCCCACGTGACCTACCTGGGTCCCACCGGCAGCCAGATCGGCATCAAGGAGAGCATGAAAGACACCGCCCGCGTGCTGGGTCGCATGTTCGACGGCATCGAATACCGTGGCTTCGACCAGGCCACCGTCGAGGAGCTGGCCAAATACGCCGGTGTCCCCGTGTGGAACGGCCTCACCGCTGAGGCTCACCCCACCCAGATCCTTGCCGACTTCCTCACCATCCAGGAGCACACCGACAAGCCCCTCAACCAGGTGAAGTTCGCCTACATCGGCGATGCCCGCTACAACATGGGCAACAGCCTGATGGTTGGCGGCGTCAAGATGGGTATGGACATCCGTATCATCGCCCCCAAGAAACTGCAGCCTGCCAAGGACCTTGTCAAGCAGTGCCAGGAGATCGCCAAAGAGACCGGCGCCAAGCTCACCGTCACCGACGACGTCGAGAAGGGCGTGAAGGGCCTCGACTTCATCTACACCGACATCTGGGTCAGCATGGGCGAACCCGACAGCGTGTGGAAAGAGCGCATCAAGATGCTGATGCCCTACCAGGTCAACGCTGAGCTGATGAAGAAGACCGGCAACCCCAAGTGCAAATTCATGCACTGCCTGCCCGCCTACCACAACCTTGAGACCAAAGCTGGCCGCGACGTGAACGAGAAATTCGGTCTCGACGGCATCGAGGTCACCGAGGAGGTGTTCGAGAGCGAGAACAGCATCGTCTTCGACGAGGCCGAGAACCGCATGCACACCATCAAGGCTGTCATGGTTGCCACCCTGGGCGACTAAGCTGAATTGAAAATTAAAAATTGAAAATTGAAAATTGGCTGACGCAGCAATGCGCAGTTCAATTTTCAATTTTCAATTATGTTTTTAAAGAATTTTCATCTTATAAATTAGTTAAAGAAACAATTTTCAATTCTCAACTTTCAATTTTCAATTTCAACTATGTGGTTTACTAACTTACTGACTAACGGAGGTGTCGGCACCACGGTGCTGATGCTTTCTGTCTCTATCTTTGCCGGCTTGCTCTTGGGCAAGTTCAAAATCAAGGGCGTGACCCTTGGCATCACCTGGGTGCTCTTCGTGGGCATCCTCATCAGCGCTCTCGGGGTGCAGTGCAACGGCGAGATGCTCCACATCATCAAGGAGTTCGGACTCATCCTCTTCGTCACTGCCGTCGGCCTGCAGGTAGGCCCCGGATTCTTCAAGAGCTTCAAGAAAGGCGGCCTGGCCATGAACGGCATGGCCCTCGTCAACGTGGCCTTCGGTGTCCTCATCACCTTCATCATCGCCAAGGTGGCCGACCAGAGCCTCACCGACATGGCGGGTGTCTACACCGGCGCCGTCACCAACACCCCCGGCCTCTCGGCAGCCCAGCAGACCGTGCGCGACCTGGGCATGGGCGACGCTGCCGACCAGCTGGCCGCAGGCTACGCCGTGGCCTATCCCCTGGCCGTGGTGGGCATGATTGTCTGCTGCCTCCTGCTGCGTCCGCTGTGCCGCATCGACCTCAAGAAGGAACCCGTCACCGACGAGACCACCATCGAGCAGCCCGAGAAGAAAGCCACTCCCGCCTCGCAGCGCCACAAGGTCAACCTCATCCCCATCTTCGTCATCATTGCCGTCGGCATCATCGTGGGCTCCATCCCCATACCCGTCGGCATGTCGGCCCCCGTCAAACTGGGTCTCGCCGGCGGCCCGCTGGTGGTGAGCCTCATCGGCGCCTGGCTGGGTGTGAAGAAGGGCTGGTTCACGACCGAATTCACCGAGAGCCACGGTGTATGGATGCTGCGCGAGGTGGGCATCGCCCTCTTCCTCGCCGGTGTCGGCCTCAGCGCCGGCGGCAGCTTCCTGGCCACCATCCAGGCCGGCGGCTACATGTGGGTCCTCTACGGCGTCATCATCACCATGGTGCCCCCGCTGCTGGTGGCGACCTTCGGACGCCTGGTGCTGAAGATGAACTACTACACCCTCATGGGCTTCATCGGCGGCAGCCACACCGACCCGCCGACCCTGGCCTTCGCCAACAACATGGCCCCCGACGGCTGCAAACTGCCCAACACCGGCTACGCCACCGTCTACCCCCTCACCATGTTCCTCCGCATCTTCACCGCCCAGCTGCTTGTCCTCCTGGCATAAAAGAGAGATGCAAACTGAAAGCGGAAAGTGGAAAGTTGTTGTGCTGATTTGCATCAGCATGGCTTTCCACTTTCCGCTTTTTTCTTTTTCCCACCTTCGGGCACAGAGTCCGATTTACATATAATCATTTGACCCAATAATAATTCTTATGGTACCAAAAATCCTTACCATTGGGGCATCTATATTGCTATTAACATCATGTTTGGGACAGCCCCCCAAAATAACTAATCAGCAAAAATATTATTGCACAGATACTATCTCATTTAGCATTGACACCAACGTCATCTCCAGAGACTATAATCACCTCCTTTGTGATGTCGATGTCAATGGACTCAAAGTTGGAAATGTGTTGATTGATAACGGTTGTCGCTATATGGTTCTCCACTCTGAACTTGCCTCGTTGTTGGATGCCAGTTTTGTACCTTTCGACTCATCGTTGTGGACATCCTTAGATGTGCGTCACGGCTATTGCGAAGGCTATCTCGCTCAAGGTCTTGTGTTCAATATCGGTCATACGGCATACGCGGTAGACACCGTTGAAATATCGGACAGAAGGTCTATCTTCCGCAAGTCGAACATCAGAGCCATCATTGGACGCGATTTCTTTGAGAACTATGTCGTGGAACTTGATTTCAAAAACAACATCATGATATTTGGCAATCAGTTGCCTGCCAAGACCGACGACTATCTTGCCATTCCGATGGAGCCGTGTGGAGGGCCGCACCTCACCATGTTGCGTGTCATCAAGGTGGATGGTTTCAAGCAGAAGAACGGTCGGCCGATGCAAGCTCGACTATGCTTGGACTTGGGTTGTGGTGAAACTTCCTACGACGAGACATTCCTTCATTGCGTAGACCAGCACTTCAGCCAACTCGATACGACATCAATGGCTTATCTCGTCATGAACACCATCGGTGTGGCCATCGACAGCGTTGGTTTCCCGTGTTATTATGAAGAGAAGAGCGGCAAAAGAGTCCGGACACCAGGTCCATCAGCCAAGATAATCGGGGAATCCCTGAAATCAGATATCCTGCTCGGAAACAATTTCTTTAGCCATTTTAACGTCATCTTTGACTACAAGAACAATATGCTGTATCTGAAACGTAACGAGTAATGAATAAACGATATCTTACACCTGCCCAAATCTATTATTCACTGGCCAACCTTAGGCAGATTACATTTGAGGTGACAGATGCTTGCAATCTCAAATGCAAGTATTGCGGCTACGGTGAGTTCTATGACGACTACGACAGGCGTTCTAACAAGATGATGCCATTTACCATGGCGAAACAAACCGACGGCCTGTTTGCCCGCATCATCGGCAAAATCAGTGCACTGACCGTCGCACAATACTTCAATTACTTAAATAATCAACCGATTGGCAGAGTTAAATATGCACTGGTTTAATTCCGCCAACGGGTTATACATTCTATGAAGAAACCCCTGCTACTTGCAACCCTTCTGCTTGCCGCCCTCGCCGCCTCGGCGCAGGACACCGCCGCCGTGCGCAAGGCCGAGAAGGTGACAATCAAACCCTACGGCTTCGTCCGCAACTACCTCAATGTCGACTCGCGCCGCATGATGACCGTCTGCGGCGGCGAATACCTGATGATCCCCTACGACGAGGACTGGAACCTCACCGAAGCCCAGGCCCAGACCCTCGGTGCCACCGACGACCGCTTCGACCGCAATGCCGTCCCCGAGGCCCACTTCCTGGCCCTCAGCACCCGCTTTGGCCTCGCCCTCGAAGGGGCGCACTTCGCGGGCTTCGACCTCAGCGGCAAGGTGGAAGGCGACTTTGCCGGCTTCGGCACCAGCAACACCGTGCTGCGCCTTCGCCTGGCCTACGTCACCCTCCGCCGCCAGAACGCCTTCGGCCGGCACGAGCTCCTCCTTGGCCAGGACTGGCACCCCCTCAGCGGCAGCATCATGCCCGACGTCCTCGGCATGGCCGCCGGCGCCCCCTTCCGGCCCCACAGCCGTACGCCGCAGGTGCGCTACACGCTCAACCCCAACGGCTTCGGCTTCACCGCCGCCGCCCTCTGGCAGTACCAGTTCTCCTCGCCCGGCCCCGACGGCGAAAGCACCGCCTACGCCAACCGCTCGCTGGTGCCCGAACTCTTCTTCGGACTCCACTACCGCACGCGCGAGGTCTACGCCCAGCTGGGCATGGATTACACCAACCTCCTCATCCGCAGGGAGATACCTGTGGTGAATGTGCTGACCGATGACGTGCTTTACAACCGCCTCGACGAGGGTCGCTGCCACTCCTTCTCGCCGACGGTCTACTTCCAGTACACGCCCCTCAGCGTGCCCTTTGCGCTGAAATTCCGCAGCACCCTGGCGCAGAACCTCGGCCACCTCAACATGCTCAGCGGCTACGCCTGGGCCGTCAATGCCGACGGTGACTGGGGCTACATCCCCATGCAGGCCTTCGTCTCCTACCTCAACCTCTCCTATGGCTCGCGCTGGCGCGTCAACCTCTTCCTCGGCTACCAGAAAAACCTCGGCCTTGCCAACAAGGACTATCGAATCATCGCCCTTGTCCCCCCCGAGCTCTACATGAAGAAGGGCGTCACCAACCTCAACAGCATCTACCGCCTCGCCCCCTCCGTCAGCTACAACACCAAGGCCTTCAACATCGGCCTCGAGTATGAGCTCACCGGCGTCACCTACGGCGACCTCGACCCGCAGGACGGCACCGTCCCCGACAACGACAACCTCCGCCAGGTCCTCGGCCACCGCCTCTGCGCCATGGTGAAGTACAACTTCTAGCTTTTTTTTAACGACAACGCTGACAACAAAAACAACTGGGAGACGCCACCTCGCGTCCCCCGGTTTTCTTTTTAGGATTTATCTTCGGCAACTGACGACCCGACCCCTCCCCGCCGAGGGGGTGTAAAACAGGGGTCCGAGAGGGGTCGAAGAGGTACATAATTCGGCATTTCTTATATCGTTCTTATATCGTTCTCATATACTTCTCATATACTTCTTATATAGGTGATATAAGAAGTATATGAGAAGTATATAGGAACTATATGAGAAGGGCCGAATTTGACCCCTATCCGGGGGGAGTTAAGAGTTAAGAGTTATGAGTGATGAGTGATGAGTGGGGAGTGTTAAGTGTTAAGTGTTTAGTGTTAAGTGTTAAGTGGTTAGTGTTTAGTGTTAAGTGTTTAGTGGGGTTTGGGGTAAAAAAAAAAGAGGAACCGGAGGGGTTCCTCTCTTTTTTGGGGGGTGGGGTGGGGGGTTAGACGGTTTCGGTGGAGAGGGCTTCGTCGAGCTGACGGGAGGTTTCGCCTTTTTCGGTGTTGAAGAAGACGTGGTCGTCGTCGGCGGTGATGTGGATGGTGTCGCCGGGGAGGATGTCGGCCTTGATGATTTCGTCGGCGAGGTCGTCCTCGACGTAGCGCTGTATGGCGCGACGCAGCGGGCGGGCGCCGTAGTTTTCGTCCCAGCCTTTGGCGACGATGAAGTCCTTGGCCCGTTCGTCCATGTCGACTTCGAAGCCCATTTTGCGGATGCGGGAGAAGAGGCCGCGGAGTTCGATGTCGATAATGCGGTGGATGTCTTCGCGCTGGAGGGAGTTGAAGTAGATGATGTCGTCTATGCGGTTGATGAATTCCGGGGCGAAGGCTTTTTTGAGGCTTTTCTCGATGACGTCGCGCTGGAGGTCGGCTTTTTCGGCTTCGCGGGCGGCGGTGTTGAATCCGACGCCGGTGCCGAAGTCCTTGAGTTGGCGCGAGCCGATGTTGGAGGTCATGATGATGATGGTGTTCTTGAAGTCGACTTTGCGGCCGATGCCGTCGGTGAGGACGCCGTCGTCGAGGACCTGGAGGAGGACGTTGAAGACGTCGGGGTGGGCCTTCTCGATTTCGTCGAGGAGGACGATGGAGTAGGGTTTGCGGCGCACGCGTTCGGTGAGCTGGCCGCCTTCCTCGTAGCCGACGTATCCCGGAGGCGCTCCGATGAGGCGGCTGACGGCGAATTTCTCCATGTATTCGCTCATGTCGATGCGTATCATGGCGCTTTCGCTGTCGAAGAGGTAGTGGGCGAGGATTTTGGTGAGGTAGGTTTTGCCGACGCCCGTGGGGCCGAGGAAGAGGAAGGAGCCGATGGGGCGGTTGGGGTCTTTGAGGCCGGCGCGGTTGCGGCGGATGGCTTTGGCGATTTGGCTGATGGCCTGGTCCTGTCCGACGACGCTGCCGCGGAGCTGGTTTTCCATCTGGAGGAGGCGTCCCTGTTCGCTTTCGGCGATGCGCTCGATGGGCACGCCGGTCATCATGGCGACGACGGCGGCGACGTCCTGGTCGGTGACCTGCACGTGGCGTTCGCGCTCGTCGGCGTCCCACTGGCGTTTGAGGTCGGCGAGTTTGCCCTGGAGGTCGCGTTCCTGGTCGCGGAGTTCGGCGGCTTCGGAGTAGCGTTTGGAGGCGAGGATGTCTTTTTTGCGGGCCTCGATGCGCGAGACTTCCTGTTCGAGGTTGACGATTTCCTCGGGCACCTGCATGTTGGCGATGTGGACGCGTGCGCCGGCCTCGTCGAGGGCGTCGATGGCCTTGTCGGGCTGGAGGCGGTCGGAGACGTAGCGCTCGGTGAGGTCGACGCAGGCTTTGAGGGCGTCCTCGGTGTATTGCACGAGGTGGTGCTCTTCGTATTTGTCCTTGATGTTCTGGAGTATCTCCATGGTCTCTTCGGGCGTGGCGGGTTCGACGAGCACTTTCTGGAAGCGGCGCTCGAGGGCGGTGTCTTTCTCGATGTACTGGCGGTACTCGTCGAGGGTGGTGGTGCCGATGCACTGGATGACGCCGCGGGCGAGGGCGGGTTTGAACATGTTGCTGGCGTCGAGGGAGCCGCTGGCGGAGCCGGCGCCGACGATGGTGTGGATTTCGTCGATGAAGATGATGATGTCGGGGTTCTGTTCGAGCTCGTTGATGATGGCTTTCATGCGCTCTTCGAACTGGCCGCGGTATTTGGTGCCGGCGACGAGGGAGGCGAGGTCGAGGCTGAGGAGGCGTTTGCCGTAGAGGGTGCGCGGCACGCGTCCTTCGGCGATGCGTATGGCCAGGCCTTCGGCGATGGCGCTCTTGCCGACGCCGCTCTCGCCGATGAGGATGGGGTTGTTCTTCTTGCGGCGGGAGAGGATTTGGGCTATGCGGTCCATCTCTTTCTGACGGCCGACGATGGGGTCGAGCTTGCCGTCGAGGGCGAGTTTGGTGAGGTCGCGGCCGAAGTTTTCGAGGGCAGGGGTTTTGCTTTTGCCGGAGGCGGGCTGGTGCTTGCCGCTTTCGACGATGGGGTCGGCGAAGGCGTCGTCGTTGTCGTCGTCGGAGGTCTGGCTGGAGAAGTCGGGCATGCGTCCGGGCTCGAGGCCGCTGTCGCTGCGGACGAGCCGTGCGAAGCGGTCGTAATCGACATTGTCCTTGCCGAGGAAGTTGGCGACGAGGTTGTCGTTTTCCTGCAGCATGGCGAGGATGAGGTGCTCGGTGCGTATTTCGGAAGATTTGAGCTTGATGCTTTCGAGGTAGCTGAGACGGAGCACCTTCTCGGTCTGGCGGAGCATGGGTATTTCGCTGTCTTCGGCGTAGCGGATGTCGGCGTGGGCCTGGGAGACCTGGCTTTCGAGGCGTTCGCGGAGGGCGGCGGTGTTGACTCCGAGGGTGGAGAGCATGGTCATGGCCGAGCATTCGGGGAGGCGTGCCATGCCGAGGAAGAGGTGTTCGACGCCTATGCCGCCGTTTTTGAGGCGGATGGCTTCGTCGCGGGAGAAGGCGATGGCCTTCTTGGTGTTTTCGCTGAGGTTTGCTTCCATGTGGTTCTATAATTCGTGATGCAAAAGTACTACAAATATTTGTATTGCAAGATTGGTGCCAAAGATTCTTTTCAACAATGGGGTGTGGAAATCAGCGTTTAGTGTTTGTCGATTGGTGGTTAGTGGTTGCTGTTGATAAATTTTTATGCCAAGGTTGCCGCAGAATGAAAAATAATTTGTATCTTTGTTTTTTAAGGTGCAGCTGTGCTGTGTCAATAAATATTTAGAATACAATAATATAAAATAATAAAGAACGACTGATGGTTTCTGAAAACGAAAAAATCACAAGGGTCGATATCGAGACCACAATGAAAACGGCCTATATCGACTATGCCATGTCGGTCATCGTGGCGAGGGCATTGCCCGACGTGCGCGACGGTTTCAAGCCGGTGCACCGCCGCATTCTCTATTCGATGAACGAGAACGGCATTCTCTACAACACTCCTACCAAGAAGTCGGCGCGTATTGTCGGCGACGTGATGGGTAAGTACCACCCGCACGGCGACTCGAGTATCTACGGCGCACTGGTGCGTCTGGCCCAGGACTGGTCGATGCGCTACACGCTGGTGGACGGCCAGGGAAACTTCGGTTCCATCGACGGCGATTCGCCTGCCGCCATGCGTTACACCGAGGCCCGTCTGAAGCAGATCAGCAACGAGCTGGTGGCCGATATCGACAAGAACACTGTGGACATGGTGCCCACCTACGACAACGAGGGCGAGGAGCCTTCGGTGCTGCCGGCCAAGATACCGAACCTGCTGGTGAACGGCTCGAACGGCATTGCCGTGGGTATGGCCACCAATATGCCGACGCACAACCTGCGCGAGGTGCTTGACGGCTGCATCGCCTTCATCGACAACCGCGACATCACCATCGAGGGGCTTATGGAATATGTGAAGGCCCCGGACTTCCCCCTGGGAGGCATCATCTACGGCTATAACGGTGTGCGCGAGGCCTACATGACGGGCCGCGGCAGCATCATCATCCGTGCCATCACCGAGATTGAAGAGGACGCCAAGGGCCACAACCTCATTGTGGCTTCGACGGTGCCCTACGGTGTGAACAAGAGCGAGATGATCAAGAAGACCGCCAACCTGGTGAAGGAAGGCAAGATTGAAGGTATCCTGGACATCCGCGACGAGAGCGACAAGGACGGCATCCGTGTGGTCTATGTGTTGCGCCACGACGTGGTGCCCAATGTGATTCTGAACAAGCTGTTCCAGCTCACCGAACTGCAGAGCAGTTTCGCGGTGAACAACATCGCCCTGGTGCACGGCCGTCCGCAACTGCTGAACCTCAAGCAGCTGATACAATATTTCGTTGAGCACCGCGAGGAGGTGGTCACCCGCCGCACCCAGTTCGAGATGGACGAGGCCATGAAGCGTGCCCACATCCTTGAGGGTCTGCTCCGCGCCATCGACATCATCGACGA
>DFIZ01000079.1 GCA_002372855.1 Bacteroidales bacterium UBA3684
TGCACTTGATTGTTGAGTCTACAATGGGAAATTTTTATGTTTTGGGTGCAATAAATCAGTCGGTTCTCCGTTAAGATTTGTTAAGGATTGAAATTTTTTATCGCAAAATGGACAATATACAAGAGTTGGAAACCAAGCCGATGGGCAAGCTTCTGTGGCAGTATGCGCTGCCGGCGGTGGCGAGCCAGGTGGTGACGTCGATTTACAATATCGTTGACCGTATCTTCCTGGGCAACAGCATCGGCGACGGCAAGATGCTCCTTGCGGCGCTGACCATCACGTTCCCGGTGATGAACATCATCCATGCCTTCGGTTCGCTGGTGGGTGCCGGTTCGAGTGCCCGCATGAGCATCGTGCTGGGACGGAAAGATGTGCGCTGGGCGGAGAAGATATTGGGCAACAGTGTGTTGCTGACGTTCCTGTTCGGCTTTATCTTTGTGGTGGGCGGCTACCTGTGGATGCACCCCATTATGAACCTTTTTGCCGACGGCGCCTCGGCGTCGGTGATCGACGCGGCGTGCGAGTATATGTACATCGTGCTGCCGGGTATGTTCCTGTTGACGCTGACGTTCAACCTCGTAGGTCTTATCCGCTCGAGCGGCTACCCGATGAAGGGCATGTGGATCATGGTGGGCGGCGCGGTGCTGAACATCGTGCTGGACTATGTGTTTATCAGCGTGTTGGGCTGGGGCATGAAAGGTGCGGCGTGGGGCACCACCATCTCGATGGCGTCGTCGTCGGCCGTGGCCGTGGCGCATTTCATGCTGCCGCACTCGTTCATCCGCTTCAAACGCCATGCGTGGCGTCCCAAGTTGTACATTTTCAGGAATATCCTTGCCATCGGTATCAGCCCGTTCTCGATGAATGTGGCTGCCTTTGCCGTGGTGGCCGTGCTGAACCGCCAGCTGATACGCTTCGGCGGCGACGACGCCATGACGGTCTATGGCGCTGCCAACTCGGCCATGGGTCTGGTGTTCATGGTGATGCTCGGCCTGTGCCAGGCCATGCAGCCCATTGCGGGCTACAACTACGGCGCACGGCGCAACGACCGCCTGCGCGAGGTGTACCTGCTGACGATGAAGGTCTGTCTGCTCATCGGCGTGGTGGGCATGGTGTTGTCGCTGGTGTTTCCGCGCACCATCATCGGGTTCTTCAACTCCGAGCCCGAGATACTTGCCATGGGCGCTCCGGCGTTGCGCTACCTGATGGTGATGTGCCCGCTGATAGCGTTCACGGTGACCAACTCGCAGCTGTTCCAGTCGATCGACCAGCCGTGGATAGCCATCGTGACGAGCCTTTCGCGGCAGGTTATCTTCCTCATTCCGTTGTCGTTGATACTGCCCGACTTGTTGATGGACTTCAACCATGGCGACGGCGTCACCGGTGTGTGGCAGGCCTGCATGGTGTGCGACGTGCTGGGAGCGGTGCTGAGCGGCGTGTTGCTGCTGACGCACAGGCAGGTGTTCCGCATGGACTATGTGCCCAAGGAGCGCCGTCCGAAGAAGGAGCTGGGGCCCAAGGAGGACGACAAGTGAGTGATGAGTGTTTTGTGTTAAGTGTTAAGTGATTAGTGTTTAGTTTCGGAGTTTTGATGAAAGTTTTTGAAAATATATCGCTGAAGGCGTACAATACTTTTGGCATCGACGCCAAGGCCCGCTGCATGGCGGTGCTGGAACCGGGGGACGACCCCGCTTCGTTGCCGCTCGGGGGCGCCTGGATGGTGCTCGGGGGCGGCAGCAACATGGTGTTCACCCGCGATTACGACGGCACGGTGGTCCGTTTGGACACGGTGCAGGAGGTCTCGGTGCGGCCCGACGGCGACTGCGCGACGGTCACCGCCTGGGGTGGCATGGTGATGGACGACCTGGTGGCCTGGAGCCTTGAACATGGACTGTACGGCCTGGAGAACCTCACGGCCATTCCGGGGACGGTGGGGGCGTCGGTGGTGCAGAACGTCGGGGCCTACGGCGTGGAGGCCAAGGATGTGGTGGAGAGCGTGGAGGTGTACGACCTTCGCGAGGGGCGTTTCTGTACGTTCAGCAATGCGGACTGCCGTTTCGCCTACCGCGATTCGATGTTCAAGCACTCTGCGGGACGGTTCCTGGTGCTGCGGGTGTGCTACCGCTTGCGTCGGGAATTCAAGGCCAATCTGAGCTACAAGGCTTTGGAGGGCCTTCCCCATGCCTCGGCGGCCGAGTTGCGCCAGGCCATCGCCGACCTGCGGTGGGGCAAGCTGCCCAGGCCCGAGGAGCATGGGTCGGCAGGCAGTTTCTTCAAGAACCCCGTGGTGGGCGAGGAAGTGTACGAGGGTCTGCGCCAGCGGTTTGCCGACATGCCCGAGGCGCACCGCACGGCGGAGGGGTACAAACTCTCGGCGGGCTGGCTGATAGACCGTGCCGGATGGAAGGGACGCACGATGGGCAAGGCCGGCGTGTGGCCCCGGAACGCCCTGGTGCTCTACAATGCCGGCGGTTGCACCGGCACGGAGGTCGTTGCCCTGGCCCGCGAAATACAACAGGATGTGAAACAGAAATTCGGCGTCGCACTCACGCCGGAAGCAATTATAATTTAATATTTTAACGACAACAGAGACAACAAAGACAACGGCGAAACGCCAACATGGCGTTTCGGTTCACAGATGATGTATGATTGATATAGCGAAATATAAAGATGAAAGTTACGATGTGCTGGGTGCCCTCTACAATGTCAAGAGGGAACTTGGACCAGGTTTGAATGAAAAGGTGTATCAGGAGGGGTTGATGCTGGAATTGCAAATGTCGGACATTCCTTTCGAAAAAGAAAAGGCCTTTCATCCTGTGTACCGGGGAAAGAGTATGGAATCGATTTTTTATCTGGATTTCTTGTGCAAGGGGACTATTATCGTGGAGTTGAAATCGGTTGTTTCGTTGTCGAAAGACCATCGGGCACAGCTGTTTAATTATATGCATCTTGTGAAACCACACACGGGCATATTGGTTAATTTTGCCCTTAGATTTGTTGAAATAGAGAGATACTATTATGATTGTGACGCAGACCAAATCCTAAAAACGGATGGGACTGCAATAAAAAACAAATATGACGATTATATCACGATCAACCAGACTAGATGACAGAGAGCGATAGGAAAACGCATGTTGCGTTTTCCCCGTTGTCTTTGTTGTCAGGGTTGTCGTTAAAAAAAAGAATAAATATGGAGAAAGCAGAAGTTTTTTGGAAGTGGTTTGAGGACCACAACGAGCAGCTGGTGGCCATGGGCGACCTGGAGGAGAAGGAACGCACGGAGCTGGAGAACGCCCTGCAGTATCAGCTGACGAAATATTGCAACGGCTTGTCCTACGAGATTGGCGACGCCACGGCCAACGGACGCACGCTGACCTTCACCGCCGAGGGCGACACCGACCTGTTCCGCTATGTGGTGGAACTGGTGGATGCGGCCCCGGACCTGGACTGGTGGGAGTTCGTGGCGTTCAAGCAGCCGATGGGTACGGAACTGAAGGTGAGGTTCGACCGCTGGGTGTTCGACACTCGCAAGATGTACTTCGAGCAGCTGGAATGCGAAGAGGAGCCAGACATGCTGGGCCTGAGGATTGCCGTCGAGGGTTCGCAGCCTGAGAACGAGGATTTCCAGGTGGGCGTGTATGTGACGCTGGAGGCCCTGATGGGCGAGTTCGACTGCGCCACGCTCGTTGGATACATGGAGACGGTTCCGGTGCCTGCCGAGCCCTTCGAGAGCGGATTCCAGAAGCTGGACGACCTGCCGAAGTTCGTCGAGTGGTTCAAGCGCAAGCGCGATGAATAGGCTGTGGCGTATGCTGCTGCTGGCGGCGTTGCTGCTGGCGGCATCGGCCTGCAAGTCGGTTGCCGATTCGTCGGCGTCGGACGAGGTCCCTTTCATCGAATGCCAGCGGCTTTATGCTCCGGTCGACTACGGCTCGGCCAATTGGCGCATCCCTGCGCTGCTGTGTCTGGACGACGGCACACTGCTGGCTGTCAACGACAAACGCAAATACAACGAGACCGACCTGCCGGAGGACATCGACATCGTCTGTCGACGCTCGTCGGACCTCGGCAAGACGTGGAGCGAGCCGCAGACCATCGTCGAGGGGACGGGCTACAAGCACGGCTATGGTGACCCGGCGTTGGTGCAGTGCGCGAACGGCGACGTGCTGTGTTTCTTCGTGGGTGGCAACGGTTTGTGGGCTTCCACCGAGGGTGACCCGCAGCGCAGCTACGTCTGCCGCTCGACCGACCGCGGGCAGACCTGGGGAGAACCCGAAGACATTACCTCCATGCTTTGGGGCAGTCAGGCGTTGAACACCACCTGCCGCAACTACAAGGCCTCGTTCTTCGCCTCCGGCAACGCGTTGCGACTGAAGCATGGCGAGCACAAGGGAAGGGTGATGGTGGCTGCGGCGATGTGCCGGAAGAGTGCGCAGGTGCTGGACAACTTCGTCGTCTACAGCGACGACGACGGCCGTTCCTGGCAGGTGTCGCAGCGTGCTTTCGCACAGGGCGACGAGGCCAAGCTGATGGAGCTGAACGACGGGAGGGTACTGCTCAGCGTACGCCGCAGCGGCGCACGGGGCTATAATGTTTCCGCCGACGGCGGCGCGACGTGGGGAACGCAGGGTGTATGGGACGAGATGACGGCCAACGCCTGCAACGGCGACATGCTGAGGGTGAACGACACGCTGATTCTGCATAGCCTGCCCAATTCGATGCAGCGCGAGAAGGTCAGTATTTTCAGCAGCACCGACGAGGGGCGGACGTGGCACAGCCCGGTGCTGTTGTTCGACGGCCCGTCGGTCTACTCCTCGCTGACCCTCCTGCCCGACGGCACCATCGGGGCCTACATCGAGCAGAACCCCTCGGGGGCCTGCGAGTTGTGGTACTACCGTTTCAACCTCGCCTGGCTCTTCGGGCAGCGGTAAATCTAATCTATTCTGTGTTCCCCATCGGGGAGTTCCATGGCCTTCAGGCAGCGCTCAAGGGTGAGCATCGAGGGCGGGAGCTCCAGCGTGTAGTAGATTCGGTATTGCTGGTCGAGGTATCGGTAGTTGTGGTATTCGCGGGTGACGACTTTGCAGCGGGGCTCAATGTATTTTGGATCGACCATAACGGAGAGTTTCCTGTAGTCGGGATAGCGGATGAAAATCTCGCGGGCTAACTGTTGGTAGAAGTCCAGCATGGGAGGTGTCTGTGCGGCGGCATCGGCGCTGTCGGCGACGGTGATGTACATGAAGCACTCGCTGCGGTAGAACTGCAGGTGCATGACGCCGGTGCTGTCGGTGAAGGGCCGTGGTTTGAAATCGGGCATGAAAGCCTCCAGGGGGTAGTCCTGGCGGAAACAGCGGTCGAGGCTGTCGAGCATTGGCATTTGCCGCAGCAGCAAGGCGGTATCGGAGTGGACGACTGCCAGGCAGACGCTGTCCATGGCCTGCACCAGGAGGAAGGTGCGGGCGCTGGAGTCGGGAGAGTGCGTCGTGGCTCCTTGCCAGCGGTTGCAGAAGTAGTACCCTGTGCCGTCACAGAGCATTCTTTGGTCGGCCCAAGGCGAGGCGGTGACGATGGCGTGGTTGGCAAGGAAGTGCAGCCTTCGTGCCACGCTGTCGGGCACCCGCATCTCGCTGGTAGTCACCTTTACCTTATGGCGTTTCTTGGCATACGAGATGCACTCTTCGGCCGTGCTGTAGGTCAGCAGGCTCCGGTTGGCAGGTCCCGCCTCAGGAATCTGCAGGCTCAGGGCACTCTCGGCGAAGAAGGAAGGGCAGCGCATATAAAAAAAATCGTAGCCCTTGTGCACCAGCTTATCGATGCATATCCGGTCGTAATCCCATGCAAAAGCACAGGGCTCCAGCCGCTTCTGGCCCTGGGCAAAGAAGGGCACCAGCAACGCCAGTGCCCATATCGATTTCCTGATGTGTTTCATAATTGTGCTATTCTTCCGGGGCGAACATCGGGTCCCAGGCGGGGAGCATGATGGGTTTCTGGTCCATCATGGCGCGGATGTTGGCGGGGATGTACTTCTCTTCGAGGACCACGCGGAACATGTACTCGTTGAACCAGTCGTTGGTCATGATGAGATTGCCCTGGTAGCCGTAGTTGGGGCCCCAGCTGTTCTCCACCATCCATTTGATGGGCTTGCCGTCCTTGTCGAGGTCGACGGCGCAGAGGGTCATGGCGTGCGAGGAGCCGCTGGCGAAGGTGGCCACGCGCTGCTTCTTGTCCATGCCGAAGGTGGTGCCCATAAGGCTCTCGTAGTCGTAGTTGTTCATGTCCATCAGGCCGTTGTCGCGGTTGAGGAATTTTCCCACGTCGCAGCTGAAATACATCATGGTGCTGTCCTTGATGGAGGCGATGCACATGGGGGCGATGTCCTCCATGGGCAGGTTGAGGTAGCGCCAGTTCTGGCCGTCGTAGACGTGGCGGTCGTACTGGATTTCATACACTTTGTAGTATTCGCGGGTGGGGTCGTTCATCACCATGTAGTACTTGCTGAAGTCGGTCTTGGCGAATTTCTCGTAGAACTCCTTGGGGGTATAGGTGGCGGTCTCCACAATCTTGCCCGAGGCGTCCTTCTGCTGCCAGGTGAACTGTGCGGGAGGCTCGCCCATGGTCAGGGCCAGCATGCGGTAGATGGTGCCGAGCATGGAGGTCTTCGTGGCCAAGAGTTTGGCGCCGGAGACACCCTTCTGGGCGGCCATCTCGCGCAGCTGCAGGCCGTCCTCGCGGAGCTTGAGGGCGATGAGGTTGCTGATGCTGGAGGTGTTGTTGGTGTTGTAGGTCTCGGGCATCACGTCGGAGGGCACGAGGCCGTACTTGTCGATGAGGTTGGCCACGCCGGTGAACTGGCCGCCGTCGCCGATGGGGTTCTTGAAGAGCCACTGCACCTCCTGGTCGTCGATGGGTTTCTTGTAGGTGTCGATCATGGCCTGCAGGAAGAGGTTGGCCTTCTCCAGCTGGTCGTAGAAGAAGAGGTAGGCCTGCGAGAACTGGAAGTCGGCGGGCAGGTGGTGCTTGCGGATGGCCTGGTTGCGGAGCACGTTCATGCCGGTGAACATCCAGCAACGGCCCGAGGACTGCTGGTCGGTGACGGCGCGGCTTTCCACGCGGTTGCTGAAGTGCGAGTCGAACTTGGTGGCGTTCTCGTAGTTCATGGCCAGCTTGGCGGGGCTCTGGTTCACCATGATGTTGCGCAGGGCCTTGTCGGAGGCCGAGCCGCCGAAGCTCTTCTTCATCTGCTGCATCATCTCGGTGGTGATGCCGCCGTTGTAGGTGGTCTCCACCTGTTTCTTCTTCTGTGCCATGGCGCCGCCGCTGATGAGCATGGTGGCCATGGCCAATGCGATGTACTTTGTCTTCATAATAATTATATTTGTTTGTTCTTTATTTCATTTTGTCACCTTCCAATGCCCACCCTTGGCGCCGCCCTCGCGCACCAGCAGGCCCGCCTCGCGGAGCTGCCGTATCACCTTTTTGACGCCACTCTCCGAAAGACCGGTCTCTTCTTGCATTTCGCGCATCGAGATGGCTGGGTTGGCAATGATGAGATTGAGTATTTTCTGGTTACTTTTCTGGTTACTTTTCTGGTTACTTTTCTCCATCTCGGTCAGTGCATCGTACAGGCAACGTAGCATGAACTCGATGAAGGCGGTGCTTTCGCCTTTGCTGTCGCAGAGGGAAATGACGCGGTAGTATTCCTGTTGGTTCTCTTTGACAATGGTTTCCACCGGCAACCAGGCAAACAACGGTCTCCATTGCATCAGCAACAGTGTCTGCCACATGCGCCCCATGCGTCCATTGCCGTCGGCAAAGGGATGAATGAACTCAAACTCGTAGTGGAACACACAACTGCTGACCAGCGGGTGTGTGTCGGTATGCTTGACCCACTCGATTAGTTCTGCAATCAGCTGAGGCACACGCATGGCTGGCGGAGCGATATGCACAACATGCACCCCGTCGGTGACCCCTACGCCGCCGTTGCGGAAGCGGCCGCATTCGTTCACAAGCCCAGCCATCATCAGCCCGTGGGCGCGCAACAAGTCCTTGGCCTTGTAAGGGTTCAGCTCGAGCATCAGATTGTAGGCGTCGATGGCGTTCTTTACCTCGGTGATTTCGTTGGGCGGCCCCAACACATGTTTCCCTTCTACGATTGCCGTCACCTGTTCAAGGCTCATGCTGTTGTTCTCGATGGCCAGCGACGACTGGATGGTTTTGATTCGGTTCTCCTTGCGAAGCTGTGGTAGGCGGCTTTGGTTGACGGAAACGTCCAATCGCCCTACGAGTTCGGATATATCTCCCACGAGCCGAAGTATTTCGGCGCTGACGCTAAATGGTGGTATGTAGCCTGTTTGTGGCATGGGCGTTGTCCTTTTCAAAGTGCAAAGATACGAAATTCTGACGACATGGCAAAATATTTTTCACGGCGCGGAAAGGAATTGTTTCCCCTGCTTCCCCAACCCGCAAAAAACACCCCTACAAACGAATTTGTCGGGGTACTTTGATTTGACAAAAACACCTTTGTTAAAATTTAACATTCAGGGCGAATTCGCCTGTTTTATTCAATCTGTGCAAAAATGCAGTATGTTGAAAATGTGCACTTTATCACTTTGGGTGCAGGTCTTGGCTACCACATTTGCAAAATGCACATAATCAGTATTTTCTCCCAACCAACTCCCAATCAACTCCCACCCAACTCCCACCCATGTCCTACCATGGTGGGAGATGGTAGGGTGGAGGTGGGGTGGGGGAGCGGTGTTTTTGACATTTTGACCTTGTTCGGGTGGCGGTCCGACAGGGGTTGGGAGAGGGGGTATCAACAGGCAGTGGAAAAATATTTTATTATAATAAGAAAAAAATGCGTACCTTTGCACTCGCAATGAAAAAGATTTGGATACTCATAACGAAGATAGGCGGATGGAAATTCATCCTGCCGGAAAAGGGTTCAAGGCCCGAAATACAGCGGTGTGTCTTTGCTACGGCACCGCACACGTCGATTGCTGATTATCTGGTAGGTACGGCCTACCTGTGGAGCCTCGGGGTCAATGGGAGAATCTTCATCAAGAAGGAGTTCTTCTGGGGCCCGCTGGGACCGCTGCTGCGCCATTTGGGGGCCATCAGCATCGACCGCGGCAACCGCAAGAATGACATGGTGGGTGCCGCCGTGCGCGAGTTTGCCAAAGGCAAGGGGCTGGCCATCGCCATTACCCCGGAGGGCACGCGCAAGCCGGTGAAGCGCTGGAAACGTGGTTTCTGGGAGATTGCCCACCAGGCGCAGGTGCCCATCGTCCCGGCGTTCCTCGACTTCGAAAAGCGGCAGGTCAGCATCGGCGAGGCCATCTGGACCACCGACGACGCCGAGGCCGACATACTGAAAATCCGCCGTCTTTACCGCAAGGAGATGGCCAAGCATCCGGAACAATTCATTGAGGTGGACGACGCCAGCGCCGTCCCGCAGAACGAAAAATAAACAAGAATAATTATATGGTTAGAAGAATCTTTGTTGAAAAGAAACCTGCCTTTGCCGTGAAGGCGAAGGAGTTGAAGAGTGAAATGAGCGAATACCTCGGCATCGAGGCCGAGGAGGTGCGTGTGCTCATACGCTACGATGTCGAGAATGTGAGCGACGAGACCTTTGCCAAGGCCAAGGGAACGGTGTTCAGCGAGCCGCCGGTGGACGACCTGTACGAGGAGGAGTTTCCCCATAAGGAGGGCGACTTCTGCTTCACGGTGGAGTACCTGCCCGGCCAGTTCGACCAGCGCGCCGACAGCGCGGAGCAGTGTGTCTGCCTGCTCAACGACGCCGAGCACCCCATCATCAAGAGCGCCACGACGTATGTCATCTCCGGAGTGAAAGGAAAATCCGGCAATTCCGGATGGCAGGAAGCCATCGTCAAGCATTGCGTCAACCCGGTGGACAGCCGCCGTGCCGACGGCCCCAAGCCCGCCACCCTGGAGGACCACTTCGACGAGCCTGCCGACGTCATTGTCTTCGACGGTTTCAAGGATATGGCCGAGCCGCAGCTGAAGGAATTGTATGATAGCCTGGGTCTGGCCATGACCTTCGCCGACTTCAAGCACATACAGCGCTACTTCCACGACGAGGAGAAGCGCAACCCCACCATGACCGAAATCAGGGTGCTGGACACCTACTGGAGCGACCACTGCCGCCACACCACCTTCGCCACCGAGCTTAAGGATGTGAAGTTCGACGACGGCTACTACCGTCCGCTCATCGAGGGCGCTTTCAAACAGTACCTCGAAGACCATAAGGAACAATACGTCGGGCGCACGGACAAGTACGTGTGCCTGATGGACATCGGCACGCTGGCCGCCAAGCGCATCAAGAAGATGGGTCTGCTGGACGACCAGGAGCCGAGCGACGAAATCAACGCCTGCTCCATCGTGGTGCCCGTTGTCATCGACGGCAAGGAGGAGGAGTGGCTCATCAATTTCAAGAACGAGACCCACAACCACCCGACGGAGATTGAGCCCTTCGGTGGTGCCGCCACCTGCCTCGGCGGCTGTATCCGCGACCCATTGAGCGGCCGCACCTACGTTTACCAGGCCATGCGCGTCACCGGTGCTGCCGACCCCACGAAGCCTCTGGGCGAGACGCTCCCCGGCAAACTGCCGCAGCGCAAGATTGTCACCACGGCCGCCCACGGCTACAGCTCCTATGGCAACCAGATTGGCCTGGCCACGGGCTTGGTCAACGAGGTGTACCACCCCAACTATGTGGCCAAGCGCATGGAGATCGGCGCCGTTATCGCCGCCGCTCCGCGTCGCGCCGTGAAGCGTCTGACCAGTGACCCCGGCGATGTCATCATCCTGCTGGGTGGCCGCACGGGCCGCGACGGCATCGGCGGTGCCACGGGTGCCTCGAAGAGCCACACCACCAAGTCGTTGACCACCTGCGGCGCCGAGGTGCAGAAGGGCAATGCCCCCACCGAGCGCAAGATCCAGCGCCTGTTCCGCCGCGAGGAAGTGTCGTCGCTGATCAAGAAGTGCAACGACTTCGGCGCCGGCGGCGTCAGTGTGGCTATCGGCGAGCTGGCCGACGGATTGCAGATCAATTTGGACAAGGTTCCCAAGAAATATGCCGGCCTCGACGGCACCGAGCTGGCCATCAGCGAGAGCCAGGAGCGTATGGCCGTGGTGGTCGACCCCAAGGATGTGGACCAGATGTTGAAGTATGCCGACGAAGAGAACCTCGAGGCCACCGTTGTGGCCACCGTCACCGAGGAGCCCCGCATGGTCATCAGCTGGCGCGGCAAGGAGGTGGTCAACCTCAGCCGCCGCTTCATCGACACCAACGGTGCCCACCAGGAGACCACCGTCAGCGTGAAGATGCCTAGTGAGACTCCGGAAGTTCCGGAAAATCCGGAAAACCTGAGGGATCTCTGGCTGAAGACCCTCGCCGACCTCAATGTCTGCTCGCAGAAGGGCCTGGTGGAGATGTTCGACAGCTCCATCGGTGCTGGCAGCGTGGTGATGCCCTATGGCGGACGCTACCAGCTGACGCCCACGCAGAGCATGATTGGCAAACTGCCCTTGCTCGACGGCAAGTGCGACACCGTCAGCATCATGGCCTATGGCATGGACCCCTACCAGATGAGCTGGAGCCCCTTCCACGGCGCGGCATACGCTGTGCTGTCGTCGGTGGCCAAGATTGCCGCCGCCGGTGGCGATGCCAGCAAGGTGCGTCTCACCTTCCAGGAATATTTCAAGAAACTCGGCAACGACCCCTACCGCTGGGGCGAACCCTTCGCCGCCCTGCTGGGAGCCTACAACGCCCAGATGGGTCTCAAACTGCCCGCCATCGGAGGCAAGGACTCGATGAGCGGCACCTTCAACGACATCGATGTACCGCCCACGCTGTGCTCCTTCGCCGTTGGAATGAGCGACCTGAAGCATGTTGTCACGCCCGAACTGAAGAAATCCGGCAACCGTCTGGTGCTGCTGGACGTCAAACAGAAGGATTACGACATGCCCGACTACGGCGACGCCCTCGCCCAGTACGCCGCCCTGCGCAAGGCCATCGAGGCCGGCAAGGTGTGCAGTACCTATGTTGTGGGCTTCGGCGGCCTTGTCGAGGCTGTCAGCAAGATGGCCTTTGGCAATAAGCTGGGTGTGAAGATGAACGGTTTGAACAATGGCGAGTTGACGGCGAAGCACTACGGCTGGATAGTCGTCGAGGTGCCGTCGGTGGACGGCCTGCCGTTCCGCTGCAAGGAAATCGGCGAGGTTACGGACAATGGAGTCTTCGAGGTGAACGGCGAAAAGGTTACCGTCGACGAGGCCCTCGACGCCTGGCAGAAGACGCTCGAGAGTGTCTTCCCGACCCGCACCAGCAATCCCGTCCAGACCATTCAGACCATCCAACCCAAGGATTACAAGGATATCCACCTCTGTCAGCACAAGGTGGCACGGCCCCATGTCTTCATTCCCGCCTTCCCGGGCACCAACTGCGAGTACGACAGCGCCCGCGCCTTCAACCGCGCCGGTGCCGAGAGCGAAATCATCGTCTTCCGCAACCAGAACGGCCAGCAGATCCGCGAGAGCGTGGAGGCCTATGTCGAGGCCATCCGTCGCAGCCAGATTGTCATGATTCCCGGTGGTTTCAGTGCCGGCGACGAGCCTGAAGGCAGCGCCAAGTTCATCACCAGCGTCTTCCGCAACCCGCAGATTGCCGACGCCGTGATGGAACTCCTCAACAAGCGCGACGGCCTGATGCTCGGCATCTGCAATGGCTTCCAGGCGTTGGTCAAGCTGGGTCTTGTGCCCTACGGCGAAATCCGTCCGCAGGCCGAGGATGCTCCCACGCTGACCTTCAACACCATCGGCCGCCACCAGAGCAAGATGGCCTACACGCGCGTCACCTCCAATCTCAGCCCCTGGCTGCGCAAGGCAGAGCTGGGTGCCACCTACGTCATCCCCATATCGCATGGCGAGGGCCGCTTTGTGGCTCCGCAGGAGTGGATCGACCGCCTGTTCAAGAACGGCCAGGTGGCCACGCAGTATGTCGACCTGCAGGGCAACCCCACCATGGACGAGGAATACAATATGAACGGTTCCTACATGGCCATCGAAGGCATCACCAGCCCCGACGGACGCGTCTTTGGCAAGATGGGCCACTCGGAGCGCCGCAGTAAAGGCTCTGCCTTGAACATCTACGGCAACGACGACCAGCAGATATTCGAGAGCGGCGTGCAGTACTTCAAATAATGGCCAGCAACGCGGACTTCGTACAGTACATCGTCGACCAGTGCGGCGGTGCCGGTGCCATCGAGGCGCGGAAGATGTTCGGCGACTATGGAATGTATTGTAACGGCAAGATATTCGGCCTCGTCAGCGACAACGGCTTCTATGTGAAACCGACCGAAGAGGGTAGGGCGCTGCTGCGCAACGTGGACATGCGCCCACCCTACGAGGGGGCGAAACCCTACTTCTACATCGAGGACGTCGACGACCGCGACTACCTGTCGGCCCTTGTCGCTGCCACCTGCGCCGCCTTGCCGGACGCCAAACCGAAGAAGAAGCCATGACACGGGACGAGGAATGGTTGGCAAAGTATTATGAGTACGCCAACTTCATCAAGACCAACGGCCGTTGCCCTTCGAAACATTTCCTGGAGGAGCATCAGCTGCATTCATGGTGGAAGCACAATAGGCAGCTGCTCAATGCCGGCGCGATGAAACTGGAACGGCGCGAGCTGTTTGCAAGATTGGTGGCTCTGGCCGAGGGCAACCGCCACGTCAATCAGTATGAATAAAGGATTTTGTGTATGATACTGAAAAACGACAAGATAACCATAGAAGTCTCCACGCATGGGGCCGAACTGCTGAGCCTGAAGAGCGGGGAACGCGAATACATGTGGAACGGCGATGCCGCCTACTGGAACCGCCACGCACCGATACTCTTCCCCGCCGTGGGCAAGCCCTTCGAGAACACTGTCCGTATCGACGGCAAGGCCTACACCATGAAACAGCACGGCTTTGCCCGCGACAGCGAGTTCGAGGAGGTGGGCAGTAACACGTTTCGCATGCTCGGTGCAGAAGACCACGACAATTACCCCTATCGTTATGATTTGGAGGCATGCTATCGTCTGGACGGAAACATCGTGGAAATCACCTGGAAGGTGACCAACCGCGACAGCCGCGACATGCACTTCCAAATTGGCGCCCATCCAGGCTTCATGTTGCCGGACTACAATGCCGCCGATGCCATCCATGGCTACGTGCGCTATCTCGACCGCGAGGGCAGGGCTGTGAGCCCCACCATTACCTCGGACCTGGCCGACGGCAACCGCGTGCCCCTTGCCCAGCCGCAAACCATTCCTGCTGTGATGCCCCTCACCGCCGACACCTTCGCCCACGATGCCCTCGTCTTTGAACAGGGCCAGGTGGCCGAGGCTGTGCTCTGCGACAAGCAGGGCCGTGCCGTGCTCAGCGTCCTTTGTCCCCAGGCCGAAGCCTTCGGTATCTGGGCTCCGCACAAGGAGGGATGCCCCTTTGTATGCCTCGAACCCTGGTGCGGCATCTGCGACGCGAATGGCTACTGCGGCGACATCGCCGACCGCACCTACAGCCACCGCCTCGCTCCATCCGAACAATATCAATTCACCTATAAAATAAAACTACAATGAAACGACTCACCCTTACCTTCGCACTCGCGGCCCTGCTCTTGGCCGGGTGCACCCGAGACAAAGAATTCACCACCCACAGCATCAACGGCACACAGTGTTTCCTGCTGGGTTACGACGAACAGATGGGCCCCTGGGGCGACACCCTTGGGCTGAAGAAGACCCTCGAAGTGGAATGGCCCGCCAAAGGGTTCCTCTCCGCAGCCGCCGAGCGCGAACTGATGAAGCTCTGCTTCGACGACAGCACCTCCGCCAATGGCGACGTTGCCGCCCGCGAGTGGCTCACCAAACCCTACATCTATGTCGACGACGGCGTGGCACCGCATGTCGAGACCGTCGACACCCTCGACGAGAGCAAGGAGTACAGCTACATGGCCGTGCGCTGCAACAGCACGCACGACAGCATGCTGGCCACCTTCCACGTCGGTATTGAGACCTTCGGCGCCGGCGCCGCACACGGCATCTACTCGTCGCACACGCTGACCGTCGACCTCGAGAGCGGCAATGTCGTCCGCCTCACCGACCTCGTCAGCGACACCAACCTCCTCTGCCAGGCCATCGCCCGCGCCATCTTCGACCTCGACGCCAACAAGGACATCCGCGAGTGCCTCTTCGATGAGTACCGGAACGCCGACCGCATGCCCATGCCCGCCAGCTTCTTCGTCGACAGCGCCCGCAACAACATCACCGTCAGCTACGACCTCTACCACATCCAGCCCTACGCCTGCGGCATCCCCTCGGTGGTGCTGCCCATCTTCTGGCTCTCCAAGCACGTCGAGCTCACCCCCTACGCCAAGCGCCTCTTTGGCCCCGACAGCTATATCAAAGAGTGACACCTTAAACCCTAAACTTTAAACCTTAACGAATGAACACTATACCTGTACTTTTGCTCACCGGCTACCTGGGCAGCGGCAAGACCACCCTGCTCAACCGCATCCTCTCCAACCGCCGCGGCATCCGTTTCGCCGTCATCGTCAACGACCTCGGCGAGGTCAATATCGACGCTGACCTTATCGAGAAGGGCGGCATCGTTGGACAGAAGGACGACAACCTCGTGGCCCTCCAGAACGGCTGCATCTGCTGCACCCTCAAGATGGACCTCGTCGAGCAGCTGCGTGACATCACCTCGCAGCGCCGTTTCGACTATATCGTCATCGAAGCCAGCGGCATCTGTGAGCCCGCTCCTATCGCCCAGACCATCTGCTCCATGCCCACCATGGGACCCGAGTATGTCCGCGACGGCGTGCCTGTCGTCGACAGCATCGTCACTGTCGTCGACGCCCTCCGCATGCGCGACGAGTTCGGTAGCGGCAAGAACCTCCTCAAGCCCGGCCTCGCCGAGGACGACATCGAAAACCTCGTCATCCAGCAGATCGAGTTCTGCAACATCATCCTCCTCAACAAAGCCTCCGAGGTCCCCGCCGACGAGTTTGGCCGCATCCGCGAAATCATTCGCGCCATCCAGCCCAAAGCCGAAATCATCCCCTGCGACTACTGCGACATCGACTTCGACAGCATCCTCCACACCGGTCTCTTCGACTTCGACCGCGTGGCAACCTCCGCCGCCTGGATCGACGCCATCGAGGGCCACCACGACGATGAGGAAGAACACGAACACCACCACCATGGCCACGACGATGACGACGATGAGGAAGAGCACGAACACCACCATGGCCACGACGATGACGGCGATAGCCAACTCTCCACTCTCCACTCTCCGCTCTCCACTCATCACCATCACCATCACCACCACGACGAAGGCGAGGCCGAAGAGTACGGCATCAGCACCTTCGTCTACTACCGTCGCGAGCCTATGAACATCTCGCGCTTCGACGAATTCGTCGCCCGCCACTGGCCTGCCGGCGTCATCCGCGCCAAAGGCATCTGCTGGTTCCTCTCCGAACCCGACACTTGCTACCTCTTCGAGCAGGCCGGCAAGCAAGTCTCCCTGCGCGACACCGGCCAGTGGTATGCCACCATGCCCGACGACGAACTCCTCGACTTCATGCGCCGCACCCCCGACCTCCAGCGCGACTGGGACGACACCTACGGCGACCGCATGCAGAAACTCGTCTTCATCGGCCAGCACATGGACCGCCAGGCCATCACCGCCGCCCTCGACGAGTGCCTCTGCAAGACCGGCTTCTAAACGCTACTAAGTCTCCACGAAATGATGATCAAATGGTAGTCTTTATCGACACAGAGGTAAACCCTCAGAGCAAAAAGGTGCAGGACTATGGTGCTGTGCGCGAGGACGGAGCGGTTCTGCATACGCATAGCAAAGCGGAGTTCTTGGCCTTTGTAGAACCATGCCGCGTCGTATGCGGACACAACATCATTGGGTTCGACCTGAAACATACCACGATAAACGGCAACCACATCTTCATCGACACACTTTATCTTTCTCCACTTTTGTTCCCAAACAGGCCGTATCACCGGCTGGTGAAAGACGACAAACTGCAAGTGGACGAGTTGAACAATCCCGTGAACGATGCTCATAAAGCACGAGATTTGTTCTATGATGAAATAGCAGCTTGGCGTAGATTGTCACCGAGGCGCCAATCCATCTACCGCTCCCTCTTGTCACAAATAAAAGAGTTTGAAGGCTTTTTTGCTTACACCGACGCAAGCAACACCCCCGTTAGTGGCCAAGTGTTGGTTGAAACCATACAGCAAGAATACGCAGGCCGTATATGTACCCATGCCAACCTTGCAGCTGTGGTGAAGCATTACCCCGTCGAACTGGCCTACGCGTTGGCGGTCATCGGGGCCAACGACATGATGAGCATCACCCCGGCTTGGGTCATGCGCAATTACCCGAAAGTGGCCAATGTGATGAACTTCCTACGCAATACGCCATGTGGAGAATGTGAGTACTGCAAGAAACAACTGGATGCGCACCACGGTTTGCGTGAGTTCTTCGGCTACGAAGAATTCCGTCTTTTTGATGGAAAGAACATGCAGCAACAGGCTGTAGAATCCGCTATCCGCGGTGATTCCTTGCTGTGCATTTTCCCCACCGGCGGAGGCAAAAGCTTGACCTTCCAACTGCCCGCACTGATGGCTGGTCGCAACACCCACGGGCTGACGGTTGTCATCTCGCCCCTGCAAAGCTTGATGAAAGACCAGGTGGACAACCTTGCCGAGCGAGGCATCAGCGACGCAGTAACCATCAACGGCCTGCTCGACCCCATCGAGCGTGCTGCCGCTGTGCAACAGGTGGCCGATGGCAGTGCCAACCTTCTCTACATCGCTCCCGAAATGCTCCGCAGCAAAACCGTTGAGCGTCTGCTGCTGGGGCGCAGCGTGGTGCGGTTTGTTATCGACGAGGCCCACTGTTTCTCGGCATGGGGACAGGACTTCCGGCCCGATTATCTTTATATCGCCGATTTCATTCGCAATCTTCAGGAGCAAAAGCATCAGCAGCAACCTATCGTTGTCAGCTGTTTTACAGCCACCGCCAAACAGAAAGTCGTCAGCGACATCTGCGATTATTTCCGCTCCAAGCTCGGTCTTGAATTGAGGGTCTTTGCTGCTAACGCCGAACGCAAAAACCTACATTATTCCGTCATTCATGCTGACACCGACGACGAGAAATACAACCACCTCCGCTCGCTTATTCTTGGCAAACAATGCCCGACCATTGTTTACGTCAGCCGCACAAAACGTACACGAGATATATCCGACCACTTGCGTGCCGATGGCATCCGGGCTCTCCCTTTCAACGGCAAAATGGAGGCCGCCGAAAAAATCCACAACCAGGAAGCTTTCATGAACGGCGAGGCACAGGTAATTGTCGCCACCTCGGCATTCGGCATGGGTGTAGACAAAAAGGACGTCGGCTTGGTTATCCACTACGACATCAGCGACTCGCTTGAAGCTTACGTTCAGGAGGCCGGACGTGCAGGTCGCGATCCGCACATGGAGGCTGAATGCTATGTGCTCTATTCCGATGGCGACCTGGACAAACACTTCCTTCTCCTCAACCAGACCAAGCTCTCCATCAGCGAAATCCAACAGGTATGGAGAGCCATAAAAGACCTCACTCCCCAACAGCCCACCATCAGCTGCTCCCCATTGGAGATAGCACGTCAGGCCGGTTGGAACGAGGAGGTTTGCGACATCGAAACCCGCGTCAAGGCCGCCATTGCTGCTCTGGAGAACGCCGGGCTGGTGACCCGTGGCAGCAACACTCCGCATATCTTCGCCACAGGTATCACCGTGGCCACCATGGACGAGGCCCGCGGTCGCCTGTCCCTCTCGCCGCTCTTCGACGAAACCACACGCGAGGATGCCGCCCGCATCATCGGTTCGCTTATCAGTCGCCGTGCCACCACCGAAAACATCGACGAGGCTGAAAGTCGCATTGACTACCTGGCCGATGTCCTTGGCATGACAAAAGAAACGGTCATCCACAGTGTCAACCTCATGAGGCAGGAAGGTATCCTCGCCGACAGTCGCGACATGCAGGCCTGGATTGTCAAAAGCACTACACGCCGTGAACTGGACAACATCCTGCGTCTGGAACAGTTCCTATTGATGCATCTCTGCGAAGAAAACAGAGAACTGAACTATAAGCAACTAAATGAAGAGGCGCACAAGTCAGGCTTGGCCTTCTGCACCGTCCGCCGCCTCAAGACTCTTCTCTATTTCCTCTCCTTGAAAAACTATGTACGCAAAGAGGAACACACCTTCAGCGACAGTGTCAGCCTTCGGCTCCAAGTGTCTTTGGAATGTACCCTTAAACGCTTCGAACTGCGTGTTGGCCTTTGCCGCTTTGTTGTGGACAGGCTCTACGCGCAGAAGAACGAAGGTGAGACGACTCTCGTCTCCTTCTCGCTTGTCGAGCTGCTCAAACAGTATTGCGAACAGCTCACCCTCGCCGAACCCCCTGCAGCCACCGACATGGAGGAAGCCCTGCTCTACCTCAGCAAGACAGGTCTGCTGAAACTTGAAGGCGGCTTCCTTGTCATCTACAACACGATGCAACTCAAACGCATGGTCGAACGCCGGTACGGATATACAAAAGAACACTACCGTCTCCTCGACGAGTTTTATCGCCAGCGCATCCAGCAGATTCACATCGTTGGCGAATACGCCAACATGATGGTACGCGACTACGACGCCGCACTCCGCTATGTCAGCGACTACTTCCTGCTCGACTATAAAGCCTTCATTTCAAAATATTTCAAAGGGGAGCGTAGGACGCAAATCGGCAAGAACATCACTCCAGCCAAGTACAACAGAATTTTCGGTAGCCTATCCCAGAGGCAGATGGAAATAATCAACGACAAGGAGTCGCGCCGTATCGTCGTCGCTGCCGGACCCGGCAGCGGCAAAACACGTGTGCTTGTACACAAACTGGCATCGCTCCTTCTGCTCGAAGATGTGAAACACGAGCAACTGCTTATGCTCACCTTCTCCCGTGCCGCTGCCACCGAGTTCAAACTCCGTCTCATCGACCTTGTCGGCAATGCTGCCCATTTTGTCGAAATAAAAACATTCCACTCCTTTGCCTTCGACCTGCTCGGCAAGCAAGGGTCACTCGAAGATGCTGACACCGTTGTCAGCCGGGCGGCCCGGATGATTGAGACAGGTGAGGTTGAGGAAACTAAGATAGCCAAGAGCGTACTCGTCATCGACGAGGCGCAGGACATGGGCCCCGACGACTACCGCCTTGTTTCTGCACTCATGCATCGCAACGAGGACATGCGCGTAATTGCAGTCGGCGACGACGACCAGAACATCTATGCCTTCCGGGGAAGCGATTCCAAGTACCTGAAGTCCCTCGTCACCGACCACGGCGCCGCCTTCTACGAAATGACCACTAACTACCGATCCGACCGCGCCATCGTCGACTATGCCAACCGCTTCGTCCAGCGCATCTCCAATCGCATGAAGCATACCCCTATCGAAGCGGCAAGTCAGGAGGAAGGCCTCGTCGACACCTCCCCACTCCCCACTCTCCACTCCCCACTCTCCGGCTCCACCGCCATTCTCACCCGCACCAATGAACAAGCCCTGCAAATAGCCTACCAGCTGGAACAGCAAGGCATCCACGCCACCCTCGCCCAGTCCGGTGGAGGCTATCGCTTCATCAACCTCGCCGAGGTGCGCTACTTTATGAAGCAAACGGGCGACGGCGGCACCATATCCCACGAGCAATGGCTTTTGGCTAAAGAGCGTACCTGTGAGCGATATGCCACCAGCCGTCTGCTACCCGTCATGCACGCTTTCTGGAACCAATACGAGCATGCCAACCGCAACTACTACCGCAGCGACCTCCGCCAGTTCCTCCTCGAGAGCGACGTCGAGGACTTCCTCTCCACCTCCGGTAGCATCTTCGTCGGCACCATCCACAAGGCTAAAGGCCGTGAGTTCGACACAGTTTACCTTTTCCTTACCGATCCGGAAACATCCAATCCCGAGGAACTGCGAGCATCCTATGTTGGCATCACCCGTGCCCGGCACAACCTCCATATCCTCACCCAGGGGGATGCCGGCGGTCAACCTGCAACAATCGCCGTCAGCCTCACACTGCGCGACGTATGGCTCGACTATTTCCGCGACCACAAGGATTCCATCCTCTCCCTCCGCAGTGGCGATTCCCTGCGCTACTCCAACGGCTACCTCATCTCCGAAAAGGGTGAATACATAGCCTCCCTATCGAAATCCAAACGCCAGCAACTGGACGAATGGCTGCAGAAGGGCTACTGGGTTGCCAGCTCCGAGGTGTCCTACATCCTTGCATGGCGGCCTCGCGAAGAACCGCAGGAAGTGGCCGTATGCCTCGCCAATATAATTCTTAAAAACAATCAATAAAAACATCATAACCTATGGCAAAAAACAATCAAGCAATCAAGCAATCAAGCAATCAAGTACTGAAAGGCCTCAAGCCGGAGCGCGTGTGGCACTGGTTCGGTGAAATCATGCAGATTCCGCGGCCTTCGAAGCACGAGGAGCGCATCTCCGCCTGGCTCGTGCAGTGGGGCAAGGACCACGGCCTCGAAACCAAGAGCGACAAGCTCGGCAACGTGCTCATCCGCAAACCCGCCTCCAAAGGCTACGAGAAGAGCCCCTGGGTGGCCCTGCAGGCCCACATGGACATGGTCTGCGAGAAGAACAGCACCAAGCAGTTCGACTTCATGAAGGACGCCATCCAGCCCGTGCTGGACGGTGAATGGCTCACCGCCGACGGCACCACCCTCGGCGCCGACGACGGCATTGGCGTGGCCGCCATCCTCGCCATCCTCGAAGACCCCAAACTGCAGCACCCCGCCCTCGAAGCCCTCATCACCGTCGACGAGGAAACCGGCCTCACCGGCGCCAACGGTCTGAGCAAGAGCTGGCTGAAGAGCGAGGTCCTGCTCAACTTCGACGACGAGGACGAAGGCGAGTATTGCATCGGCTGCGCCGGCGGCATCGACACCGTGGCCGAAATGGACTACAAGCTCGTTGCTGCCCCCAAGGGCTGCAAGGCATTCATCGTCAAGGTCTCCGGCCTTGTTGGCGGCCACAGCGGCGACGACATCAACCGCGGCCGCGCCAATGCCAACAAGCTGCTCAACCGCATCCTCTGGGAGGGCACCTACAAGCATTCCATGCGCCTGGCCACCATCGACGGCGGCAACCTGCGCAACGCCATCGCTCGCGAGGCCGAAGCCCTCGTCTGCGTGTCCGAGGACAAGGTGCGCGCCTTCAAGGCGATGGTCACCAAGATGGGCAAGGCCATGGTCTTCGAATTCCGCTCCACGGAGCCCGACATGGAATTCTCCCTGCGCGACGCCGACATGCCCAAGAAGGTCGTCGACGCCGACACCCAGGAGCGCCTCGTCAACCTCGTCTACGCCTGCGCCCACGGCGTGCTGGCCATGAGCCGCGAGATTGAGAACTTCGTCGAAACTTCCACCAACCTTGCCTCCATCAAGATGGAGAAGACTTTCATCCGCATCGCCACCAGCCAGCGCTCCTCGGTGGAGAGCGCCAAGCTCGCCGCCGCCGCCAAGCTGGAGAGCACCTTCCTCCTCGCCGGTTGCCGCGTGAAGCACAGCGACGGCTACCCCGGCTGGACCCCCAACCCCGACAGCCGCGTCCTCAAGGTCGGCGTCGATGTCTACAAGAAGATGTACGGCAAGGAGCCCATCGTCCGCGCCATCCATGCCGGACTGGAGTGCGGCCTCATCGGCGAGAAGTACCCCCAGATGGACATGATTAGTTATGGTCCCACGCTCCGCGGCGTCCACAGCCCCGACGAGCGCATCGAAATCAAGACCGTCGAGATGTTCTGGAACCAGACCCTCGAAATCCTGAAACGACTCAAATAACCCCCGTCCATCAGGACGGAAAAACCACCCAGGCAGCACTCCCAAAACGGGATGTGCTGCCTTTTTTTGTGTCCAATTTGACAAAATGTCCTTTTTTTATTCCGCTCTACGGGTGTAATGATTTGGGAATTAGTCCTGTAAAGTGCCTGTAAACACCCTACCAACTCCCACCCAACTCCCACTGTGGTGGGAGTTGGGTGGGAGTTGGTAGGGTGTTGATAGGGGGTTGGTAGGTAGATTACAGGAAAGAAAACGGTCTTTTTGTCAAATGCTGTTTCGGGTGGTTCCGGGACAGGGAATGGACAAAAAAAAACAGGACGCTGTTGGCGTCCTGTTTTCTTAGGTAGCGGGGGAAGGATTCGAACCGACGACCTCCGGGTTATGAGCCCGACGAGCTACCACTGCTCTACCCCGCACTCTGTTATTTCCCTTTGGAAATCGAGTGCAAAAGTACGAACTTTTTCCCAATCTACCAAATCTTTTTTGATTTTATTTTTCTACAGCTTGATTATACGTGTCTTATAATAGCCCCCTTGTGTGGTGACGATGACGTTATAGACTCCTGCGGGGAGGCGCGAGAGCGAAATTTTGGCCTCGCGGGCAACGATGTCTTTTTGTATCACCACGCGTCCGTAGGAGTCGACGATGGTCACCGTGGCGTCGTATTCGCCCGTGAGGGTGAGGTTGATGTCGGACTCGGTGACGGTGGGGCTGACCTGCAGGTTGTCGCCGTCGGCCTCGTCGATGCCCACGCCGCCGAGCCAGAGGGCGAAGTAGGAGGTGCTTCGCTGGGGGAAGACGGTTTGGCCGGGGTAGTAGATGGTGTCGTCGCCGGTGCGGCTATGGCTCCAGCCCACGAAGGTGCTTCCCTCCTTGTTGAAGGGGCACTCGGGGAAGGTGTAGCCGGTGGCGGGGCAGAAGTTGTAGACCCTGGGCGAGACATTGGTGATGTTCGAGTTGAGGAACATGCGCTGTTGGTCGATGATTTTGAGGTGGTAGTTGAAGACGGTGTCGAGGTGGCGCAG
The DNA here is from genome assembly GCA_002372855.1 of Bacteroidales bacterium UBA3684. Classification (GTDB taxonomy): domain Bacteria; phylum Bacteroidota; class Bacteroidia; order Bacteroidales; family P3; genus Colimorpha. The sequence continues at coordinate 23,994 of DFIZ01000079.1, forward strand.
GAGGGTGTCCATTTCGGCCACGCGGAGGTTGTACTCGCGGAATTTGACGTAGCGCGAGTCGCTGCAGATGGAGTCGTAGTAGTCGACGGTGTCGAAGGTCTCCACCTGGCCGGGACGGATGCCGAAGATGGCGCCCTGGCTCTGGTTGAAGGTGTAGGAGGCGTTGCCGCCGGCGCCGCCGTTGGGGCCGGGAGCAAGGTTGTTGATGGTGTAGAAGCCGTCGCCGTAGCCGCTCCAGCCCCAGTTGAAGTGGTAGCGGTGTTCGATGTCGGAGCCGTCGAGGACAAAAGCATGTCCGCCGGTGCTGTCGGAGCCGGAGTAGTACATGGGTTGTCCGAGGGCAAGGTTCTCGTCGATGAGTGCGCACCAGCTGGCTTCGTTATAGGAGTAGCGGTTGGCGTGGTAGAGGGCGGTGTCGTATTTGAAGTACAGTTTGAAGGCCTCGGTGGCGCAGGCGCTGGTCCAGTAGCCGCATTCGCTGTAGGCGCCGCTACCGCCGACGGAGGAGGTGCCGTACATCATGTCCACGGCCACGCCGCAGTGGTAGGAGATGGTGGCCACGGCATCTTTCTCGTACGTCATGCTGAAGTTCTCGAGGCGGTCCGGCATGAACTGCCAGAGGTAGGTGGTGTTGCCGAAGTCGACGCTCTGCCGCGGCAGGCGGGAGCTGCTAAAGGGCACATAGGAGTGGGTGTCCTGTCCGTAGCTGGGGTAGTTCCAGTACTTCATGATCTGGGCCATGGCAGTGGCCACGCAGCCCACGACGGTGCGTCCATGGCGGACGGAGTCGTAGGGGCAATACATATTGTATGGTTCGCCCTGGTCCCACTGGGTCTCCAGCATCTCCGGCACGGCGGTGAGGTCGCTTGTGGAGTCGGACTTGGTGTTGGCGCTTTTGCCGTAAATCAGGTCGGCCAAAAAGAGCTTTCCCCATTGCTGGAGGAGGCTCTCGCGCTGGGGGTAGTCGTTTTTGACGGCCTCGGCAATCTGGTCGTTGTAGCCATGGAGCCAGTAGGCGATGTCGCGGTTGAGCGAGGAGGGGAAGGGGTTGTTGAAGGAATAGGCCAGGACGGGCATCACGCGGTCGTCGGCAGGGACGATGACAAAGCCCAGGCCCTCCATGTCGAAGATGTGGAGCTGGTCCAGCTCGGGGAAACTGAGGGCCTTGGGCGATACCTCGGCTTTGACGTTGCCGGGGCAGTGCTGGGCCCAGAAGGTGGCGGCCACGTGGCTGGCCATGGTGGCGGTCACCGGGTGGGCGAAAGCGCTGGTGGCCAGGATGAAGACGGCGGTTATGAAAAGAACGGTCTTTTTCATTTTTTTTATTGTGTTGAATGTTTATTTCTTGAAGTTGGCTTTGCCCTCGTTGAGCCAGTCGACGAAGTGCTGCACGTCGCGGTCGTATTTGTGGTTCTCTTTGGTGAGTGTGCGGCCGTCGGCGTCGATGATGACGTAGTAGGGCTGGGCGTTCATGTTGTAGGTCTTGCGCTGGTAGTAACCGTTGCGGCGGCCGAGGGTCTTGAGGACGTGGCCTTTGTCGTCGGTCACCCACTCGCTCTCGGGCAGTTCGATGGTGTTCTCGTCGCAGTAGAGCGACACCATGACGAAGTCGTTGTTGAGGATGGTTTTCACCTGCTCGTCGGGCCACACGTAGTGTTCCATTTCGCGGCAGTTGGCGCAGTTCTTGCCGGTGAAGTCGATGAAGATGGGCTTGTTCACTTTGCGGGCGTAGGCCTTGGCCTCGTCGAGGTCGAAGAAGGCTTCGAAGCCCAGCGGCACATGCAGTTTGTCGGCATACTTGCGGTCCATGGGCAGGCCGTTGGCGTTGGCGGCGGGGCCGGAGCCGCTGTATTCGTAGACGATTTTCTGGATGGTGAAGTCCTGGCTCGACATCGGGGGCACGAAGCCGGAGATGGTTTTGAGCTCGGCGCCCCAGAGGCCGGGAATCATGTAGACCACGAAGGCGAAGTCGAGGATGGCCAGCATGAGGCGGCCCACGCCGATGTGCTGCACCTCGTCGTCGCCTTTGAAGCGCAGCTTGCCCAGCAGGTAGAAGCCCCAGAGGGCGAAGATGACAATCCAGAGGGCCAGGTAGATGTCGCGCGGAAGCAGGCCCCAGTTGCGGTCGATGTCGGCCATCTGGAGGAACTTGAGGCCGAAGGCCAGCTCGATGAAGGCGAAGGAGACCTTGACGGTGTTGAGCCACGAGCCGCTCTTCATGTTCTTGAGGAACTGCGGGAAGATGGCCAGCAGTGTGAAGGGCAGGGCGAAGCCGATGCCGAAGCCCAGCATGGTGATCAGCGACACCCAGCGGTTGGCCGTCTCGGCGTCGGCGCCGGAGTCGGTGGTGAGGCCCGCCAGGGCGGCGGCGATGATGGGACCCGTGCAGGAGAAGGAGACCAGCACGGTGGTCAGGGCGATGAAGAAGGGGGCCAGGAAGCCGCCCTTGTCGGCCTGTTCGTCGCTGGCGTTGACCCATTTCTCGGGCATCTTGATTTCAAACAGACCGAAGAAGCTCAGGGCGAAGATGAAGAAGATGGCGAAGAAGATGAGGTTGGGGATCCAGTTGGTGGCGATGGTGTTCATCACCTCGGGGCCGAAGATGGCCGAGAGCACCACTCCGATGACGGCGAAGATGAGCACGATGCTCAGGCCGAAGAACCAAGCCTGGCGGCGTCCTTTGCGTTTGTTCTCGCTGCCGTGCATGAAGAAGTTCACCGTCATGGGTATCATCGGGAAGACGCAGGGGGTGAACATGGTGAGGATGCCGCCGCCCAGGGCGATGAGGAAGTAGCCCAGCAGGCTGTGCTTCTCCTCGTTCTCCTCCTCGGGGGCGCTGACGGTTTCGGTGTGCGAGGGCGTTTCGACGACGGGAACGGCAGCGGCGACGGTGTCGGTGGCCTCGGCGGTGTCGGCCACAGCAGCGGTGTCTTCCGTTTCTGCCTTTTCCTGTGCCGCGGCACCCTTCACCTTGAAGACCATGTCGTGGTCCTCGGGTGCGATGCAGGAGCCATCGTTGCAAAGCTGGTAGCTGAGCAGGCCTTTCACGGTGAAGTCCTTGTCGGAGAGGCGTTTGATTTTCTGGCGGAAGACCACCGTGCCTTCAAACGATTTGACCACGCAGCCAAACAGGGGGTCCATCTCCTCGTGGGGTTTGGGTTCAGCCACTTTGCCCACCAGCTGGTAGTCGCTGCTGGGGGTGAACTCGAAGACTGTGGGCAGGGGTCCGTTAGCGTCGGTGTGCTGCGAGTACATGTGCCACCCTTTGTCGAGCTTGACGGTGACAATCAGTTCTGCCTCGTTGGGCGAAGTCTCTTTGACGGAGAAGCTGCGCTTGGCGGGGTCGAGCTGCTGCGCGGCGACCCCAAAGGTTGCCAGAAGGCAAAGAATGAATAATGTAATGCGTTTCATTATGGAATTTGTTTTTATTTCAGGTTGAACTTGATTCGCTTTTCGCCGCGGACGGTCTTCACCGACACGGTGTACATGCCTCTGGGCATGCGGTTGATTTTGATGCGCTGGTTGTTCTTGTAGTTCTCGGCGGTCTTCACCACCTTGCCGTCTTTGTTGATGAAGCTGACGGTGGCCGAGGCGCTCTCGAACGAGATGGTGACATAGCCTTCGTCCAGGTGGGGATTGATGCGCACGCGCTCGTCGCTGGGACCAGCGTTGACGGGCTCCTGGCTGTTGCCGTTGTCGGTGGCGGCCTGGCTGTTGCTGCGGGGCATGTCGTTCGAGGCCACTTCGCGCGCGGGCATGCGGAAGCCGCTCAGTTTGGCAAGGCCTTTGGCGTCGTTGCCGAACCACACGGTGCCGTGACCGTCGCAGGCCACCTTGTAGATATTGCCGGCGGGGATGAGGCTGTTCTTCGAGGTGAAGGTCACCCAGTTGTCCTCGCCGTCGAACACTGCCGCTCCGGCGTTGGTGGCTATCCAGAGCAGGCCGTTTTCGTCGATGGAGATGTCGTTCACCTGGTCGCTGGGCAGGGGACTGTTGCGCGTGTTCCACACGGTCCAGTGCTGGCCGTCGTAGCGGGCCAGGCCGCTGAGGGTGCCGAACCATTTGACGTTCTCCTTGTCGATGACGATGGCGGGCACAATGTCGTCGGGCAGACCCGAGTTGGCCGAGGTGTAGCTCGTCCAGCGGGTGCCGTTGTATACGCTCACGCCGGCATTGGTGGTGATCCATTTGCGGTTGGCGCGGTCCACGGCCAGGTCGAGCACAAAGTCGCTCAGCAGTTCGCAGTCGTCGGGGGTGTACTTCTCCCAGTCGTTGCCGTCGTAGCTCACCAGGCCTCCCAGCGTGACGCCGATCCACGTCACGCCGTCCTGGTCGATGACAATCTCCTTGACGAACTTCATCTTCAGCCGGCGGGTGACATCGGTATGCTCGGTCCAGTTGGTGCCGTCCCATTCGATGACGCCGTGGTCGTCGGTGCCGATCCACAGGACGCCGCGCTGGTCGATCATCAGGCAGTTGACCGATTGGTCTTTCAGTTTCTCGTTGAACATCGAATAGTCCATCCACGAGGCCCCTTTCAGCCGGCAGAGGCCTTGGTAGGTGCCGGCCCACACGCCTTTGGCGTCGGCGGCGATGGCCGAGATGTTGTTGCCGCAGATGTCGCTCGAGCGGGTGTCGTAGACCTCCCATTTGCCGTTCTGGGCATTGGCGGTCAGGCCGGCGAGCAGCAGCATGATGGTTGCAATGCTATGTCTCATTGTTTTCATTTTCGTTTCCTTCAGGTTTTATGTTTCTCTTTCTTGGCGGCAGGAAAGAGTATGTTGTTCAGTATGAGTCGGTAGCCCGGCGAGTTGGGGTAGAGCGAGAGGTCGGTCGGCGGGTCGCCGATGAAGTGGCGGTAGTCCTCGGGGTCGTGCCCGCCGAGGAAAGTCCAGGTGCCCTTGCCGTATTCGCCGTGCAGGTAGCGCACTTCGCCAAGCTCCTTGTTCTCGGCCAGGATGACGCAGCTCGTTTTCACCAGGTTGCTGCGGAATGCCGTGGTCTGTCCCATGAAGCCGTGCACCACCCGTGTGTGGTTCTGCGTCAGCATCGTGGGTATCCAGTCCCACTTGGCCGAGAAGTCGAAGAGCACAAAGAAGTCGTTCTTCTCGTTGACGGCTTTCTGGCGCGAACGGTCGTCGATGTCGATGGTCGATATTTCGTATTCCGATGGATTGAGGCTGATGCGGAAATCCTTGAACGCAAAACATTTGCTGTAGTCCAGCAGCTCCTGGGCGTTGGGCTGCATGGGGTCGCCGTCGAACATTTCGGCGCAGATGTCCACGCCGTCGGCCGCCAGGGCCACGTCGTAGCTGTCCGGCGCCGAGCACATGGCGAAAAGGAATCCGCCGCCCGTCACGAAGTCGCGTATCTTCTTCGCCACGGCGAGTTTCAGCTGGCTCACCTTGCTGTAGCCCAGCTTGTGGGCCGTGGCTTCCTGCTGGCGCACATCCTCGATGTACCACTGCTGGTTGCGGTAGCTGCCCCAGAACTTGCCGTATTGCCCCGTGAAGTCCTCGTGGTGCAGGTGCAGCCAGTCGTAGGTGGGCAGCACGCCGCTCATCACCTCCTCGTCGTACACCACGTCGTAGGGTATCTCGGCGTAGGTGAGCACCAGCGTCACCGCGTCGTCCCACGGCAGTTTGTTCTTGGGCGAGTAGACGGCGATCTTGGGCGCCTTCTGCAGCTTGACGGCGTCCATGTTCACCCCCGGGTCGGCAATGTGGCTCAGGATGGCGCTGCTCTGGCCGTCGGCGATGACCTCGCAGCTGACGCCGCGCAGCTTGCATTCGCGCTCGATGGCGTCGGCGTATTTCATCATGAAGGTGCCGCCGCGGTAGTTGAGCAGCCACGTCACCTCCACGTCGCGCTCAAGACTCCAGTAAGCCACGCCGTAGGCCTTCAGGTGGTTCTTCTGCACCTCGTCCATCGGCAGCAATATATAATTCGCTTGCGCGTGCGCGATAAAAAAAAGACAACACAGCCACGCCACCCCCTTCTTCAGCAGGGTGCCCGTAAAAACCGTATGCCGTCTTCTATTTTTCAATTTTTATTTTTTAATTTTTAATTTCAAAGTGCGGATAGGGGGGCTCGAACCCCCACTCCTCTCGGAACAAGATCCTAAGTCTTGCGCGGCTACCAATTACGCCATATCCGCATACGGTGCAAAAACGGGTGCAAAGATACGCACTTTTTTCCAAATGTCGGAAAAAAACTTTTCCCCGCGGCTCCCGGCAGGTCACTTTTTGTTCGCCTTGCGCGCCATTTCGAACAGAGCCTCAGGCAGATGGCAATACCCGTCGGGATGCTTGTCCAGGTAGTCCTGGTGGTACTCCGAGGCGGGGGTGAAGGTCTCCAGGGGCTCCACTTCCACCGCCAGCGGGCTGCTGTAGCCGTGCTGCACCTCGCGGTAGACATCGTCGATGGTGCCGTAGTCCGCGGGGTCGATATAGTAGATGCCTGTGCGGTAGCGCGTGCCCTCGTCCTCGCCCTGCCGGTTGAGCGACGTGGGCTCGATGCAGAGGAAATACAGCTCCACCAGCCGCCGCAGTGGCAGCACGTCGGGGTCGTACACCACGCGCACTGTCTCGGCATAGCCTGTGCGGTCGGTGTACACCTGCTCGTAGGTGGGACGCTCCACAACCACGCCCCCGGGGCCGCTGCGCTGCTTCTCGGCCGTGTTGCCGTTGGCAAAGCCCGTCTGCGTCTCCAGTACGCCGTTGATCTGTTTCAAATAGTGCTGCGTGCCCCAAAAGCATCCGCCAGCCAGGAATATCGTCTTCGTCATACACCCATTAACGCGAAACGGCGCATTATAGTATGTCCCCCCGAAAAAAAGAATGACCGGGATATGCCTCCGCCCGCAAGTGCCTGTCGCACACCACCCCGACACCTACCAAATTCGGCCC